>JBDSNC010000191.1:0-13484 GCA_039915545.1 Luteolibacter sp.
TGCCGATTTCGTGTTCCTCGCCACTCCATCCTTGATTCAGAACCCATGCTCTCCTATCAATCTCCCGCATCCCAGCACCATAGCTTAGTTTAGCCCATCAGTGGCCGGACTTCTGGGGCCAGCTCACACCCGCCTTCGCCGAGGTAATGTTGCAACAGCCATCGCATGCTGTAGCTGATTCGGATAGCCGCGGTGATGCGCAACTTGGAATCGATTCTTGAAACCACCGGGGCAACAGTAGGGAGATCGGATACCACCGGGAACCGCCGTCCCCAAACTCAGCGAGACTTGGAATCTCGTCGCTGCCCTGATCGCTGAAGACGCCGCAAGCGATCAGGATGCGAAAATGGGTTTTCATTGAAGCGCGAGAGTGCGGCATGGCCGGTCGGCCGGGCGAGAGTAAATCTAGTGGTGGCAGGTCGCTAACAAAGGGGGGGGAGTTTCCCGGAGCACTGCATCATTTCCAATCCGATTCGTGTGCGGAAGGCTGTGCCGCAAATCTCCCGGTCACAATGCGCGAATGACCCGGGGGATTGGATTCACATAAAATTGTTTAGACAACACGCCGAGGGATGGAATTCTCTCTTGATCAACACCGGATTAAATTTTGACTTCTGGCGGCGGTTGTTAAAACATTGGATTATGAGTATTGGTAAAAAAGTGACGGATGCGGATGGGGTGCTCAGAGCGTGGCTGGATGCCAGACCTGCCGCTCCGGGCGGACGGCTTCCGTCGGAACGGGCCATCGCGCGGGAACTGGATTTGCAGCACTATCCCGTGAATCGCGCGGTGGCCAGGATGATCGCGGAAGGATTCGTGGAGCGGAAAGGCTACAAGCTGTTTTTCAGAGGACATCGGGAGCGGGTCAGCTCCGCGCGGAGTTCCTGTGACCTTGTCATCGCACAGGATTCGGAGCGACTGGACATTTTTGAGAAGATTGCCCGGGATCTCGACATCGACTTGAAGGTTCACCCCTGGCAGGTCGTGGATGCGTCCACCAGCCAACTCAGCACGTTGAAAGCTCCGGAAGTCGAGAGCGTGATCTTTGCAACCCCGTGGGGTGAGGACGTTTCAGTTTGGCAAGCGGAAGTCTCCAGATTGGTGCAAGCGGGGATTCCGGTAGTGTGTGTAGACCGGCGTGGGATCGGGGCGTCTTCGGTGGTGAGTGATGTCAGCGGGGGCATGGAGTTGATTTTCGAGCGCCTCTTTGACCTTGGCCACAGGGAGATGGCGTTTCTCACCCTGCCGCCCTGGATTCCGGCTTCCGGTGAGACGAAGAAGAAATGGGTGCAGTTGTGTAGGAAATTCCAGTTGGAGAGTTCGGGCGAGCGGCTGTTCCATTCGAATGGACCCCGGCTTCTCAAGGAGGATTCCAGCGACCTCGCAAGCCGCCTTGCCAAGGATTGGAAGGAAGTCACCGCGCTGGTGGTGCTGAACATCAACGACCTTCCGATCCAACAATTGCTCGATGCCCTCCATCACCGTGGAATCGAAGTTCCTTCCCGGCTTACTGTGGTCAGTACCGGGGACTTCCCGCGACTGCATTTTTCAGTCCCGGCGGTGGGTGCGCCAGCCTTTGATACCAATTTGTTTCACGAAACCGCCTTCTATCTCGTCCAGCGGGCATTGCGGAGAAAACGCGAGTTCGGGGTTCTCCCGCCTCCTGCGGAAATTTGTCTCCTGCCACATCTCGTGGAGCGGGATTCGTTTGCGGAAAATCCGTTCTCCAGTGATTACCCTCCAGCGGACCGCCCGAATCCCAGGGATGAATTGGCAGTGCCCTCCATGTTGTTCGACGCCGGGGACAACATCGGAGCTGCCAGATACCGGCCGTACGATGCCACCAGGAATCTACCCGATTCACGGTTTCGCATGATTGAGCTCGCGGAACACCTCAATCGCCCTCTCAACTTCCGACGCGGATGGTTGGGTGATCTTCCATTGACGCAGTTGGCCCCCGGGCGTCAAATGTTTCATGGTGTGCCGTTTCAAATCCGCGGCGGAAATCATCGCTCGCATTGTGGGGCCATCGTCCTCAGGTCTTTGAACAACAAAAGGGGCAATGGCCAGCCGCTCCGATCCAGCGTTCGCATCGACATCCACTCGCAAGTGGCGGCGATCTACGTCCTGCACGGATGCGGCTACGGCAAATATTTGAAGCAGTTCGCAACCTACACGTTCTTTGCAGGCAAGCGACGGATCGCCGAAGTGCCGATGGTGGCGCTGGGGAGGCCGCAGACCGGAAGCGGTGCTGTATCGAGCGCCCAAGCCAATATTCAGGACTGGTGGCCCGACTTCCCACCCTGCGACTTTCCTCACGCGCGGATGGCTCCCCTGACCGATGAAACCCATTCGGGGACGACCTGGCGTCACGTGAGTCTGTATACGTTGGAGTGGATTAATCCCGAGCCGGGCAGGAAAATCACCCATATCGAGATCGCGTCTGATCCGGAGCAATCGACGACTCTCGGGGTTTTGGGGATCACGATTCTGTTGCCGGGCAAGTGAAATCCCTTTCTGCTGATCCGCGAGGTCCTTGCGCGCCAATGCAAGTCTGCCGGATCTCAGGGGCGCTTCTGGGTGAAAAGCCAGGGAAGCAGTTCCGGAGTCGCGAATGCGGGCGACCAGGCGTCGTGCGAAATTCCAGGAAGCTCGCTGTATTTCGGATTTCCACCGGCCTTTTTCAGGGCCTCTACCATGGAACGGGTGCGGCTGACTTGGATCGTGCTGTCCTGATCGCCATGGAACGTCCAAACCGGCAATCTCGCTAACAGAGGCGCGGTCGAATCATCGGCTCCGCCGCAAATGGGCACTGCGGCGGCGAACCATTCCGGATGACGGGCGGCAAGATCCCAAGTGCCGAAACCACCCATGGAGAGCCCCATGAGATAGACCCTGGAGGGATCGACGGGCAGGGATTTCATCAGCGAAGGCACAAGTTCGATCACCAGCGACATAGGCTCACTCGGTTTTTCCTGTTGCTGGTGGGGTTTGAGTTCACCCCAGTCCACTTCCACCCAGCGTTTGTTATTGGGACATTGGGGGAAAATCACGAAGGCAGGAAAATCCTTACGGTTTTTGGCATCGAGAAACAGTGATCCTCCGAGATCGATCTGGCGCTTGTTATCGTCTCCGCGTTCGCCAGCCCCATGCAGGAAGATGACGAGGGGATATGTGGCTCCCGGTGCAAGCTTGGCGGGTGACAGGATCCGGTAAGGCATGGGGCCGCTGGCACCGGTAAAGGTCATGGCGGCATAATCATCCGCGACACAGGGTGAGATGAGCGACAACAGCGTCGCGAAAAATGTGAGGAGTTTCATAATGGGTTCACATGATTGGTGATCATTTCACGCTCAAGCCACAAGGCCGGAATCCGGAGTATTGGGGCACTTGAGGGTCACCGCCGAACCATCAAAGGGTCAATCGATCCAATCGGGCAATTCAATTCCTGTGCCGACAGGTATTTGTGCAAACAAATTGCCGTGAATCTAGGCCGGTGGATCGGTTCCCGCGTTGCGGTCGGTGTGGTTCGCCAGCACTATTGCCGCGATTGAAGGTAACTCTGCACTTGGTGGATACCCGCCAGAATACCGATGTTCTTGGTGCCGTGCGGCCTGCTCGTTGAATCACGCCCCATTGGCATTGGCACTTGTCTCAGAAATCCATGAAAACCTAACCCCATCTTTTCACGCAGCAGGTGCCGTAAGCCCCCGGCCTGTCGATTCATCTCCACGGCTGCGATCCTGCCGAAATCCACCCATTGGGGGACTGCTTGGAATCGCCCTCTCAATTTGTCCGAACAAATCCACGTGAATCTGCTCGTCAACGGATTTCCAAGTTGCGGGTGGCGGGATTGTCGGCAAATCAAACCATGGCATTGGCTCAGGTAGTGCGGATGATGCATCACACGCGCCATGGTTGTTACCCATCGACCGAATTGATTCCAAATGAAAAAACCCCTGATTTTACCGGCGTTGTCGCCGCTTGGCTCCCTGTCTGCTGAAGTTTCAGCGCAGGACGCACCGGCGCAGATTGTTGTTCCCGCAGCATTCATCAATCCACGATGCGTGGGACAGGCGGTTACCGCGCATGACTTCAGCCAGAGGGGGGCGAACTCATGAGATATCCACTCCAACAGCCGGCTGGACGCGGCAATCTTGTGGTGTTAGCGGCCTTGTTTTTTTCCCTCGCCGGCATCCAGGCTCAGACGTGGCCGACTGTCCCGCTTGGCGGCGGAGGCTATGTGACCGGCCTCGTGAGCGATTCCACCGGAGCGGATATTTACTGCCGGACCGATGTTGGAGGTGCTTTCCGCTGGTCGCCCACCGGGGATGCCCAGGGCAACGGTAAGTGGATCTCCCTCTCCGACTCGCTGGTTCCATTTGGCTCCGCGGCTGGCGGTGCCTTGATGTGCGTGGAAAGCATCGCGGTCGATCCGGGCACTTCCAACCGTCTTTACATGGCGGTGGGGAATCCCAATGTATCCTCCACTGCGCGTGGGATCTATGGGTCCGACGATCGGGGCGCGAACTGGTACCTCGTGGGCGCGAGCAACACGTTCGTGATCCAGGGCAATGGAACCAGCCGGGTCTATGGCGAACGTCTCGCCGTCGATCCGAATGATGCCAATATTCTCTGGTATGGCTCCACCACTTCCGGACTGAGGAAATTCACCAAAAGCGGCGGTGCATGGACGGCCTCCCAGATTCCGGCCGCTTCGGTTCCTTTTGGAACAACGAATGCAGGCATCAGCTTTGTCGTCTGCGACAAGAACGGCGGCAGCACGATCGTCTATGCGGGTGTTTCCGACGCGACCCTGGGAGGTGTCTATCAAAGCACGGACGGAGGCACCACCTGGGCCAAAGTGGGCGGAGCAACGATCCTGTCTCCCCGGCGCGCCGCGATTTCCGGCAACGGCACCCTTTATGTGTCCGCAGGGACCGCCGGCGCCGCCAGCTTGCCGCGTGGGGGATCGCTGAGCTTGATGAGCACGTTGCCCCCCGGGCAGAATTATTTCGCGGTGGCAGTGGACCCCAGTGATGCCACCGGTCAGAAGGTTTTTGTGGCATCGACGTCGACCACCAACATTTCCCGATCCGTCGATGGTGGCGCGACCTGGACCACGCAGACCACCACCTTCAACGAAGGTCCGCAGACCGGAACCAATCACGCCAGAAAAGAGCCGGATGGCACCTCCTGCCTGACCGGGTATTGGTTTGGCAACACGTCATCGATGTTGGTGAATCCCGCCAATTCGAACGAACTCTGGCTGGGTGATTTCTTCGGGGTGAGCCGCACGCGCAGCGCCCAGAATCTCGGCACCAACCCCGGCTCCTGGTGGTATACCCTTCAGAAAGGCCAGGAGGAAACGGTTGTCCTCTCGCTCAAGAACGCGCCAAGCGGTGCCAGGTTGCTGACGGGGCTTTCCGACGTCGGCGGATTCCGCTACCTTGACACGACCGTGCGTCCCAGCGGGGCGGGCGGCAGTAGCATGGGCGGGTCAAACGGCACGAGTTTGGATTTCTCCGAAGGCAACACCGACCACTGGGTGCGGGCCACGGTGGCCGCCAATCAATTTTCAGGAACTGGCGCGGTTTCCATCGACGGCGGCGTCAACTGGGTGAAATTCGGACAACTGGACGCCAAGTACATCTCCAACAACCCGACGGCTGGCTGGGAGACGTTCGATGTCGGGCCGTATCTCAAGAAACAACAGGCGGCAGGGGTCACGTCGGTGACCTTGGTCCTGCGCTCCAGCCATTGGTTGAGTCAGGGCTACCTCCGGTTTTCGTCAAAGGAGGGGACCGACCCGCCGCAACTCGTGCTTAACGGCGTCACCACGCTCGCGCCGACGGCCGACGCCAGGGTTTATGCCGGAGCCACGACCACCAATTATGGCAATGCCACCGAGCTACACGCACAGAACTACTACGACTCGGCCAATTACCTGAAATGGAGCTATCTGAAGTTTGATTTGAGCGGTCAGGCTGCAATCTCGTCGGCGACGTTGCGGCTGTATCGTTTGGCGTCGGCCACCGACACCACCGCGTATTCGACCACGATCGAGGCGACGCCGACCACCACTTGGATCGAGGGAGATGGAGGCACGGACAACCTTCCGGCGAACGAGCTCACTTGGACCAACAGACCCACCGATTTATACGCCACACCGGGAATGCTTTGGATGGGCGGCGGGCGCGTCGCCATTTCAGCGACCAATTCCAGCAACCTGGTCTGGATGGGCATCAAGAACGGCACGACCGCCACCCCCATGTATTTCAGCACGGACCGCGGAGTGACCTGGACGGCGGCCACGGGCGGGCCCAACTCCAACATTACCGGAGTCTATACCAACGGCAACAGCATCGGCATGTCCGGCCAGCCCCTGGCGGCCGACCGCGGCAACGGCTACTTCTACGCCGGATCTTTTGGCAGCTCCGCCCACGTGATCTATCGGAGCACGAACAGCGGGGCCACCTGGACCCAGGTATCCACGGTGCCTAACGGGAATAGTCAGAACGTGCGGACGCCCCAGTTGGTGGCGGCACCCGTGTCTCCCGCCTGTCCCGGGGGTGGCGACGTCTGGCTCTGCGACGACGGCACTTACAACGGAGGCGGCGGCGGTCTCTGGCGCTCCATCAATTCGGCCGCATCCTGGTCGGCCATCGCCGGCATCGGCAAGGTGACCGAGGTCAGCTTTGGCAAGGCCGCGTCCGGCACCGGCTACACGGTGTTCATCCACGGCTACAGGGCCGGGGTGAAAGGCATCTATCGGTCTGACGATTATGGCCTGAATTGGGTGAAACTCGCCGATCCCACCATCAATGACATCATATCTCTGGCTGGAGACCGTCAGAATTACGGCAAGATCTTCATCGGCACCGGCGGCCGGGGCGTTTTCACCTACAGTCCGACCACCTTTTACGAAATTACGGCGGGCGCTTCGCCGATTGATTCGGGCACGACAAGCGGCACGGGGAGCTATCAGAGCGAGACCAGCGCAACCCTGACGGCGAACCCGTCCAGCGGCTATGGATTCTCTGCCTGGACTGAAAACGGGAGCCTGGTGAGCCCTTCGGCGAGCACAACCTTCACGGTTGCGGGGCCACGAACGCTGGTGGCGAATTTCCAAGCAGCCACCCTCACCACTTGGAAAGAAGACAATTTTTCCTCAGGCGACTTGGCCAATTCCGCAATCAGCGGGACTCTTGCCGATCCGGATGGCGACGGCTTTTCCAACCTGGTCGAGTATGCGTTGGGCATGAAACCCAAAGTGGCGGATCGACCGCAGTTGCTGGAAGGTCAGCTCGTTGACGGCCATCTCACGCTCACCTATATCCGCAGCAAGGCACCTGCCGACATCACCTGCACGGTCGAGGTTTCCGGCAATCTGGAAACTTGGAGCTCCGGCTTGCCGCACACTTCTCTGCCTGTGACGACCCTGGACACCGGGTTCAGCCAGACAATCCGGATTTCAGACAGCACAGCATCCGCTTCCGCGGGTTCGCGGTTCATTCGATTGCGAGTGACTGAAGCGGGGGGGCCGTGAAGCGGTGGCGATTTCACCTCCGCCTCATTCCGTTTGTCGAAACAATTTCACGTGAATCTTCCCGTCGGATGATTCCCGCGTTGCTGTCGGTCTGATCGTTGCCCACTCCTGTCCGTGCGGTCGTGCAGCTGGCAGCCACGCTCCCACAGCCCGGCCGCTGCAACGGCCGGCCAAGTGTGCGGCAGAACAACCCATCATGACTCAACCGCGGGTCACGAAATTTTTCCGCAACAATCAAATCATAAATCGAATGCAGTTTGGACATTTTGATGACAATCGTCACGAATACGTAATCACTCGCCCGGACACTCCGAAGTCATGGAGCAACTACCTGGGCAGTACGGAATTCGGATCGATCATCACTAACAATGCGGGAGGCTATTGTTTCTACCGTTCCGGCGGCATGGGCCGGTTCGTCCGGATGCGTTTCAACTCGATCCCGATGGATCAACCCGGAAGGTATGTCTATTTCCGTGACCGGGACAGCAAGGATTACTGGTCCGCGTCCTGGCAGCCCGTCGCGAAGCCGCTTGGCGAATTCAAGACCGAGTGCCGCCATGGCACCGCCTACACCACGATCACCTCGAAATACCGGGGGATCGAATCCGAAGCCACGTTTTTTGTGCCGATCGGAAAACACATGGAACTCTGGCGGATCAAGGTAAGGAACACCGGGACCATCCGGCGCAACCTGAGCTGTTTCACCTATCAGGAATATGCGTCCAGTTGGAACGCCGTCGATGACCTGCTCAACATTCAGTATGTCCAATATACTGCCACCATGAAGATGGTGGATGGGATCATCGACCACGGAACCAACGTGAATGTTCCGGCGATGCCGGAAAACTTCAAGGAGAAGGATCAAAGCCGGCACTCGTTCCAAGCGATCGCAGGAGCCAAAGTAGTCGGCTACGATACTGATCGGGAGGCCTTTCTGGGGCCCTACCGCACTTATGCCAATCCGATCGCCGTGGAGCAGGGGAATTGTTCCGGTTCCTTGGGATACGGGGACAACCCGTGTGGCTCACTCCAGATCGAGTTGTCGCTGGAACCCGGCGAAGAAGCGGAATTCGTGGTGATCGTCGGTGTCGGCAGCGCGGAAAAGGAAGGCCGGAAGGCGGTTGCGGAATTCGCGGATCCCGCCGTGGTGGAGCGGGAACTCCGGAAAGTAAAAGACTACTGGCAGGAACGAATCGCTGGATTCTCCGCCATCACCCCGGATGGCGAATTGAACAGCACGATCAATACCTGGGGTATCTATAACAGTCTGGTCACCTTCGCCTGGTCACGTGCGGCCAGTCTCATCTATTCGGGCGTCGATCGCGATGGCTTGGGCTATCGGGATACGATGCAGGACTTTCTGGGAGTCATGCATTCGATCACGGATGAGGCGCGGGAGCGGCTTGAGTTAATGATCACCGGTCAGGTGTCAACCGGCGGCGCAATGCCGGTGGTGCTCCCTCTTTCCCATTATCCCGGTCAGGAAACGCCGCCGTCGGAGCAGGAGTATCGGTCGGACGATGCCATGTGGCTTTTCAATGCGATTCCCGCCTACGTCAAGGAATCCGGTGATCTCGGCTTCTATCAGAAGTTGCTGCCCTATGCCGACAAGGGTGATGACACCGTGTTCGGGCACATGAAGCGCGCCATCGAATTCAATCTCGATCGTTCGGGGGCGCATGGCCTGCCCTGTGGCTTGCATGCGGACTGGAACGATTGCCTGAGATTCGGTCACAACGGCGAATCCGTATTCGTTGCGATGCAACTGAGGTTGGCTCTCAGCGTTTACACGGAAGTCGCCGAATTGCTGAATGAACCCGACGAAAAGCGGTGGAGCATGGATTGTCTCGCCGAATTGGACGGGAATATCCAGAAGCACTGTTGGGATGGAGAGTGGTTCATGCGCGGCTACCGGTTTGATGGTTTGAAATTTGGATCGAAGGAGGTTGCCGAGGGTGAAATATTCCTGAATCCGCAGGCTTGGGCCGTGATCAGCGGGGCAGCCACCGACGAACAAGCCGAGCTTTGCATGCGGAAAGTCAGGGAAAAGCTTTCCACCGAATATGGAATCCTGATTTGTGATCCACCCTATACCAACTCGGATCATCATATCGTGAGGGCCCAGTTGATGAACCCCGGTCTGAAGGAGAATGGGGGGATCTTTGTCCACACCCAGGCCTGGGCCGTGATGGCCGAAGCGATTCTCGGGAACGGAAACCAAGCCTACAAATACCTGCGGGCCTACCTGCCTGCGGCTTACAATTCAAGGGCTGGAATCCGGGAGATCGAACCCTATGTGTTGAGTCAATCAACGCATACCGCCCACAGTCCCAAGCATGGAGCATCCCGTGTTCCGTGGTTGAGCGGGTCGGCGAGTTGGACCTATTATGTGATCAGCCAGTATGTCCTTGGCGTGCAGCCCGAATACCATGGACTTAGAATTGATCCCTGCATCCCATCGGAGTGGGAGGGATTTGTGGTGAACAGAACATTCCGCGCGGCGCAATTGCGAATCAAGGTTGAGAATCCCATGCGGGTTCAGAAAGGTGTGAGGAAAATGATTCTGAATGGTTCTGAGATTTCCGGCAATTTCATTCCCGCGGAAATGCTTCAATCTGAGAATGAGATCCTGGTGGTGATGGGTGACATCCCGAATGTGGATTGTAAAACCCACAGGATAGATTTCGAGCCGGCCTTGGCTGGGAATTCCACCGGTGATCTTTAATGTCGACGCTAACAGTATTGTTCTGGTAATTATGAAGATCCTCCGCCGTGCTTTTGTCTTCCTTCTGATCGTCGCTTCGCCCGGACTTGCCGGAGAAACCGGTAAACGCGTGTTTTCCGCCGGTCACAGCTATCATTTTGACGTCCCGGCGATGCTGGAGGAAATTGCGAAATCCGGCGGGTTTCCGGACCATCAAATCGTCGGAAAATCGATGATCGGCGGCTCGAAAACCATCCAGCATTGGGACCAACAGCCGAACAACGTAAAGGATGCGCTGCAGACCGGTCGCGTCGATGTTCTCACGTTGACGCCGGTTTACCTGCCGGATGAAGGTGTGGAAAAGTTTGCGGAGTTCGGCCTGAAATCGAATCCGGATTTCAAAGTCACGGTGCAGGAATTCTGGCTGCCTTACGATGAATACCAACCCGCGTATTACAATGCGCCGAAGATTCCGAGTCCGACCGTCGTGGACCACAACGCCGCGACGGTGGACAAGCTGAACGCGATCCACGCGAAATATTTCATGGAAATGGATGCTTTGGTGACGGGGGTGAATGAAAAAATCGGCAAACCCGCGGTCGCCGTCGTGCCCGTCGGGCAAGCGGTGATTTCGCTGCGCGGCCAAATCATCGCTGGCAAGGTGCCCGGTCTGAAGGCCCAGGAGATGCTGTTCACCGACCCGCTTGGCCATCCGGGCCCCGCGTTGAAACTGCTGATCGCTTATTGCCACTTTGCCGTCATCTATCAAAAGAGTCCGATCGGCCTGCCGGTGCCGGGTATCCTCATGATCTACCCGCCTGACGTGGCCGTGGCGTTGAATAAATTGCTTCAGGAAACCGCTTGGGACGCCGTCACAGGTCATCCGCTCAGTGGCGTGAAAAAACAGGCATCCGGTCATTCACCAGGGATGGATCAGAAACTACGTTGACGGACAGGGATTGTACCATGAGTTTAGCCTCATCTCAGTTGCCCATCGAAGCGCCGATACATTCTTCCTAGACGAAGAAGGAAACACCGCTTCCACTCCGCAACCCTGGTCAAAATCCAATGCGAATTCCGTGCGGGAGTCGATTGTCTAAACAATATCCCGTGAATCTGATTGCCAGACGACTTCCGCATTGATGCCTAATGAATTGGCGTCCACTTCCTTCATGCGATCGGACGTTCCGTTCCACGTCCGGCCAAAAAACCCTTTAATCTCGTTAATATCAAAATCCTATGAAATCCCCGTCTTCCAATCCATTTGTGGATTTCCAAAAATTTAACAGTCGTATCCGGAATTCCTTCCCCTCGGTGCTCGCCGTGTGCGGCGCGATGACCTTGCTTCCGCTGGCCTCACAGGCTGCCTCCGTTTATTGGGACAGTGATGCAACCGGCACCGGTAACAACGTCACCAGCGGTGCAGGCCTCGGGAGTGCGGGCAACTGGAATACCTCCACTGCAAATTGGTGGCCGGGCACCGGCACCACCGATCAGTCGTGGGTGAACGCCAACAACGACACCGCCATCTTTTGGGGCACGACGGCGGGCACGGTTGTTCTCACGGACAATATCACCGTTGGTGGTTTGCAGTTCAAGACGACGGCCTATACAGTTGACGCCGCTACCAATAGCAAAACGCTGACCTTTGGGGCAGCCAACAACACCATCACGCTTAACAATGTCGCCGCTGCCACCATTACGGGCACGGTCGGTGGTGCAGGCAATGTTTCGCTTGTGCGAACGAGCAGCAGCACGGGCACTTTCACTGCCGGCACGCTGACTTTGAACGACGCTTCTGCCGGCGGCTGGTTCGGGACCACGTCAGTCGGCCATGGGACGACCCTGGCGCTTTCCGCTATCAATCAAGGACTGCTCAGCACCTCGGGGATTACGCTGAATGGCGGTAACATCACGCTCACCAACTCCTCGACCCAAGCGGCACTGGACCGCGTCTCGAACACGGCAGCCATCACTTCGAACGGCGGCACGCTCACGTATGCCAACACGGCGACGAGCGCGACAACCTATGCCGAAACGATTGGCTCGGTCGCGTTGACCACGGGCAAGTTGAACCTCACCCTCAGCACAGCGAATGCGAGCGGCGAGACGCAGACACTTACCCTGTCTGGTCTGACCCATCCCGGAGCTATCTCGACGGTCGCGTTCAGCGGCCCCAACGGTTTGAACGCCACGGCCAGCATGATGAAGGTGACGGGTGCCGCCCAAACCACGGCTGGGCAGATCATCGGACCTTGGGCCACAGTGGTAACCACGACGGCCTCGCAGACGGATTACGCCGTTTATGACGGATCGACGAATATTGTCGGCGCGGCGATTGCGGGCACGGGCGAATCGTCTTGGAACACCACCACCAACACCTTCACGCAGAGCAGCTCTTTGGAAACGCTTGGGGCCACACGGACGATCACTGCGCTTCGTAATACCGGCGCGACGGCAACGACTGCACTGAACGGAAACAACTTGGAGACCTTTGGTCTGCTCAACGGAGCGAACACCCTGTGGACGATCTCGGGCACTGGCAATGTGCGCCAGCAGGGCACCGCTGCCGCGAATCTCTATGTGAACGCCGGGGCTGGCGCGATCACGATCAATTCGGTCATCGCGAATAACACGGGTGCTTTGACCTTGGTAAAGACCGGCGCGAGCACGCTTACGCTGGGTGCCGTCAACACCTATACGGGCGATACCGTAATTCAAGAGGGTGGCGTGACTGCAAATATCGCCAATGCAGTTAGTGCGAGTAATCTTGTCATCGGCTCAAGCTCGGGCGGCTCCGCCGCTTCCTTTACCAATTCCGGCACCTTGGTTGGATTTAACCGAGCCAAGAACCTCACTATTTACAGCAACGGAACGGCAAACTTTGGCGGCGGGGCCCAGAACTTGGACGGCACGGTTACGATCCTCGGAGGCACGGTCAGTAATAACGCCAGCCAACTCTATTTAAACTCCACCGCCACGATGACCGGTGGAACCTGGGCGGCATCCACGTTTGGCAATAACAATTTTACGACTCTTGCGAGCGCCGATACCGCCGTGATTTCCGGTTATCTGTCTGGTTTTCTCAGAACCTTAACAGTGGCCGATGGTGCTGCCGCTACCGACTTGCTGGTCAGTGGACAAGTGACCAGCAGCTCGGGGCTAACCAAAGCGGGTGCCGGTTTGATGATTCTTTCGGGAAACAACAACTACACAGGGACCACGACGGTC
>JBDSNC010000200.1:0-15382 GCA_039915545.1 Luteolibacter sp.
ATCGCGGTGAGGGTGTTGGACTGGGCGTCGGTGTCGTTTGCCAGAACGCCGGACGCCGGGACGACGAGGGTGGTGTTTTGATTGGTGGAGAACGAGTCAGCGACGGCCACCGGTGCGGTGTTGGTCGAATTGACGGTGATGCTGACGGTCGCGATGTTGGAGTTCAGACTGCCGTCGTTTGCATGATAGTTAAATGAATCAGGACCTGTGTAACCGCTGGCCGGTGTGTAGCTGAAGCCGCCGTTCGCATTCAGGGTGAGGCTGCCATGGCTTGGTCCGACATTGAGTATCGCGGTGAGGGTGTTGGACTGGGCGTCGGTGTCGTTTGATAGAACACCCGCCGCAGGAATGACCAGCAGCGTGTTCTGATTGGCGGAATAGGAATCCGCGACGGCGACGGGGGCGGTATTGACCACGTTGACGCTGAGGCTGACGGTCGCGATGTTGGAATCCGAGCTGCCGTCATTGGCATGATAGGTGAACGAATCGGGGCCGGAGTAGCCGGTGACGGGCGTGTAGGTGAAACCGCCGTTGACATTCAGGATGACGTTTCCATGAGCCGGGCCGGCGTTGACGAGCGCGGTGAGAGGATTGGATTCCGCGTCGGTGTCGTTTGCCAGAACTCCAGAGGCAGGGATCACCAGCGCGGTGTTCTGATTGGTGGAGTAGCTGTCATTTGTTGCCACAGGCGAGGTGTTCGGCGGGCCTCCCGCCGCGGTGATTTTCACGTTGTCGAGCATGAGATCGATTCCGTTCGTCGCGGTGGAAATGTCGGAAAAGGTGAGGGTGGTCAGATTTCCATTGGCGGTGAAGGTGTAGCTCTTCGCGGTCCAGGCCGAGGTGACCAGGCCGTTGCCGAACGCGGAGGCGTCCACCAACAACAAGGAAGCGCTCGTGTTCGTGTTCGCCAGGCTCACCCGGACTGTCCCCTCGGCGGTGTTCGCGGCGACGGTTCCGATGTCGAAGGTGAGCAGGTAGGATTGGCCGGGGATGGTGGAGAAGTCCTGTTTGACGACGGCGTCCGGAATCGCCGGTCCGCCGTTGAGCACGAGCATGTGGGCGGAAGCGACGGGCTGCGGATCGGTGGCCACGTAGGTGCCGTCCGATTGATAGACGAGGCGGTTGCCTGTCATCGTCCAACCGTTTTCGCCGTTTTCGAAACTGCCGTTGACGAGCGAGCCGTTGGCGACGGCTGTCACCGTGATGCTCGCGGTGGCGATGTTGGAATCGAGTCCGCCGTCGTTGGCATGATAGGTGAAAGAGTCGGGACCGGAATAGCCGGTGACAGGCGTGTAGGTGAAACCGCCGTTGGCATTCAAAGTGAGGCTGCCATGGGCCGGACCGATGTTGAGAACGGCCGTCAGCGGGCTGGACTGCGGGTCGGTGTCGTTGGCCAGCACGCCTGCGGGAGGAACGACGAGAGCGGCGTTCTGATTGACCATGTAGGTGTCGGCTAGGGCGGTCGGTGCGCCGTTGGAAGGGCCGGCGACGGCGGTGACGCGGACGTTGTCGAGCAGGAGATCGATGCCATCGGACGTGGGGGACTGGTCCTGGAAAGTCAGGACGGTCGATGTGCTGTTAGCGATGAACGCGAAACTTTTCGGAGCCCAGACCGAGTTGCTCAGGCCGTTTCCGAACATGATCTCGTTCTGTGCTACGAGCGAACCGGCACCGGATACGGAAATGCCGAGCTGCTGGGCGGCGAAGTTTCCGGCGAGCACGCCCATGTCGAATTCGAGCACGTAGGACTGCCCGGGAACGGTGGGGAAAGCCTGCGTGATGATCGCGTTAGGCGGTGTCTGGCCACCGTTCATGACGACGAGGGTCGAGCCTTGGGAGGCGATATAGGGAGGAGTCGTCGGATAGACCAGATAGTTTCCGGTCATGCTCCATCCGGTCGCGCCCGCTTCGAAGCCTCCGTTGACCAGCGAAAATGCCGAATACGAAACCTGTGATCCCGGGGCGATCTGATTCTGTTGTGGCGTGCGGTCTTTGACGCCGTTGACGGTGAGCGTGTAGAAAGTCCCTGCGGTCTGCGCGCTGGTGGTGAGCGTGATGCTGCGCTTGGTGGTCGGATCGAGCACGGCTTGGGAAATTGTCAGTCCGCCGTTCACGCTGAAATTCGCGAGGTTGGCGGCGCTGTCGGCGAGCGGCTTGCTGAATTTTACGGTGACATGAAACAGATCCGTCGCCGGTTCCGTGCGCAGGATCGCGGGAGGATTCGAGGTGCCCAGCGGAGTGATCACGCTGGTGATCGCCGGAAACCAGGTGTCCGCGAATTTTCCGTAACCCGCGGCCGTCGGATGCACGCCTTCCTGCAGGTCGCTGGCTAACAGCGCGGCGTGGATGTCCACATAGGAAACCTGGCGGCCGAGCGCCACCTGATCGTTCACGATGCCGGGAATGGCGGAGTTGAATGTGACTTGCTGTGCCTCCAAGGCAGCGCTGTCGGTCCGCAGCGGGAGGGTGGTGAGGATGATTTTTGCAAACGGACGCCGCGTCGCCAGATCACTGACGAGATTGGCGAGGCGGGTTTGCGCGGAGGCGACGTTGAAATTCGCGGAGAAATCGTTGGTGCCGATCATCAGCAGGACCACATCCGGGTCCTCGGTGGCCCCCAGCCAAGACGGCAGGCCCGCCTGAAGCTGATCGATCCGGTAGCCGCCCATGCCCTGGTGGTCACGGTCGGGCAGCGAAGCATTGTCAGCATCCGTCTGGGTGCCGACGAAATCCACATTGTAACCCGCATTCGTGAGCAGCGTGTAAAGCTTGTTGCGGTAGGCACCTTGCACGGTGGTGCTGGGCAGGGTAACTCCGCTGGTCAGCGAGTCTCCCAACGGCAGGATGCGCGTGGGCGGAGTCTGGGCTTCACAGATCGCGATGCTCTGGAACGCGAGCGATAACAAGCCAAGTACACGAAGGAACCTTCGGAACGATTTCATACAGTGGGGGGAGGGTGGGGGTGAACATAGCCCCTTGCGGAACCGTGCGGGGAAGAAATAAAGGGAAATTGATCAAAAGGTCAAGCCAATAACCGAGCCGCCGGGAAGCCCCCTGTGCTTGCAATCCCTGATGGCACCAACAATACTCCGCATTAACAGATGAGCGGTTTTTCCAATCAGGTCGTTGTCGTCACAGGAGCCAGCAGCGGGGTGGGCAGGGCCATCGCCCTCGCGCTGGCGGAAAACGGAGCCACCGTCGCACTCGTCGGGCGGGAACTGAAAACGCTCGAAGCCGTCGCCAGTTCCGCGCCGGAGCGCATGAAGTGCTACGTCGCGGACCTGCTGGACGACGCGGCCCTGCCGGATTTGAAACAGCGCATCACCGCGGATTTCGGCGGCATCGACGGGCTGGTCCACAGCGCCGGGGTGTTCGCGATGGGCCGTTTGGAAACCGCACCGCTGGCGGACTTCGACTTGCAATACCGCTGCAACGTCCGCGCGCCGTTCGCGCTCACCCAGATTTTCCTGCCATCGCTGGTCGAGCGCCAGGGCCAGATTGTTTTCATCAACTCCACCGCTGGTCTGAGTGCCGGCGGCGGCGTGAGCCAATACGCCGCCACCAAGCACGCGCTCAAGGCCGTCGCCGACAGCCTGCGGCAGGAAGTGAACTCCCAAGGCGTGCGCGTGCTCAGCGTCTATCTCGGCCGCACCGCCACACCGATGCAGGAGGCGATTTGCAAAACCGAGGGCAAACCCTACGATCCCGCTTATTTCATCCAGCCGCACGACGTCGCGGAAACCCTGCTTCACACTCTATCACTTTCTCGCACCGCCGAGATCATCGACGTCACACTGCGCCCGATGAAAAAACCTCCGCTCGCCTGAAGCGGTCATGACATGAAAACCCTCGATGCAAGCGATTGGCCGCGGCTGATCCGGCCCGGCAGCCGTGTCTTCCTCGGCGGCGGCGCGTCGGTGCCTTTTGCGCTGATCGAGTCAATGTTAGGAATGGCCGCTCATTTCAAGGATGTCGAGCTGGTGCACATCAACGGTCTCGGAGAAACCCCGTGGATCGATCCGAAATACGAGCAGGTGCTGCGGACGAATTCCTTTTTTCTCACTCCCGCCCTGCGCGATGCCGTCGAGCGCGGTCATGCCGACTACACGCCGTGCGCGATGTCGGAAATCCCGCTGCTCTTCAAAGGCGGCCCGCTGCCCATCGACGTGGCGCTCATCCAGGTGAGTCCGCCGGATGAGGCCGGCCGGTGCTCGCTCGGCGTGAGCGTGGACGTCGTGAAAGCGGCGGCGGAGAGCGCCCGCATCGTC
Source organism: Luteolibacter sp. (assembly GCA_039915545.1). Taxonomy (GTDB): domain Bacteria; phylum Verrucomicrobiota; class Verrucomicrobiia; order Verrucomicrobiales; family Akkermansiaceae; genus Luteolibacter. Next base: position 4,269 of record JBDSNC010000200.1, read on the forward strand.
ATCGCACAGATCAATCCGCAGATGCCGCGGACTTGCGGCGACAGCTCGATTTCCTCACGCAGGATCCACTACTTCATCGGGAACTCCACCGCGCTGCCAGAGATGGAGAAGGGGATTTACGACGAACGCTACGCCCGCATCGGCCGTTATGCGGCGCAGTTGATCGATGACGGATCGACGTTGCAGGTCGGCCTCGGCAACAGCCCGGAAGCGGTGCTCAAGGCATTGAAAAAGCACCGCCATCTCGGCATCCACACGGGCGTCTTCACCGACGCGCTGATGGAGCTCGTGAAATGCGGCGCTGCCGACCACTCGCAGAAAAGCTTCCGCCCGGGGAAGATCGTCGCCAGCCACGTGCTCGGCAGCCGCCGGCTCTATCAATTCGTCGATGGCAACGAGGACATCGAGATGCATCCCAGCGATTGGGTGAACGACCCCGGCCGCATCGCGCGCAATGACCGGATGGTGGCGATCAACGGCGCGCGCGAAATTGATCTGACGGGACAAGTCGTCCGCGATTCGAGCGGGCACCGCTTCTACGGCGGCGTTGGCGCATTGCAGGATTTCATCCGCGGTGCCGGTCGCAGCAAAAAGGGCTGTCCGATCATCGCCCTGACTTCCACGTCCGACGAGGACGGTCGCTCGCGGGTGGTCGCCGGGCTGCGCGAGGGCAGCGGCGTCTGCACCGGCCGTGGCGACGTGCATCACGTGGTGACCGAATATGGAGTGGCGAGCCTCTATGGCCGCAGCATCCGCGAGCGGGTGGCGCGGCTGGTGGAGGTGGCGCATCCGGACCACCGGGAGGCCTTGTTAGCTGGCGCGCAGGAGCGCGGCTGGCTGCCGAAGTTTTTCACCATGCCCGCCACCGCGCCGGGCTTGGGCGACGGCGGCATCGAGTCGTCATGGGTGAATTTTCAAAACACCCGCCTCTTCCTGCGTCCGCTGCATCCGAGCGACATGCGCACCCTGCAGGAGTTTTTCTACTCGCACGACGAGGAGACCATCCGCCTGCGCTACGGCTATCAGCGGGACCGGATGACCGGGGAATCCGCCTACAAGCTTTCCGCCGTGGACCAGACGCGGGATCTCGCGCTCGGCATCTTCGCCGAGGATCACGGCAGGCAGGAACTGCGGGCGATCGGCCGCTACTACCTCGATCCCGATGGAAAGCGCGCGGAAGTCGCCTTCGTGGTGCACGAGGAAACGCGGCATTCGGGCATGGCAGGATTTCTATTAGGTGAACTGGCGGTCGTCGCGAAGCGCCGGAAGATCCGCGAGCTGTGGGCCAGCGTGCTGCCGGACAACCGCGCGATGGCCGGCCTGTTCCTCGCGGCGGGCGGCACCGAGGCGAAGTCCCCGATGGACGAGGAACGGTCGTTCTCAATGCCGGTGGACGCGGTCCTGCGCAGCCGGAAGAAATTTTTAGAACGCAAGAAAATCGAACGCATCGAGCGATGATGGATGGAAAAAGGAAAATCGGCGTGCACTACAACGCGGCGTATGAACGGCACGACACCGGCCCGTTTCATCCGGAGTCCGCCAACCGCTATCATGTGCTGGCCGCGGCGCTGGAAGAGCTGCCGGATGACGTCGTCCGCCTGCGCGGGCGGCGGGCGCTGGTTTCTGAAATTCTGCTGGTGCACGAGCATTACTATCATGATCTCGTCTATCGGGACGTCGAGACGTTTTCCGACATCCTGCGCACCGGAGACACCGCGATCTGCGAGGAAAGCTACGACGTCGCCCTGGAGGCCACCGGAGCCGTGCTGGAAATCGCCGACGCGGTGATGCGCGGCGACGTGGCGTCCGCCTTTTGCGCCGTGCGGCCGCCGGGCCACCACGCGACGCCCACGCGCGGCATGGGCTTCTGCATCTTCAACCACGTCGCCATCGCCGCCCGCTATCTCCAGTCGAAGCACGGGCTGGCGAAGATCGCCATCATCGACTGGGACGTGCACCACGGCAACGGCACCGAAGCCGTTTTCATCGAGGATCCGAGCGTGCTCTACATTTCCCTGCACGAGAAGAACATCTATCCGTTTACCGGCCCCTCCACCGAACGCGGCCAGGGCGCGGGCGAGGGGACCACGCTGAACATCCCGCTGCCGGGAAACTCCGACGGAGAAGTGGCGATGGCGGAATGGAAGAACCAGTTGGAACCCGCGATCGAGGCGTTCGCTCCGGATTTCCTGCTCGTTTCCGCCGGCTTCGACGCCCGCATCAACGATCCCGTCGGCGGCCTCCGTTGGGACGACGCGACCTTCGCCGAAATGACCCGCCGCACCGTCGCCCTCGCCGAGAGATTCTGCCAGGGCCGCATCGTTTCCGTGCTGGAAGGCGGCTACAATCCCCCCGGCCTCGCCTCGGCGGCGCTGGCGCATGTGACGGCGTTGGGGGGCTGCCCTTGAAGGAAATCGCCCATAGCCTTCAATGTCTGTTGTTTGGGACTTCTCTGACCTCGGTGACCGCGACCCCGGTGAGTTCCCCTGGCTCCCTTGCCGGTAGGGCTCTTGATCAAGAGAGGGGGGAGTGATGCGACCTTATTCGAAAAGCGGCATTGACATGCCCACGGTGTAAGCCTACGTTAGCTTACATGAATGAAAACATAGCCACCACGATGGGACAGCGACTGCGCGAATTGCGCGAAGGCGCTGGGCTCTCTCTCAGGGAGGTAGCGAAAGACGCCAAGATTTCGGCACCATTCCTTTCCGATGTAGAGCTGGGCCGCCGCTTCCCGACGAACGAGACCTTGGCCTTAATCGCTAAGAAGCTGCACGCTTCTGCCGACGAACTGAAGAAGCACGACCATCGCTCCGCCTTTGCTGACCTCAAGCGTCTCGCCGAAGGCAGTCCGAGTCTCGGCGCCGCTGTACGTGCTCTCGTCGACCAAGTTCAGTCCGGTAATCTAACTCCCGAAGAACTCGCCGCGAAGCTACGGAGCGTCGACAACACTAAGTGACCCGTTTCCCAGAAACCTTCTTTTTCAACGATGAACAAACCCCGCAAAAAAACCAAGGCCCCGCTGAAGGAAATCGACCAAGGAGAGCTCACGCACTTCAGCAAGAAGAAAATCCCCTACAAGATCGTCCACGGCTGGAGCTTGGAGTCTTCACTCGAATGCGATACCTTTTGGAAGCAGGGTTGGCTCGCGCTCTTTCATCAAATCCAGCTAGCCGAATCCGACGAGACCAAGCAGAGCGAAATTCTCGCCTCGATCTCCACTGAGGACTTCCATTGGGACTGGTTTAAGAAGGCCATCGACTCCAGCACGGACGAATACGAGTGGTTCCACCTGTACGCTGACGGTAAACCGCAGGCTGCCTGCCTGATCTACCACCCGGAAGCGAGTGCCTTGGAGCCCGGCGACATCTTCTACGTTAAGTTCGTCGCGGTGGCACCTTGGAATCGCACCTGCGACCTCCGAGCCCGTGAGTTCCACGGGTTGGGTGAAATTATCCTTCGCGCGGCGCAATGTTTCGCGGTGAATGAACTCAAGCTTCGTCCTGGCTTTTGCTTGCATTCGCTCTCTAAGGCGGAGGGTTTCTACACGAAACTCAAAATGGTGAAGGTGGACGGCAAGGAGGACTCGCAATCGCTCGCGTACTACGAGCTCCCGCAGGCTCTAGCAATTCAACTGATGGAGGCTAGCTAACATGAGTATCCATGACGAAAGTTGGGCGGATTTTACGCACACGACGCGGACCTCCAATGTCAGTGCGCACGAGTTGTTCGAGCGCTACCGCGAATTCCAAGGCTTCATCGCCGGGCTTTCCCGAAAGGAGCTGGTCGCGCGGCGATGGCTCAAAACCGTGGACGATGACTCGCCGCTGGCTACCGTCTTCTTTGATCTCCCATTTTCGAAACAGCCCACACTATTCCGCAAATCCGCCACGGTCGACGAAAGCCTGTTGGCGATCTGGCAGGCCCGGGCCCGGGCCGAAGCGGAATACTGCTGCCTCTCCGATGAACCTCCGGCCTTCACTAGCCTGACCAAGGGGCAACTCAGGGAGCTTGCATTCTTGAGCGTTGACCCGCAGGTCGTAAGGCAATTGCCCTCAATTCTCGCCGAGTTGGGCATTATCCTAGTCTACGTCTACTCGCTACCCGGGATGAGTGCCGACGGTGCAATATTCCACCTGAGCACGGGTCACCCCGTTATCGCAATGAGCTTGCGCTTCCCGCGCCTCGATTATTTCTGGTTCACGCTTCTCCACGAACTCGCTCACTTGGTCCTGCACGCCGACAAGCTCAAGGAGCCAGTATTCTTTGACGTCGAGGCCAGTGAGGAGGATCGGATCGAGAAGGCGGCCAATCGTCTCGCCCAGGATTCAATCGTTGACCGTGAGTCTTGGCGCAGTTGTGCGCCTAAATACGATACCAGTGACCGGGCCGTGTGCACCTACGCCGCCGAGCAGTGCGTCCATCCCAGTCTCGTCGCGGGACTCCTCAGGAAGGAATCCGGCAACTACAAGCGCTACAGCTCGATCATCAACGAGCACGACGTCCGCTCCATCCTCTTCCAGTCATGATCCGCTACATTCCTTTCCTCAAAGCCAAGCGCGGTGAGCTTACCGCGATGGGAGAATTAACTCGCGAGGTGAAGGAAGCAATCTGCCCATTCTTTGACTTCCCGCGCAAGATTTACGACTCGGAAACCTATGCGAACACCGCGCAGAGCATCGCCACAAGCCTGAAAAAGCATTGGGGCAGCGAGACGGAGTTCTATTTCGACGATCTCGACATCGACCAAAAACTCACGGTGAAGGGTGAGCATCAATACGCCTACGTTCTTAAGTCCCTCCAAGACTTGCAAATCATCCCCGTCGTGGCTCTCGACCGCATAGATCACAACCATGCTGTCGCCCAGCTAAAGTGCGCCGGCGAGATCGCCTCCACTACCGTGGCCTTCCGCGCCGAAAAAGGCGACTTCGAGGATTTTGACAACAGCGAGGACCAGATCGACTACGATTTGGCGGTTGTATTCAAAGAGTTCGAGTCGATCGATCTGATCCTCGACTGTCGGCTCTGCACTGGCACGAATGTCTCTGATACAGGAGAGCAGATTGCCGCTTTCGCACGGAAGTTTTGCGCCGCTTACGACAAGGTTCGCCGCGTGATCGTCACCGGGTCCTCCATTCCACCTTCTAGCCGCGATGTTTTGAAGACCAACTCGAACTGCATCGTTCCCAGGCTGGAACTCGCTATCATCAGCAAAGCTCGCGATTTATCTGATGTGGATTTGGTCGCTGGTGACTACTCTACCGTAAGCCCATTCTACGCAGACACGGATTTAGACCCAAAGATCATGCAGAAAGTCATGACAGCCCGGCTCGCATACACTTACCAAGGCTTCCACTACTTCATCCGGGGATCTTCCGTTGGGTCAGATGATGGCTTCGAGCAGTATTTCGGTCTCGCCAGCACCCTTTGCGGACAAAGCTTCTTTCGTGGTCCAGACTATTCATTTGGAGATCGGTACCTGCACGAGAAAAGCCGGCGCGTGGGTAAAAACTGCACGCCGGGGTCAGTGATCAAGCCCTCGGTTGTAGCTCACATCACCTACATGGTGCTGGAGGCCAATAATTGAACCCGCGACTGGCGGCTGAGAAGGAGGTTGCAGATACTCATGCTGAGCTCAAGCTCCCGCCGTGTGTCGGCAATCAATTGCGCGAGTCGTCTCCGAGGCATTCGCTCTGTTCCCGTCTCAGGAACTAACTCAAGCATCTCGCTCTTCCAAAGTGTCATTGCCGCCAAGTGTTTCTCGAAATACGGGTTCCGGCAAGCGGCGCGGACGTGGCGGAATCGGATTGTCCCTTCGTCCTGAACGGCCACCATAATGCCCCAGAAAGTAGGTGCTAGCTTCGTAGCCCGCCGAAGCTTGCACTCGGTCGTGACTAGCGTGATCCGCCGAAATGCAGCATTGTAATAGGGGCCCTGCACAGCAATTCGTTCTATGCGGTCAGTCGCGCCTTTAATTTCGTAGCAATGCGCCTCGGAATGCAAAGTGACGACGTCGGCGATCGCCCTGCCGTTATGCACATGCAGTTCTTGAAGCACTGCCCGCGGACGACTCTTCTGTCGCACGAGTTTACGCAACAGAGCCTCGCGAATTGAGGCGTCATTCAGTTGAATCATTTTGCCGGGATCTAGAGCGTCTGCATTCATAGAACTTACCGTGGGCCTATCCCTTTTTTTCAAGCAGGCACGTAAACCTCGGATCCTGCCTCAGCGAACTCCTTGCTCTTCTCCTCCATGCCCTTTTCAAGCACCTCCTCTTCGGAGATGCTTTGTTGGGCGGTGTATTGGCGGACGTCTTCGCTGATTTTCATGGAGCAGATGTGGGCGGTTTTGGCAATGTCTTGTGGGAGGGTTTCGTCGTGGAAGGAACGGTCGGGAAGCGCTTGGGGTGGCAGGAGGGAGATCATGGGCTTGGGTGTTTCTAGTGAGCGATGGCTTAGAGGGCAATGGGGAAGTGGGGGGGAGAAGTGCCCCGTCGCCGCGACGCTTTGCCGGGCAAGCTGAGTGATCAGTGATCAGTGATCAGGAAAGAGGGGGAGGTGACGGCACTTCTCGGATCGGTGAATCTTGTTGCGGGATAAGAAAAGTCAGACAAAGGCAACTTCTTGGAATGGTTCGCCTTGTTTTCGCGGGCTGATGTGGATGGTCACTTTTTGCTTCAGGTCGGCCAACAGGCTCAAAAGTTTGTCCGTCGAAAAGCGGCTGAAATGACCGTTGAAGAGGTGGGACACCTCCGCAGGCTTCAGGTGAAGCATTTCAGCAATGTCCTTTTGCTTCATCTCCTTGGATTTGAGCAAGTGGACGAGGTGCACGCCGATCAGGCCACGGGCTTCCAACTCCTTGGCATCGGCAAGGCCCAAGTCAGCGAAAACGTTTCCGCTGCTCTTGGTAAATTCAGTTTTTGGTTTCTTGATCATTTTTCGCTAGCTTCTTTGCTTCATGGTAACGCTGCTTGATTAAACGGCGATGAGTTTCGCCTGCAATTCATCCAAGGCCGCTTGGAGGAGGGAAAGATTCGCGTCTGCCAGAACCGCGAGGTCGGTATCCCGGCTAAACTCGGCCGCGCCGTAGAATACGCAGGCCTGGCCGCCCATGAGCAGGCACTGGACGCGGTGCTTGCGCATCGAAGAAAGGACTTTGAGTATCGGGTTCGGGATCAAGACTTCCTCCTAATGCGATGTAGGTTTGCCAGAGTTTTTCGGATTCCGCCCAGCGCTGGACAGGAGTGAGGCGATACCAGTCCGCCCACTCCCCTCCAACCAGTTCTTCGGGCTGAATCATTGAGGTGGAATAGCAGGTTCAGGCATGGACGTAACCCTCGGATCCGGCTTGGGTGGGTTTTAGCGAGCGGTGGCTTTGAGGGCAATGGGGAAGTGGGTGGGAGTGCTGAGTGCGCAGGGAAGAGGGGGAGGTGATGAGGAAGTGGGAGGAGGGCCGGGCGCTGGTTTGATAGGACTTAGAGGGCCTATGGGACTTATTCGACCCCGGCAGCGGGTCGTAGAAAGCGGACGGCGGCGGTAGATCCGGCGTTTTCCAGCACACCTTTCAGGGTGCCTATCCAAGAAAATCCGTGTCCCGGGGTGGTCGTCGCTGGCGCTCCTCGATCCCGGGCTAAGCCCCAATGCCTTTAAGCCGCGAACCCGCGCCGTGCTGGGTGTGGATTCGGGAGTAAGTCAGGGCGTTTTGGGGGCAATTTGGCGACAACTGGGAGAAAAATCAGAATATTGGTTATCAACGTTTTACAAATGACGCACTCGGGAGGATTGGAATAGGGTTGGAATCCTCGTTCTTCCAGGCCAACGGCCAAGCCGGACCGCGAGTCTCTGACTCGCTTCGCTTAAAAAGGAGCTAGCAAGGAACCAGGCGGACGCCGCCGCGCTTCGGCTTCACTTTCACTTGCGAGTCGGAGACTCGCGGTCCCTTGATCGGATGATCAGCGCCGTTGCAGTTTGCCTTGGGTGAGGTGGGAACCATGCGTTTTTGCACAGGCGGTAGCGTGGGAGGTTTCCGGACGGCGATTGTGGGTGCGTGAGTTATGGCGTTTTCACCGGATGGCACGGGGTTTGCGAAAGAGGGGAAGCCTTTCAACCGCTGACCCCGACGACCCATGAAGATCCTACTCAACTTTTGCTGTGCGGCGAGCCTCCTTGGCCTGCTGACCATCGCCGCCAGCAATCTTGGAATCGCGGCCCCCTTCGTGGTGGCTGGGAAATCGGAGAGTGGGGTGGCCCGTAAGATCGAGGGACGCCCGGCACCGAAGTCATCGTTTGCCGCTCCGGTGGTTTTCAACGAGCATGCCCGATCAAAGGTGGTGCAGTATTTCGACACCTATCGAAGCGAACCCTACGGACTTCCTCCCGCTTGCGCGGCGAAGGTCAGGACCGGCCGGATACCGGGCGGTTGGGCGGAGCAGGGAATGGCTGCTGGAACGGTTGTTCCGCAAGGTGAGCGGGAGTTTTTAACAGAGGTTCCGGTGGAGCTGGTAAGGGTTCTCGCGGCGCAATCGGAGGTGAAGGTCCGTTTTTATCTGGCGGGAGCCAGCCTGGTGGCGTTGGACGCGGGCGGCAAAGTACTCGATGTCGTCCGGATACCGACGGTGCGGTTGGACGACGGGCGTGAGCCGGTGGCGGCCGCGAGGCTGGTGGCATTCCGCCGTTAGGATCAGCGGGGGCCTACGAACGGAAGTGATACCCGTGTTGAACGGTGGGGCGCATGAGCACGATCATGGTGAAGACACCGAGGATTGTTCCGAGCGGCATGTGAATGCAGTTGAGGCCGGCGACGACGAGGGAGAATGTCCGGTGTTTTTCCGCGCGGAGAAAAAGGCCGGACAGGATGTTCAAAACGCAAGATGCGACGAACCACAGGGCTCCTGCCAGATAGATCCATTTGAGCACGCTCATGATCTCGGCGGGTGGCATGGGGCGCGCCGGGTGACTGGTGCCTTCCCAGAACTCCGGACTGGTGAACACCAACCGCATCATTGCAAAATGGAAAAACAGGAACACGAGGCCCAGCAGGGCGAAGCCCGCGCCGATGAAGTGGAAGATGGAAAGCAGCTTGAGGTGATCTGTATCGATCATCCGCTGGTCCCGATACATCGGAAGTGGCTGGTTCATTTGATCGGAGAGTGATTGGCAGGCAACCGCGCTGCAAGGGGAAGTTGCCGAGGGGCAGGGCGCTCTCACTTTGAGAGGACCAACCGGAATGGCATGTAGTTTTCGAAGAGAAGACTCGGAGCAAGATGCTCCGACAACGGCCTGGAGCGAGACGCTCCAGCCACGTGCTGCGCAGACGGGAAAACACTCGCTAACTTTGGATTTCCGGAAGAAGGGATATCACTCGATGATGGTGGTGCCTTCGACGTCGATGACGAGGTCTCCGGGCAGCAACTGGATTTCGCGGCCGAAGGTATCGATGGCGGTTTTTCCGACTTTCCGGGTATCCCACATGGAATAGCCGCCGATCAGGATGGGGCCGACGATGGGGAGCCAGCGGGAAAGCGATTTGCCGACGGCCTTCTGCGTCACGTGGATGCCGATCCTGCGGAGTGTCTGCTGGATGACCCGCAGGCTGGCCTCCCTGATGATGACGCGCTCGCCGACGCGGGCGACCACATCGCGGACGACCATGGCCGCGCCGTGGCGGAAGAGGCAGTAGATCATGAGCTGCCGGTTGAGCTGGGAGGTCTTCCCAAAACAGGCGGCGACGTCGGCCACCATCTGCTGTTGGAACTGCCAGATCTTGATGAGATCCGGGATGACGGTGAGCATTCCCGCCGGGCCGGGTGGAATGGCGAGGGTGGCGGACATGGCCCCGGCCTTGAGTCCGGCGATACGGACGATTTCCGCAGCGCGCTGGCGGGGATTGGTGCTGACGGGTTCGGTGGAGGTGGGAATGTGGGCGGCGAGATTTTCGAGCGCCCGGAACAGCGGATTTCCGCCGGGGAGCGCGAGTTCGCTGCCGTTGTCGTGGATTGCCATGCTTTTCAATGGAACATGGAGGGGTGGGGTTCAACCGATTTCGGTGGCGGAGGCCCCGGAATGAAACTCGAATGCTGAAGTGAATTTTGTGTTCCGCGTGTGGAGGGATTCGGGGATACTTGCACATTGGCAGTATCTAAGGAAATCCACTAGTTGTTGATTGGCAGGTCTCCCAATGGAATGTGGGAAAGGCAAGGTTATGATGCCGTCCGACTATGAAAATGAATACTGAACTGCCGAAAAGGCCGCGATCCGCCTCCACGTCTCTCTCTGAAAAAGAGTGGGAAGCTCCCCCGTTGTCCGTCTCCGCTGCTCCGACGTATGACAGTCGTTGGACGATGAAATACGACGCGGAATGGGTGGAGTGGTTCGCGACGAGCCACCTCCACAAAAGTGATTCAGATACGAAGGGTTTTGATCGGGATGAGCCGATGCCCCGCGTTTGGAACACGCCGCATAGGGGTTGATGCCGGATGAAAGAAGCGAAGTGACCGCTGCGGCTCACGGAGCCGGAGAGCGGTGTTATTCCGCGCTCGGGTTGAAGAGGTGATTGGTCAGGAGGCGGTGCGCAGGCCGCTCTGGTTTTCGATGGTGGCTGAGGGCAGCAGACCGAGTTTTGACAAGGCGGCGACGATATGGCATTTATACTCGTTCCGCAGGATGGACAATGGATCGGGTTTGGGAGCCGTGCTTCCGTCGAGCAGTTCGATAACCTGGCGGGCGAGAGCGTTCATCTCGTCGCGGGACAAGGAGCGGGCGATCGGAAAGGGGTGATAGGGATACGGAGGGGAGACATCGGTGTGCCAGGCGATGTGGGTTTCGCGGCTCAGCGGGAAGCGGGGAGAGTAAGAGACGCCGTGATGGTCCTGTGCCTCGGTGTGCGGTTTTCCATCGGGATTGTTGGGACGGCTGCTGAACTCGTTGTAAGTGCAGTAAGCCCGCTCGGTGCCGGTGAACCCGGGTAGCCAGAGGAATACCTGTTCCGGAGAAAACAACTGATGGGCGGGAGTCGCCGGCAATCGGACGGTGGATGGGGTGGGGGGAGGATTCATGGGGGCGGGTGGTGGGGAGTTTTGGCCACCCAGCAGGGGTCGGCGTTTGTAGCGGTGTTGG
>JBDSNC010000217.1:0-61099 GCA_039915545.1 Luteolibacter sp.
ACACATTTAGCGGGGGGGTGACGATTAAGCAAGGGACGGTCAGCGCCACCACAAATGCCAGCGCACTCGGTGGCACGGGCGCGGGGGGCGTGACTTTGGGTGATTCCGTGGTTGGTCTCGGTGCCACTCTTAATATCGATGGACGCACTTTTGCCAATGCCATTACGCTCGGTTCTGGTTCGACTGGCACCCTCTCGATCGGTAACTCCGCAACTGCGTCAATTTTCTCTGGCGGCGTCAGCGGAAGTAATGGATTTACGATCAACAATAGCGGCGCGGCTGCTTCCACACTTACTTTATCGACAGCGAATATTGCCAGCACAGGGCTTATCACCAGCACTGGCACCAGCACTGGTGCCACCACAATCAGTTCGAGCATCACTTCGGCCAACACTGTTGGCGTAACCCAAAACAGTAGCGGATCCCTAGTGCTCAGTGGCACGAGCAATGCCTACAGCGGCACCACGACTTTGACGACTGGCACGTTGCAGGGCACCACGTCTGCGTTTAGCGCGATGCCGACGAGCCCCTTCGGGACCAGTGCGCTTGCTTTGAACGCAGGGATCCTTCAGTTACGCACGCCCGGCGTGACAGGGGCCACCACCATCGGCACCACCACTGCGGAGACCGTGACATTCGGAAACAACGTAACCGTCGGAGGAACCACTACGATCAATGTCGATCGCACTGCGGGTTTCACTGTTTCTACCACCAAGACCCTCGCCATGGGCACCCTGGTCATTGGAGCTAATACCCTCAACGTCACGGGCGGCAACACCTACGGCCTGAGTTTCGGCGCGACCACCGCCAGTGGCGCAGCGAACTTCAGCCCCACCACTGCGCCTTTGACGCTCGCTTCGCTGACTCTCGCCAACAGCATCGCCACGGGAACCACCACTGTGGAAACCTTGGACGGAACCGCTACAACCAATACCATTACAGGTACAATATCAAACAACAGTGTTGATGTTACCAAAGTTCTCGCACTCACGAAGAGTAATAGCGGCACATGGACCCTTGCGGGCGCAAACACCTACACTGGGGCGACGACTATCAGTGGCGGCACGCTAAGTCTGACGGGTTCTCTGAACGGGTCGAACGTCTCAACCAGCGGCAGTGCCATTATCAACGAAAGCGCAGCGGGTGTGATCAGCGGTACGGGCACGACCTTTACGCAAGGCAGCACGGGAACTTCCATTCTCGCAGGCACAAACACCTACACGGGCGCAACCACGCTCAGCGACGGTTCATTGAGCATAGGCGCAACTGAAAATATTGGTGATGCTGCGTCCAACCTCGTTTTTGACGGTGGAACACTTCGGATCACCGGCACGACCCTAATCAGTGTGACCGGCATCGGTCACACTGTCGTAACCAACACCGGCAAGACCGTCGGTCTGGACATCAACACTGCTGCCAACACGTTCACCTTCGACCAAGTGCTCAACCAAGGCACTGGTGGCCTGACCAAGCTGGGTACAGGGGCTATGGTTCTCAATCAAGCCAATACCTACAGTGGCTCGACGAACATCAACGCTGGAGTTCTTCAAATTAGTGCTAGCAATAACCTTGGTGATGGATCGGCGACCAACGTCATAGCCATGGCCGGGGGCAAACTGCAATCGACCGGTGGCAGCTACGATTTGGGGGTAAATCGCACAGTCTCATTGGGCGCAAGCAGTACAATTCAAATCGATGCAGGAGCGCTAACGGTGAGCGGTGATATTACCAGCACTGCTAGTTCGACATTGACGTTCATCACCGCTCCTTCCGGGTCAAGCAGTTTGCTCATCAGCGGAAACATCACTGATGGCGCTGGAGGAAAAGTTACTTCTCTCGGTTTTGGGACATTTTCAAATGGCTACGGAATCGGCAATGCGGAAATTACTGGCAATAATTCATATTCGGGGCAGACCTTTGTGGATTTTGAACAGGCCAAGGCTGGCACGCTCACTACCTCGGGAACGAATTCCTCTTTGATCGGAACAACCTTCGTTCAAGGAGGAAATTTGAATTTGAACAACGCCAGTAACGGAGGTCTTGCTGGAGGTTTGGTGACTCTGTTTGTGGGTAACCTTAAGGCTAGTACCGCTGCCACCCTGAGCAATACCATTCTCAACACCAACAATTTCGGTGTTTTTGGCTCCCAGAACATTATCTTCAACGGCGATTTTACGGCTGGGGCTGCATCAGGTCGTGGGATTGCCAATACCATGACGGGTGGCGCGACATTGACCTTCAATGGATCGTATCTGAACTTAGGCACTTCGGTCGCAACGACCAACATTTTTTCACTTACAGGAAGCGGCAACACAGTCATTAATAGCCTCATTCAAGACTACAGTGGTGGGGTGGGGACAACTGGAGCCAGCCTGACAATGGGTGGTAGTGGAACCGGTCTTATCACATTAACCAACAACGCGAACAGCTACACTGGCTCAACTGCGGTGACAGGCAATGTTGCTGCGACTGTGGCCCATGCCTTTGGTGATACCTCGGGAATCAGTGTTTCGGGAACTGGCACGCTCAGCTTGCGCGGCGACGCGAGCACAAACTTTACTAAGTTGACCGGTGGGGCTCTCTATGGTGTGACCGCCACCGCGAACAACGCGACCATCAATGTGGATCAGGGGACAGTGGCGGGGACAGGCCCCAAGACGATGGGAATCGGCTCATTGACGCTGAACACGGCAAACGCCAACAGCACAAATTTCACGGGCTCAAACAACACGAGCTTGAGCGTTGGCGCGGTTTTCACTGGAACTGGTGTAAGCGGAACCGAAACGATCAACAATTCGATCACTGGCGGCGGTTCATTAACCTTGGCCAGTATTGCCGTTAACCGCACCTCGGCCGCTCAGACACTGGCCTTCACTGGCAACGGCGATACGGCTGTCACTGGTGTGATCAGCCAACCCGGCGGTGCCATCATCAGCTTGACCAAGGGCGGCACCGGTGTGCTGACGCTCGCCGGAACCAATACTTACGCTGGCAATACCACGATCAGCGCGGGAAGCCTGTCTCTCGGCAATGGCGGCACGACCGGCTCGCTTGCCACTACGGGCACGATCACCAACAATGCCAACCTGACCATCAACCGCAGCAACGCAGTTTCGCAAGGCACGGATTTCAGCGGCACGGCGATTGGCGGCAGCGGCTCCTTCACGCAAGCCGGTGGGGGTAATACAACATTGACGGCGATCAACACATACGCCGGCACCACTACGGTTTCTGGGGGGAAACTCACGATCGATTCCACCGGCACGATCAATAGCACCAGTGGCATCTCGATCGGCGCGGGCGAGTTCAACTACAACTCGACCACCGCGCTGAGCAAAAGCGTTTCTTTCAGCGGCACCGGAGGCACCTTGAGCGGCACCGGCACCATTACCCCGGCAGTGACTGTCACCAGCGGTAACCGGCAAACGGCAGGCTCTTCGGTCACAGCGGCCAATCCGACCACGACTCTTGGCAAGGAGACCTTCAGCACCGGCATCAGCTATGCCACTGGCTCCATCTTCGAGTGGAACCTCACTGGCAATACTGAAACATCAATCGGCACCCGCGGCACGGACTATGATGCCGTCAATACGGCAAGTTTGGGCGCGACCAGCGGATCCATTTTCCGGGTGATTTTGAATGGCTCGCAGAATTTCGGTGAGACCTTTTGGGACACCGATCGCACCTGGGCCGGTATTTTCAAAAACCTTGCTGAAACGTCCGCCTATGACCTTTCTACGGTTTTCAACGGTGGTTTCCAGTACCAGAACTCCACTGGAACCGTCGCGGGTGTCACTAGTGCACAAGGGGCATTCTCTTTCACCAACAGCGGCGCGGATCTGCGATGGACATCCTTCACCGCCGTTCCTGAACCCACTAGTGCTCTTGCTGGCGTCTTGCTCACCGCTGGTCTCCTGCGCCGCCGCCGTGTCTGAAATTTTCCGGAGTTAATGGGTTTTTCCCCGGAAGCGTGGGGTCGTCACCTGGAGGGGTGGCGGTCCCGCAAGCTTCCCGGCCTGAGAAACCGCTAACGTCTGACACCTGCTTCCACACCTTTTCTGCAACACCCATCATGATCCACGAAACCCACTCCGATCCGAATAGCTCAGCCTGGAATCGCCGCAATTTTCTCGCGACGGCTGCCACCGCCGTCACCGCGCTGGCGGCGGGGCGGGGGACTGCAGAAACGTTCGGCGTGGTCGCGGGCGTGAAGCCTCAGGATCTGATGAAAATGCCGGGCTTTCCTGCGGATTTCCGCTGGGGTGTGGCAACCGCTGCCTATCAGATCGAAGGTGCTGCGGCGGAGGACGGCCGCAAGCCGAGCGTTTGGGATACCTTCAGCCACGCACCGGGCCACACGAAAAACGGCGATACCGGCGACGTGGCTTGCGATCATTATCACCGCTTCGAGGAGGATGTGAAGCTGATGGCCGAGCTGGGCGTCAAGCACTACCGCTTCGGCATCTCGTGGTCACGTGTCATTCCGGAAGGACGTGGCGCGGTGAACGAAAAAGGCGTGGATTTCTATCGACGCCTCACCGACGCCCTTCTGAAAAACGGCATCACTCCGCACGCGACGTTGTTTCACTGGGATACTCCGCAGGCGCTGGAGGACCGTTATGGATCGTGGCGCAGCAGGGAGATCGCCAAGGACTTCGCCGACTATTGCACGGCCACCGTCGGACGCTTGGGCGACCGCATCACCCACTGGATGACGCTCAATGAGATCTTCTGTTTCACCTACAAGAGTTACTCGGTGAGCGAGCCTCCGGAACATGCGCCGGGTCTCATCGTCAAGAGCCGTCAGGAAATCCTGCAAACGGTCCATCACGCGCTGCTGGCACACGGCATGGGATGTCAGGCGATTCGTGCTGCCTCGCCCAAGCCGTGCGAGGTTTCGCTGGTGGTGAATTTCGACTCCTACATCCCGGTGATCGATACCCCGGAGAACGTGGAAGCCGTGAAAAAGGCGTTTGTCACCGAGGAGCACAACGGCACCGTGCTGGTGCCCGCGCTGACCGGGAAATACAACCCGAGGACCATCGAGAAACTCGGTGCCGACGCTCCAAAAGTGCAGGACGGAGACATGGAGATCATCCATCAGCCGCTGGACCTGCTGGGCTATAACAATTACACCGGCTACTACGTCCGTGCCGCCGGCAATGCCGATGGTTACGAGGTGCTGCCATTCCCCAAGGAGTATCCGAAGATCCACATGCCGTGGCTGAACTATCTGCCCGAGTCGCTGTATTGGGGCGTGAGGATGATCAGCGAGTCGCTGGGAAAAAAAGACCTGCCGATCTGCATCACCGAGAATGGCTGCGCCACGGAGGATGAAATCACGGAGACCGGCGAGGTCCTCGATCTGACGCGCATCCTGTTCCTGCGGGCCTATCTGGGGAACGCGCAGCGGGTGATCTCCGAGGGTTATCCGTTGATCGGCTATCTCCACTGGAGTCTGATGGACAACTTCGAATGGCCATGGGGTTACACCCGCCGCTTCGGGCTGACTCATGTGGACTTCAAGACCCAGAAGCGGACGCCCAAGGAAAGTTTCCACTGGTATCAACAGACGATCAGGGACAACCGAGTCTGCTGAGATCAATCATTTCCATTCCCACCCGAACACCCTGCAATTTTCAGACAAAGTGAACTATTTTAAAACAATTCCCAAAGCGTGCCTGACGGCCATCGTGCTGATGGCGGCCGGGCAATTGGAATGCCGGTCCGAGGTCAAAGCGGATCTAACCCGGTATGTGAATCCGTTTGTCGGAACATCCGGAACCGGTCACACGTTTCCCGGAGCGACCACTCCGATGGGGATGGTGCAGTTGAGCCCTGAGACCAACAATTTCGGCTGGGAATACAGCTCGGGCTATCATTTCAATGACAGCACGCTCATCGGCTTCGCCCACACGCATCTGAGCGGGACGGGATGGATGGATCTCGGGGATGTCCTGATGCTTCCCTATTCCGGTGATCCCGAGCGGTCCGAATATCGGGCGGTCATGGACAAGAAAAGCGAAAAGGCCGAGCCCGGTTACTATGCTGTCGCGCTGCCGGAGGAGGGGATCCGCGTGGAACTATCGGCGACGGAGCATTGCGGAGTCCATCGCTATACCTTTTTGAAGGGTGGGCAATCGAACATTCTGCTCGATATCCAAAGCGGTTTGGTGGCCGAGCAAAAGCTGCTTGGGACGCACGTGTTGGAATCGCAGGTAACCCGGGAAAACGGCAGAACCATCAGCGGCTATGCGCGTTCCAAGCAGTGGGTGGAGAAGAAGTTGTTTTTCGTGATCGAATTGAGCAAACCCGCCGGCAAGTCCCAATTCCTGGATGGCGCGACGGAGCGCAGGCTGTCACTTTCATTTGATACCACCGCCGGTGAGGTGATCGAGGCAAGGGTGGCGATTTCCACAGTGAGTGTCGAAGGGGCGAAGAGGAATCTGAATGAGTGCGGGAATGTCGAATTTGAAAAAGTCCGGACCGCGGCGCGGCAGAAATGGAACGACTGTCTTTCCAAAGTGGCGATCGAGGGGGATGAAGAACAGAAATTCAATTTCTACACCTCGATGTATCACCTGTTCGTCCAGCCGAACAATATTGCGGATGTCGATGGCCGCTATCGCGGACCCGACGACAAAATTCATCAGTCCGCCACGAAATCCTATTTCTCCACCTTGTCGATTTGGGACACCTATCGGGCGGCTCATCCGCTCTACACGATTCTCGCTCCCGAAAAAGACGGCGAAATAGTGGACTCGATGCTGGCTCATTTCGATGCGACGGGAATGCTGCCGATCTGGACGCTGTGGGGGCAGGACAATTTCTGCATGATCGGCAACCACGCGGTGACGATTGTCGCGGACGCTTATTTCAAGGGGATTCTCAGCAAGGACAAGGCGGAGAAGGCTTATGCTGCCATCAAGCAGTCGCTGACCAAGAACAGTTGGGAGAAATACGATTGGTCGATCTATGACCAATACGGCTATCTCCCCGCCGATCTGGTGAAAACCGAGTCCGTTTCCCGCACGCTGGAATCGACTACTGACGACTGGTGCGCGGCCCGCATGGCGAAGGCTTTGGGCAAGGATGATGACTACCTCTTCTTCAGCAAGCGCGCCGGTTTCTATAAAAACCTCTACGATCCATCAAGCGGGCTGATGAGGCCGAAAAACAGCGACGGCAGTTGGTTGGAGCCGTTCGACCCACTGGAGTTTTCGACGGGTGGCGGAAAAGTGGGACACTACACCGAAGGAAACGCCTGGCAATATTCGTGGCACGTCCAGCATGACATCAATGGTCTGATAGGATTGGCCGGTGGCAAAAGCCAGTTCAGATCGAAACTCGACACCTTGTTTTCGATGGAGTCCACGGTCCGGGGAGAGGGCAGTGTGGCCGACATCAGCGGAATGATCGGGCAGTACGTCCATGGGAACGAACCCAGCCATCATGTCGCCTACCTTTACAACTACGCCGATACTCCGTGGAAGACCCAGGAACTCATTCCGCAAATCCTGAAGAGCCAGTATCGGAACGCGCCTGACGGACTCTGTGGCAACGACGATTGCGGGCAGATGAGCGCGTGGTACATTTTCAGCACACTCGGATTCTATCCAGTCAATCCGGCTTCGGGTGTTTTTGACATCGGTGTTCCCTCGTTTGCCTCTGCCTCGATCAAGTTGAATGGTAAATCCTTCGACATCAAGGCCCACGGGCTGTCTCCAACCAACAAATACATCAAGTCGGTGAAACTGAACGGAAAGCCGCTTGCTGGATATCAGATCAGCTATGCTGAAATCATGCAGGGCGGTCTGTTGGAATTTGAGATGACGGGCAGTCAGGAGAATCTTACAAGTGAGGTTCGTCCCGTGATCCATTCCTCAGAACCATGAAATCGCTCTCACTTTGCCTCGCCACGGTCTTCGCTTTCGCGGATTCGTCTCATGCCGAACTGAAATTGCCCGCCATATTCGGTGATTCGATGGTCTTGCAGCAGAAGCAGGCGGATCCGATCTGGGGCTGGGACACGGCCGGCACCCGCGTCACGGTTTCTTTCGCAGGTCAGGTCAAAACGGCGGATGCCGACAGCGCCGGCCGATGGACGTTAAAGCTGGATTCCATGCCTGCCAATGCCGTCCCGCAGACGATGACCATCAAGGGCACGACCGAGCGCGTGATGAAGGACATTCTGATCGGCGAGGTCTGGATGTGTTCCGGTCAGTCGAACATGCGGTTCAATCTGAAGGACGACTGGAAGGGGGATCTTGAGGCGATGACGGCGACCATTCCCGGAATGCGGTTCATCCACGTGCCGGAAGTCGGAACCCAGGAGTTGCAGAGTGACTTCAAAGGGAAATGGGACGTTTGCACGCCGGAAAGTTGCAAGGACTTCAGCGCGGTCGGATTTTTCTACGGCCGCTATCTCCATCAGATTCTCGGCGTGCCCGTCGGCCTGATCAACAACGCCTGGAGCGGCTCTGCTGCCGAAGCGTGGGTGCGTCGGGACAGCCTTCAGAATGATCCGCGGTTCCACGATACGATGGACGGATGGAAAAAGCGTGAGGAGCAGATCACCTCGGCCACGGGCGAGAGTGACTATCAGGCGGCGATGGAGGCTTGGAAAAAGGATGCCGCCGCAGCCCAGGCCGAGGGGAAGACCGCACCGAGGGCACCGGATTCGCCACAGGCATTGCTCACCGGTCACTCGCGGCCGGGCAATATTTTCAACGGTGTGGTGAATCCCACGATCGGCTACGGCATGAAGGGGGTGATCTGGTACCAGGGAGAGTCGAATTCCACCCGTGCTTGGGAGTATGCCAGGCTCTTTCCTTTCATGATCGAGCGCTGGCGGGCCGAGTGGAAGCAGGGCGATTTTCCATTCTATTGGGTGCAGCTTGCGGATTACCGTGATGAAAAACCGGAACCCGGAGAAGCCATGTGGGCGGAACTGAGAGAGGCACAAACGAAAACCCTCTCGCTGCCTAACACGGGAGAGGCGGTCATCACCGATCTGGGAGAAGCCAATGACATTCATCCGAAGAACAAGCTGGACGTCGCCGCCCGTTTGGTCCGGTGGGCGCTGGCAAAGGACTACGGAATGAAAATTGCCTGTCGCAGTCCCGAATTCAAATCCGCGTCCGTCGCAGGAAACAAGATCGCCGTGACGCTGGATTGTTACGGAGGAGTTCTGAGGACGAAGGACGTCGCGGAGGTGCGTGGTTTCGCGATCTGCGGAGCCGACAAGGTCTGGCAGTGGGCGCAGGCGAAAATCACGGGCGACGACACGCTGGAAGTCTGGAGCGAAAAGGTACCGGTCCCCCTCGTTGTCCGCTATGCTTGGTCGGACAACCCCGTGTGCAATCTCCTGACGAAGGACGGGCTTCCGGTGACACCGTTCCGCAGCGATGATTTCGAACTAACCACCCGGCCAAAACCGCCGGAAGTGAAAGCCGCTCCTTGAGCGGGGCGTATGAGCCGGTCGATGTCTCGCATTGAGACTGCTGAAACCTTTTGAATTCCATCATGCGTCTTTTCATCCTACTGGCTTCATTTCTCAGTCTTCACGTCCATGCCGCCGAATACGACGTCGTGATTTACGGCGGCACCAGCGCTGCCGTTACCGCAGCGGTGCAGGCGAAAAAGCTCGGCAAGTCGGTGGTCATCGTCAGTCCGGACAAACATCTGGGCGGCCTCACCAGCGGCGGGCTTGGCTTTACCGACACGGGAGATAAATCCGTCATCGGCGGTTTGTCCCGTAATTTCTATCAGCGGGTGTGGGCCCGCTACGACCGGTCCGATGCCTGGCGGTGGCAGAAGAAGGATGAATACGGCAACGTGGGGCAGGGGACCCCGGCCATCGACGGCGCGCAGCGGACGATGTGGATTTTCGAGCCGCACGTGGCGGAGGGGATTTTCGAAGATCTCGTCCGCGAGAATCAGATCACGGTGCTGCGCGACGAGTGGCTGGATCGTGGGAAAGGCGTGAAAAAGGGCGGGGCGCGGATTGTTTCGATCACCACGCTGAGCGGGAAAAGCTTCGAAGGGAAAATGTTTCTGGATGCCACCTACGAGGGTGACCTGATGGCTGCGGCCGGAGTGGAGTATCATGTGGGCCGGGAAGCTAACAAAGTTTATGGAGAAAAATGGAACGGCAATCAGGTGGGGATTCTCCAGCACCGCCATCATTTCGGAGTTTTGGACAAACCAATCAGCGCCTACGTGGTCCCGGGCGATCCGAAGAGCGGCTTGTTACCACGGATCGATAGCGGAAGTCCGGGCAAGCGCGGCGAGGGCGACAAGCGGGTGCAGGCCTACTGCTTCCGCATGTGCCTGACCAACCATCCGGAGAACCGGATTCCGTTTCCGAAGCCTGACGGTTACGATCCGAAACAATACGAGCTGCTGTTGCGGTGCTTCGATGCCGGGTGGCGGGAGAGTTTTGCGAAGTTCGATCCTGTGCCCAACCACAAGACGGATACGAACAACCACGGTCCTTTCAGTTTCGACGACCTCGGCATGAACTGGGACTATCCGGATGCGTCGTATGAAAGGCGGCGCGAGATCATCAAGGAGCACGAGGTCTATCAAAAAGGCCTGCTTTATTTCACCGCCAACGATCCCCGGGTGCCGAAGGACGTGCAGGACAGGATGCGGACCTGGGGACTGCCGAAGGACGAGTTCACCGACAACGGCAACTGGTCCCATCAGCTCTACATCCGCGAGGCCCGCAGGATGATCGGGAACTATGTGATGACCGAACCGAATCTGCTAGGGAAGCGTCCGACGCCGGACTCGGTGGCCATGGGCAGTTATACGATCGATTCGCACAACGTGCGGCGATACGTCACCGGGGATGGGCATGTGCAGAACGAGGGCGACATCGGCGCGGAGACTGCGGGGCCATATGAAATCGCCTACGGATCGATCATCCCGAAACGTGGCCAGGCGGACAATCTGCTCGTTCCCGTCTGTGTCTCATCCAGCCACATCGCGTTCGGATCGATCCGCATGGAGCCGGTCTTCATGATCCTCGGCGAGTCAGCCGCGACGGCGGCGGTGATGTCGATAGATGCTGGTGTGGCGGTGCAGGATCTGCCTTACGAATCATTGCGCGCGCAATTGCTGAAGGACGGTCAGGTGCTGCACGCCAGCGGACGGATCATTTCACACAAAAAGTGACGGATCGTCGGTTGGCGGCTCATCCGTCGAGATGGACGATGCCGCGGCGAACCGCCTGGATCGCGGCCTGCGTGCGGTCGGCGACACCGAGTTTCGCCAGCGTGTTGGAAATGTAGAGTTTCACCGCTGCTTCGGACAGGTTGAGCAAGGTGGCGATTTCCTTGTTGCTGCAGCCGTCGACGATCGCCCGCAGGACCTGAAGCTCGCGGGGGGACAGGGTCTCGCGCCTGCGCCTGGCCGCCAGACGGGCGGCGATCGCAGGTGGGAAATAATCACGTCCGGCGGCGAGCTCGCGGATGCCGTGGAGGACTTCTGAAATTTCGGCGGACTTCGGAACATAGCCAAGCGCGCCGGCCCTAACGGCCCTCCAGATGTCTTCCTCACCTTCGAAGACCGATAGGAGAACGACACGTGCCTCCGGAAACTCGGCGCGCAGTGACTCGGTGGTGACCGCCCCGTCGGGGCCGGGGAGTTGGAAATCCATGGTCACGACATCCGGCAGGTGCGTCCGATAGAGATCAAGCGCCTCCTGGCCGTTGGCTGCTTCCGCGATGAGGGTGAGATCGGATTCGCCGGAAATGGCTTCGGCAAGGGCGAAGCGCACCATGGCGTGATCGTCAACGATGAGGATTCTGATTTTTCGTTTCATGGGTTTTCGTTGGTTTCGCGCGGAAGGGATGGCACCACCACACGGATCGTGGTGCCTGATCCGGGGGCGCTTTCGATGGCGAGGGTGGCGTGGAGTTTGTTAGCCCGTTCGCGGATTCCGAGAACGCCGAAGTGGCCGCGTGGAGCGGGAGCATCGGGGTTGAAACCGAGGCCGTCGTCGCGGATTTCCATGATCAGCGCGTCGTCGGTGTGTTCCAACAGGAGACGGATCTCCCTCGGATGAGCGTGGCGCGCCGCGTTGGCAGCGGCTTCCTGGGCGATGCGGAGAAGGTGGAGCGCGACATGGCCGGTGGGGCCGGCGGATTTGCCGCGTTCCTCCATCACGAACTTCGCTCCACACTCGACGGCGAGTGGTTCCAGAAATTCCTCAAGTGCGCCCGCCAGGCCGTGCTGGTCGAGTGCGACGCTGCGCAAATCTCTGATAGATGTGCGTGCTTCCTCGCGGCAATGACGCAACATCCGTTGGGCGAGATCGAGCGCGGTGTCCGCCTGATCGGGAGCGCGGGCGAGCCGCTGGCGGGCGTTGCTGAGCTGGATGGAAAGGCCGGCGAGTTCCTGCTCGATGGTGTCGTGCAGTTCCCTCGCGACCCGCTGGCGCTCGTCGTTCACGGCGGTCTGCTCGATCTGTTTGCTGATGATTTTGGTCTGTGTCTCGACGTGGAGGCGGAGCTGGGCGACCCATAGTAGCGAGACGAGCGCCAGTGCGGCGACCACTGCCAGCGCCCATAACAGGCGGGGCAGGGTCCACCACGACGCACGGCGGAGGACGGTGATGTCCGCTGCGTTCCGCACCTGGATGCGGAAGCCGTCGGCGAGCGAGTCCGCAGCCAGCGGCTGGGTGTTCGTCAATTCACAGATGCCGACGATTTTCAGATGGTCGTTGGCAAACAGGTCGGTTGGCAGAGACCTGCTGTTGGGGAGTCGCGCTTCGAAAAACCATTTGTCAGCGCGGCATTGCAATATCACTTCGTCGTCCGGTCCGTCGCGACGAGTCAGCAGATCGGCGTCCAACGTGACCAACTCGGCCTGTTGGCGGATGAGTCGTATTCCTGTGAGATCGAGTGGTTCCGGTAGTGGTGGCGCAGCGCGGTCCAGAATGGTGACACGCGATGCGCGCAACACCGGACGGAACATCGCGATTGCGGGGAAACCCTCCGCTTCCACCCGCATTCCGGGAGTGAAACCGCTCGTGATCGCGGTGCGGACGAGCAGGCTGCCGCTTTCGCCGCGCAGATAGAGTCCGTCACTGGCGGCGTGGGTCACGGTGCCCCGCACCCGCACGAAGGATTGCGAGGTGGCGTCACTGCGGAGGAGCTCGTTGATCTTCCGCAGCGGGGGCTCGTGGTCGAGCGTCGCGGTCTCGGTCGGGACGATCTGATCGACCGACGTGACGAAGAGATAGCGGCTGGTGAGCTGGCGCTGGTCGTTGCAAAGGCTGCCGACGACACCGCGGATGGTCACGGGGCGTTGCATGAGTTTTGCGGCGCGTTCGCTATCGTTCCAGTTGTCCGGGAAATGCACCATGAACGTCCATCCCGAGACTTCGGCGACGAGGGTGATGTTGGCTGTGCCGCTGTTTCCAACGATGATTGCCGAAACCTGCACCCACTGGCAATCGAGCGACGGCGTGAAAAGCTCGCTGCCATCGATGTGGCGCGGCTCTGGCAGCGGACCATCGCCTAACACGGTGATTTCGCGTCCCTCGATGCTGGGAACAAAATCGCCGGGCTGGGTGACTCCCTTGATGCGGAGGCGTGTGCCCACCTTGATGCCGGGCCGTATCGCCGGGTCGTCCAGCAGGGTGACGAAAACCCCGTTGTGGCCGTCATGGACGAGGCAGTTGTTTTTGACGGGATTGTAAAAAGTGACGGTGGCTTCGATCACGGCGGGCACATGGAGCGCAGCCTCTTCCGGTGGTAGGGCGCGGACACGTGCGATCGAGTCGAGCAGGTCGGCGGCCCGGGCGAACTGCCCCGCCAGCAGGATGACGAGCAGCCATGAAATGTAACGTGTTGTGGGAATGTCAGATCCTAGACACACCCTGACGCGATTGTAACTGGCCATTTGGTCATATTGACGGCGCTTGCGGGCGTAGTGATGGTCACGGCGGATCAAGTTTGATCAAAACCCAATCGCAGTATCTCATGTCGTCATTGCTCCGCCAGCATCGTTTCGTCCGTCTATGGTTGTGGCTTTTTGCCGCACTTCTGCCTGCGGTTTCATCCGGCATCCAGCCGCTGCGTGTGGTCGGCACCGGTGGTCGAATTGGCAACACTTTCTACACTCCAGCCGCGGGGAACACCTCCTTCCGCCAGCGCACGCCGCACAAGCTGGGTGGCCCCGTCTCCGAAATACGCATCGGCTTCATGGACTGGATGTATCCTTACGACGCCGAAACTCCCAACGACACCAACAATGTCACCATCGAACACGCATGGCTCGAGCGCGCGTCCACCGGCCAAGTCGTGCCGCTTGCTTTTTCCGGATCGCGCCAACTGGTGCTGCCGATGAATTCCACCACTGCCTACTGGCTTTCTGACGCAATCCCGTCCTCTGTTTGGACCGGTGCCACTCCGGCCCGTGACGAGGTGTTCTGGCTGCATGTTCATGGCACCGTTCCCGAGGGTGGAAAACTACCCGTAGGCACACCCAGCACTTATTCCGGTGCCAAGTTCATCGCCTATTCACCGGCCAACGACCCCGGAACATTCGACACCGGCGGTCCTGTCCCGACCATCGCCGGCTCCGCTGCGCGCACGCTTGGCCTGCCGCTGGTCTTCCTCGGACGTTTCACCGGGCCGGGCCACCTCTCCGTCATCGGTATCGGCGACAGCATTCTGGACGGTACAGGTGATCCCGCCAATCCGGTCCCTGTCATTTCCGGATACGGGTTCTTCAATCGCGCCGCCGTGGACTCCAATGGTGCCAATACGATCGCCATGTTCAATGTCACCCGCCATGGTCAGGCCGCATCGAACTTCGTGAACCTCAGCCGGCAAAAACGGCAGTCCAAGTTTCTCCCCTTCGCCAACGTGGTGGTGGAGGAATACGGTACCAACGACCTCGGCTCCGCTGGTGGAGGCAGTCCCGCCACCATCCTCGGGAACCTGAATACGATCTGGTCCACCGCCCGCGCCGCCGGCGTGCAGAAAATCGTCCGCACCTTGCTGTTGCCCCGCACCGCTTCCTCCGATTCGTGGGCCACCCTCGCGAACCAAACCCCTAATACCGGCTGGGAGGCCGGTGGCAAGCGCGACACCATCAACGCCGGCTTGCAAACCGCACTCGCGAACGGGAAAATCGACGTGCTTCTCGACACTCCCTCCATCCTCGCCGACCCGACGGACAGGAGCCGCTGGCTCACCAACGGCACCATCAAATAC
This sequence comes from Luteolibacter sp., assembly GCA_039915545.1. GTDB lineage: Bacteria > Verrucomicrobiota > Verrucomicrobiia > Verrucomicrobiales > Akkermansiaceae > Luteolibacter. The sequence goes on from JBDSNC010000217.1 coordinate 15,234, forward strand.
ATGAACGTCGACGAGGCTCACGTCAGCCCTGCCGGCAACGCCCTGCTCGCGCCGCACCTGCGTGCCGCCCTTGTTGCGCTGAAAGTGGATGACTACGCCGCTTGGTCCGCAGGAAAAACCTGGGGCACCGCCGATCCCTCACCAGCGGCGGATCCCAATAGCGACGGAATCAACAACCTCCTCGCCTACGCGCTCGACCTGCCGCCGACCGGCTCCGTTCCCACCGGCAATCTGCCTCACGGAGAAATCGACAGCATCACGCCCGACGGACCGTGGATGACTTTCACCTATCGGGAAAACTCCGCCGCTGCCGACCTTGGCTACAGTATTCAGACCAGTTCCGACCTCGCGGAGTGGACCACACTCACGATCAACGGCAGCACCGCCATCTCCGAGGTCGTCAATGCCGATCCTGACGGCGACGGGAGCTGTGTTCTCCGCCGCGTCCGGGTGCTGGCCCCCGTTTCCGACCCGCCGCGCTTTCTCCGACTCCGGGTGAACCGTTGATGCGGAATTTTTTTCGCCAGATGCCGCCAATTCGCGCGTTTTTATTTTTCTATCGAATCTGATATTTTCCAGAACATGCCTCCGTATGCAATCATTCCCCGCCATCGCCCAGCAGGGTGGATAGAGATCGTCCGGATCTATCTGGCCATTTGGATATATTGACGATTGGACGGGCAGTGGGGATGCTTCGAAATAACGGCGGAACCCACTTGCCCATTCGTTCGGGGCGTCATTCGCCAATCCATTCTCAATCCTGTTAAATCCGCCAGACTTGCTCAGAATCCTTTATTCCTTCTATTGAATCCCATATGAAAACAAAACCCAATCCGTTCATTTCGTCCCTCCGCAATCCAATTTCCACGTCATTCCGCGTCGCGCCGTCCATTCTGGCCATCGCCGCGGCCCTCACCTCCGCAGCTTACGCAGTGGATGGTACCTGGGCTGTCGATGCCGCGGGAAATTGGAACGACGCCGCCAACTGGTCCAGTAATCCGACTGTTCCCGGTGGTGCAGGCTCAACGGTTGGGCTCACGGCTGACATCACTGGCAACCGGACCGTTACGATCAACACTACCTCGGCAACAGTGGGCACTCTGAATATCGCCGATCCCACAACATCGTTCTTCGCATACACTCTCGCTGCCAGCGGCGGAGCATCGCTGATCCTGGATAACAGTGGCACGGGAGCCCAGATCAACCACCTGAGCACGGGAGCCGTCGATATCATCAGCGCACCGATTTTACTGAATGACAACTTGACCATCTCGAATGCCGGTGCCAACGGCATGACCCTATCCGGTGCCATTACCGCTGGCAGTGCCGGAACGAAAACCATCACCAATTCCGGCAGCGGCGCGGGGACCATCACACTCAGCAACATCGTCGGCAACGGCACTGGAACGGTGGCGGTCCTTCAAAATAGTGCAACGAGCCAGTTGACGCTTTCCGGAACCAATACGTTCGGCGGAGGCGTGACCCTCAGCGCGGGCACTTTGTCGCTCAACAACAACGCAGCATTAGGTAACGGCCTATTCACTATCAACTCCGGTACGACGATCGCCGTCACTGCCGCCCGCACTACCACCAACAACAACGTCCAGAACTGGAACGGTGATTTTACCTTCAACGGCGGCAATACCCTGAGCCTGGGCACCGGCGCGGTCACGATGAGTGCCAACCGCACCGTCACCGTCTCTGCCAGCACTCTTACCGTGGGTGGAGCCATCGGTGACTCAGGCAGCGGCTTCAGCCTCACCAAAGAAGGTGCCGGGACTCTGGTTTTGAGCGGAGCAAACACTTACAGCGCCGGCACCCGGATCAACGGTGGCGTCCTTCAATTCAATGCCGGTGCCGTGCCCGCCAGCGGACTCATCACCATCAATGCGGGCGGCACCCTGAACGCCAACGGCACGTTGCCCTCTGTCGCCGGCTGGCTCGGCAAGATCAACACCAGCTCCAGCGGTGTCCTGGCACTGACCGGCAACAGTGCGGAAAACATCAATTTCACCGGTTACAATGGCCTGGTGTTGGGTGCCAGCAGCCCATCGATCTACACCGGCACCTTGGCGCCTTCGGGCGGCATCTACCGGCTAGGTGGAGGGGGTAGTACGCTGACCGTCTCAACTGCTCTGACCGGCGGTAATTCCCTGGTCGTGGGAACCGCAGGGGCAACCGGGACGCTGGCTCTTACCGAAATCAACACATACACCGGTGCCACAACCATCAACTCGGGCACGCTGAGTCTCGCCGGAGCAAATGGCAGCGCCGCCTCGTCCGCGATCACCGCCAGCAGCGGTACAACGCTGCTTTTTGACAGCAGTGCGTCCGGAGTGACCGGCAAGACCCGGGCCGCCAGCGTCACCCTGAATGGCGCTTCGCTGAATGTCGTCGGAAACGCCACCGCTAACTCCAACGATACGATCGCAGGTGCTCTGACCATTGGTGCTCCTTCCCCGAATGTGAGCGGTGCTGCGAATGCTGTGATACTCCTGCCGGATTCAGGCACCACCAACGCACAACTAACCGCTGGTAGTCTTGTCCGGGTCAATAACGGCGTCGCATTCTTCCGTGGCCCCAGTCTGGGAGAGAACCCCATCGGAAACAATTTTGGCTTCTGCTCGAATATCGTCTTCACTTCAGGCCCCGCACTTGTCGGCGGTGGCGGTGCGGCGGGAACTAAAAACATCAGCATTCTCCCGTGGGCGGTTGGAGGCCTCGCAGCAAGTGGCGCGCCCACCAGCCTTGTCACTTATGACGCGAATGGCATTCGCCCTTTGTTCGTGGCGGAGTTTGACACGAACATTCCAGCAACATCATCCACCAACAACGTCAGGTTGAGTGGTACAAGCCCCGTCACCGTCGATGGCAACACCACCGTCAACTCGCTCTTCCTGAGCAACGCCGCTGCCTCCACCGTGATAATTGCGGCCGGTACGGCTGGTTCGTTAACCGTCACCAGCGGGGCCATCTATGCGGATTTTTCCCTCGGCGGAAACAGCGACGCGCTCACGATCAGCAAGCCAGTTGATTTTGGAGCTGTTGAAGGTGTGATCGGGACAACGGCGACGGCGAATTCAAAGACTTTGAGCTTCTCCGGCGGGATCAGCGGGAGCGGCGGCATCACGATCTATGATGTGAATGGTGTCACCAGCACCTCCCAAGCAGGCGTCAACATTGCCGCGGCAACCACCTATACGGGAAATACGATCATCAATGGCTCGCTCATCGCTTCCAACATAAACGCCCTGCCCAACTTTGCGAACGCTTCACGGACAGGGGATGTTTACGTGAACGGCACCTTGGGGCTGAGCGGTAGCAACAACACCTCGGTCCGTATCAACGGACTGTATGGAACCGGAAAGGTAGTTACTCCTTTCAGCAACAACGAAACCTTCATCGTCGGGGACAACAACGCCACAAGCACCTTTGATGGCTCGATCGTCCAAGGTACCGGCGCGATCGGCCTGACCAAGGTCGGGACGGGCACGTTGACTCTAACCAGAGCCGCCAACGCCTGGACGGCGGCGACCAACATTCAGAATGGCGTGCTCAGTGTTGTCTCGCTGAACAACATCGCTTCACCGAACCCCACCAGCGGACTTGGCAAACCAACCACCGTCGCAAACGGCACCATCGGTTTTGGCAACCTGACGACCACCGGGCAGCTCACCGTCACCGGCACCGGCGAAACCACCGACCGCGTCATCAGCCTCTCCGGCAGAACCGGTGGTGCGATCATTGATCAATCCGGCACCGGGCTGCTGAAATTCACCAGTGACCTCACCGCCCCGGGCGCCAATTCCACGGACGAGCGCAAAATACTGACGCTTCAAGGCTCCACTGCCGGGACCGGCGAAATCAGCGGAGCGATCGTCGACAGTGTGCTCGGCACCGCCGCTCAGAAGGCCACTTCCGTAGTTAAAGCCGGCAGCGGTACCTGGACTCTATCAGGCGTTAACAGCTACAGCGGAAGCACCACTGTCAGCGGCGGCACTCTTCGCCTCAGCACTGCCACACTGAATGACGCGAGCGTTGTGGACGTTGCCAGCGGAGCGGCGCTGAACCTTACGCATGGTATCTCCGATGTTGTCGCTGAATTCCGCATCAACGGTATTTCCCAGGGAAACGGCACTTTCAACGCCTCAAACACGGGTGGGCGAATCACCGGTTCCGGTTCGCTCCAAGTAGGCCCGGTGTCATCGGATCCGTTCGTCACTTGGATCAGCACCTTCCCAAGCATCACCGGGCCTGACACCGCCAAAAGTGCTGATCCGGACAAGGACGGTCAGAGCAACTACGTTGAGTTCGCCCTTGATGGCAATCCTGCCTCCGGCGCCGCGACCGGCAAAGTCCGCTCGCGGATCGAGACCGTGGGAGCCGACCAAGCGCTTGTCATCACCCTGCCGGTTCGTGCCGGTGCCGTGTTCGACAACCTTCCCGGGCCCGCCGCCGATGCGACGATCGACAATCTGATCTACACCATCGCCGGCACCAACGATCTGTCTGCCTTCGATCAGGGCGTCACCGAGATCGCCGTCAGTTCGACTCTCATGCCGACGTTGAGCAGCGCGAGCTGGACCTACCGCACCTTCCGCCTCAACGGCGCGGTCGGCGGTGGCACTCCACGCGGGCCGAAAGGCTTCCTCCGCGCCGCCATCACCTCGACTCCGTGATCCACCACGCGGTCTCCATTTGTTTCCAACCAGGATCAGGACGCCAATGAATCTCAAACACACACTTCATGGCGTCAGTCTGGCTGCCGTGATGCTTGCGACCGGCCTCGCGCCGGAAGCAAGCGCCGCGGAACCGGTGAATCTGATTTCCAACGGAAATTTCGAAACCGATGGCAAGGCGGACGGCTGGCCTGACGACTGGGGACACCTCAAGGAAAACGGCAGTTGGGAGAGCGAGGGGGGGAATCATTTCCTCCGCATGAAATCCACCGTCCCCGGCAAGCTGGTCATGCTCCAGCGGACCCTCGCCATTCCAGCAGGGACCAAGGCGCTGGAACTCACGTGGCGCTGGCGCGTCACCGATCTCAAGCCCGGCAAGTTGATGTGGAATGACGCCAGAATCCTGATGGAGCTGGTCGATGCCTCGGGGAAAAAGGTCCCGCCTCAGCCGGGTCCGCCGTATTCACGCGGCACCAAGGATGGCTGGCAGACCAAGTCGGTTAGTTTTCTCGTGCCGGAAAGCGCGGTTTCTCTCAAGCTCATGCCCTCGCTCTTCCAAGTGACGCGGGGAACCATGGATCTCGATGATCTGGTGCTGAAACCCACCGACACCGCCGTTTTGGAAGCGGCCGCCAGGCTTCGAGCCGAAGAAGCCGCGTTGCGGTTTGTTCCGTTGGAGGAAGCCAACAAGGCGAAATGGCCGGCCGAACTCCACGTGCAAGGGAACCGCCTGGTCAATCCGGACGGCAAGGAAGTCTGGCTGCAAGGCCTCAACGCCGGTGGTATGGAAACACTCCCGGCCGACACCCAGGTGATCAAGTCCACCCTCGTCGGCATCGACGAATGGAAGGCGAACGCCGTGCGTCTGCCCGTGAATGAGGAATTCTGGTTCGGCCGCAACGCCGCGCAGAAAGACGGCGGCCAGGCCTACCGCGACCACATCGACCAATGCGTCATGATCGCCGCCAACCGCGGAGCCTATCTGATACTCGATCTCCACCGCTTCCGTGCGCCGAAAGCCGAGCACGCGGAATTCTGGAAAGCCGCTGCGGAACGCTACAAGAACCATCCCGCCGTCCTGTTCGATCTCTTTAACGAACCCCACGGCATTTCGTGGCAGATCTGGCGCGACGGGGGATTCGTTGGTGAAAAGAAGGGGGCCGATGAATCGGCATTTCTATCTGATGATGACAAGAAAAAGAACCAGGGCTTCGAATCTGTCGGCATGCAAGCCCTCGTCGATGCCGTCCGCTCCACCGGCGCGAACAACATCGTCATCGCAGGCGGCCTCGGTTGGTCGTTCGATCTGTCAGGCGTGACTGATGGCTACGCCCTCCAGCAGAAGTCGGGCAACGGCATCATGTATTCATGGCACGTCTACAACTGGCACAAGGGCTGGGAAAAAGCCGTGCTCGCTGCGGCTGCGAAGTATCCGATCTTCGTCGGCGAAGTCGGCGCGGATGAGAAGAAAATGGATTTCATTCCTCTCGACGCCCAGGAGGATCCCTACACTTGGGTGCCCGACATGCTGGGATTCATCCAGAGCCACCGCCTCAACTGGACCGCCTGGTGCTTCCACCCGAAAGCCACGCCCGTCATGATTTCCGACTGGAAATACACGCCCACTCCGTTCTGGGGTGTCTTCGCCAAGGATGCCTTTTCCGGCAAGCGGTTTGAAATGAAACGCACCCGGTGATCTTCCGGATTTAATGAAATTGGAGGCTTTACAAACCCGACCTGCCCGTCCAATTTTTGCGCCCCTTCAAGGAGAGGTGGTCGAGTGGTCTATGGCACCTGATTCGAAATCAGACGTGGGGTAATACTCACCGTGGGTTCAAATCCCACCCTCTCCGCCATCGCTCGCGTAAGTCGTTGACAGCGCTGCGTTCCTTATGAAATAAAGGATCATGAAGCCGAAAGTGGGACACAAAGGTGGGACACAACCACCATTGAACCCGGTGCCAAGCATCCCCTACACATTCAGAAGAGACGGACGGTATTACGTCCGCAAACGCATCCCCTCGGACCTCATCCGGTTGAAATGTTATGGCGACGCCAAGGAGGTCAAGCGATCCCTTGAAACCGCCGATCCCTCGACAGCAAGACGACTTGCCCTCACGCAAGCCCTACAAATCGATGAAGAATTCAGTGCAAAGCGGCGGGAGTGCCAACAGGCTGGAATTGAAACATGTGTCAAAAAGTCAGCGGAGCGGCGGCTCGTTGATCTTACCCAAGCCGAGCGCACGGATTTCGTCGTGCGGTTTTTCATCACCCAAGAGAAACAGGCTAAGATCCGCACCTCTACCGATGAGGAGGCGCGGGCTGCGGTCCTCAAGATCGTTGGCGAGGACTTGCAGATGCTCGAAGTTGATTCGCCCGATCCAGCGAGGTTCTCGGTGAAGTCCTTGGAGACACGGTTGCTCAAAGAAGGTATTTCCATCGAGGATGCAGACGACCAAACCCTCAGAGACATCAACGAGAAGCTGCATAGGGCCTTGACGGAAAGGGCTTGGAGGACCGTTCGCGCCCTGACAGGCCACCCCCACGAGAGTCGCGATCCGTTTTTCAAAGACTACCATGCCGACACTCCCTTCCCGGTGGCAGCGCCCGCGTCAAAGACTGTTGGCGACCTGTGCAAGGAATATCTGGAGCATAAAAGAAGCCGTATCGAGGGGGGACACATTGCCAAGTCGTCACTGCCAAAGTTCAAGATGCACTGCCTTATTTTGCAGGACTTCCTTGGGGCTAGCAAGCTGCTGACCTCGATCTCCACTGACGATGCCTCTCGACTGGTCGAGTTCCTCCCCAACATCCCCCAGAATGCAGCAAAGCGCTATCCGAAGTTCTCACTCGTGACGGCGGCAGAACGGGAAAGTGGGTTGAAATTACCACGCCTTCTTCATCCGAGCACCGTAGAGGACTACCACGCCGCTCTTGCGGCATTGCTGTCCCACGCGATTGAGCTGAAGTGGATGAGTGACAATCCGTTGAGAGGCAAACTGGTCCGGGAAAAGTTGCCGAGAACCGTGTCTAAAGACAGGGACGTGCTAACGACTGATGAGATGAACAAGGTGTTCTCATCGGACGATTATTTGAGACAGAGGCTCGATTCAAAGGGACCGGGACAGGCCCGTTTTTGGGTGCCGTTGATTTGCCTTCTTCAAGGCACCAGGTCGAACGAGGTCGCTGGCATGCTGGTTACTGATGTGGAGTCAGTCGATGGGATTGCATTCTTAAACCTTCGCGAGACGACAGAGCACCGTTTGAAGAACCAGAACAGCGTAAGAAGGGTTCCACTCCATCAGCAGTTGATGGACATCGGTTTCCTTGAATTCGTTGAAGAGCGCCGGAAACACGCCCCAGACGGACAGCTATTCACTGGCCTGATCCGGAACAGGAATGGCAGCATGTCTGATGCCGTTGGCAAGTGGTGGCAACGCTTGATGAGAGAGCTTTGCGGGGAACCAAGCCCCGACGCTGTTACGGGCGCTCGTGGCCTTCACAGCTTGCGTCATTCATGGGTTACTGCTGCCCGCGCGGCGGGTGTGGATGAATCGATCCGCAAACGCCTTGGAGGATGGGCTCAAGGCAACGCAGCGGGTGACTACGGTTGGGCGGGAGCACTGCCCATGTTGAAGACGGCAATCGATAAGATCGAATTTTCCGGCGTCAGGTTCCCGCCACGGTTAAGGCGGATCACGAGGAACTAAGCCAGCCATCAGTAACCCGCTTCCCGCAGCAGTTCGGAGGCTGTCGTTTTCAGAGCCTTTGCGATACGGTCCAGCGTATTCACGTTTGGGGATCTCTCACCGCGCTCAAATAGGCCGATGTAGGTCCGGTGGTGCCCTGTGAGTTCCGAGAACATCTCCTGGGAAATTTCCATCTTCTCCCGCTTCTTGCGAGCCACACGGCCCACGGCTTTGGCTATGATGAGATCCTTATCCTTGGCTCTGTTGTTGTCCGATGATTTTTTCAACCCTCAGCGTATAGGGTTTTGCTGCTTTTTGATCGACAGACAGAAAGCCTCAATGCAAGCATCCCCACCAACAGACTAGGAGGGTCACAAGGCATCTCCCAAGGCATTGCGTCGCCTGAATTCTTGCCCTGACCTCCCACTCTCGTCTGCGGAATTACTCGACATAATCCACACCCCCCATAAAGGCGATGAAAACCAGATCTTCGATAGCGGCATCCATTCTCCTCTCGATTCTTAGCCTCAAGGGGGAACCATCCGGCATCTGCTTGTTCGCATCCAGCCCCCAAGCTCCGGCCAGCGATGTTCAGGCTTTCGAGATCGAGCGCTACGAGAAGACAAGCGACGGGGTCCGATGCTTCCTCGCGAATGGAACCGCCCTGGTCGTGACCAGTTACAAGCTCAGAGGGATCATACCCTATCCGAAGCAATTCGAGGGTGGGGACCCCAAACTTCCAGAGAAGATGGAGATGTTCAAAGCATACGCCCTGAAATATCCCCTGACACAGCCGCTTCTGAATCCAAAGATCGCAGAAATGACCAATGCGGGGGAAAAGGCCAAGGCTACCGCAGATCGTGTCCGCAAAGAGGACGAGCAAATTGCCGCAGCACGAAAGCAAAAGTTGGAATTTGCAAAATCCCAGCGTGCAAAGGGTCTGGATAAATACAACGGCCAGTGGATACCAAAGGCTCAGGCGGAAGCTCACATTGCTCACGATGAAGCGGAACTCAATGCGGCGGTGGCTCAAGCCAAGGCTCAAGACAAGACAGTGGCATCTATGGTCATGCTACGAGGAACCGTGGACGATTTCACAAGTGAAGGAATGCTCGTGGATTCCAACTACGGCAGTGAAAACATGCCAAACGCCATAATAGATCCAAAAGGCCGTCCGGAATTACGATTTGGGCATTTTTTATTAACCGGGCATCCGAAACAGGGCAATAAGGTGAACGATTCTTGGTTTGACGTAGATGCAGTTTACGACGGTGTTTTCGAATACACCACAGTATTAGGGGGGGCCAGACGCGTTCACAGGTTCCGCGTTGTGAAGGCATATTATTAGCCTACGGTGCAAGAAACACCGGCTCTTCCCCCCCTCCCAAGCCGCTTTGGATCGGCCCCTCAGCCTTCGTGAATGTCGGCAGTGGGTCGATATACGAAGGCCTATTGGTGAATTTAAAGTGGCCCCTGATCACGAGTCTCAAGTCAACAACTACGCCCAATGCCGTTGAGTCGTCCGATACTCCCCTCGCGCCGCCCGGAAAAATCGAACCGGTGTAGATCCCGAAGAAGAGGATTTCATCAACTGTTTCAACAAAAACGGGACCGCCCGACATGCCCTTAGCACCTATGCTTTCCATGATTAAACTCATCTTCCCGGTGGATCCAGCCACGAACCTAGTTAATACGACGGGCGTAGGTTGACTTGGTCCTCCGGTGCTGAATCCATAAGGAAAGCCAACGATCAGGCATTTTGTGCCCACGCCGAAGTCGTTACCCAGTTCAGGAACCGTTCTATCTGCTTCAATGACTTGTATGGTTGAGACGACCAAATTCGACGGCAGCCGAATTTTTACGACATCGTGCCAATCTGGAACAAATATTCGATTGTCATTTAAAATTCCATGTGGAACGTGTTGATTCTCTTGCAACCATATAGGAATCGGTCCGTCACTGGTATCCTCGTAAAGTGGTAAAACAAAACTTTGGATGCCTCCGACGCTCTGTGCCCATTGTTGTATGACGGCTCCTTGCATCGTAACCTTCAGGTATCGTCGGGATGGGCGGTTTATAGGAATCCGAATGTCGGAGGGATTGAAGCCTGTCACCACATGCCAGCAGGTGTAGAGATACAGACCGTCTTCTTCCCGTCGGATGAATCCGCTTGCGAATGCTCCGTCGATAGGATTTTGGTTTTCGTCGAGGCATTGGAGGATGATTCCGACGTAAGGCAACAGAAAGCGTTGCGACGCCATCGCGATTTTTGTTTCCGGCATGCTTAAAAGCAACCAACTGCACCGGCGTTTTACAACCTTCGACCCATTGGAATTTGGCCAACGCGGTCCTTCGGGACAGAATTCCGATATTCGACGCGAAACCCTCCGCAGCGTCACCGGCGGAAGGACGAGCAATTACCGTGCGCTTTCAGGGCACCTTGGACGTGTTCAAAAAATGGTTGGCGGCAAAAGACCTCCCCGAGGCCTTTCCTGCCGTTAAAAGATATAGCCCGGAGTGTATTCACGAAATCATTTGATTATTTGAACACAGCGTGAGAATATTCAGCGTGAAAGTGCCTCGCGTTCCCGTTGCCATCCTCGTCCGTGTCTCCACCTCAAAGCAGGAGACCGACCGACAAGTCTCAGAGTTGAGGGCACATGCGGATGCCAAGGGCTATGAGGTGGTCGAGATCTGTCGCGAACAAGTCTCGGGTATGGCCGAAGAGGCGGACAGGCACGGTTTGCATCGTGTGGAGGAACTTGCCCGCGCTGGCGTGATTAAGAAGGTCCTCGTCCATGAAGTGTCACGGCTGGCCCGCCGCAATAGTGTGGCCCACGCCTTCGTTGAGACGCTTGAAGAACTTGGTGTCTCTCTCTACTGGCATCAACAGGCGATTGAGACCCTGCTTCCCAATGGGAAACGCAACCCTGCGGCGGCGATCATGTTCGCATTGCTCGCAGAAATGGCGCGGGCCGAACGGGAGACCCTCTCGGAACGGATCAAATCCGGGCTTGAGGAGGCCAAGCGTAAAGGCCGGAAGCTCGGACGCCCCCCCGGTTCAACGGTGGCAACCGCTGAGTTCCTGGCCCGCCACGCAGATATCCGCCGCCGCCTGCGTGAGGGGCATTCCATTCGCAACACCGCCAAGATCACGGGGAAGGGGATCTCCACCGTGCAACGGGTGCAAGCGGCGCTGGCCGTCGTGGCTGACCCCGCTTGAGTCAGCCTGCATCAGTGTTTGAAACATGTGTCAAATCAAGGTGGATCTAGCTCAGCTACGGCCTCACGACCTGGAACATTGAGTCAATCACGGTCGAGGCTTCCTCCAAATGGCTAGTGAGCCCATACCCTAGGGCACTAAACGGCCATTGAGGTCTATAAATTATTATTCCAAACCAAGAATATCTAAGTTAGATACCAATAAACACACCATTTGTTTATGGAACAGGCGTTCTCAGCCTGCTATTATTGCTAGATCTTCAAACAAAAGCCAACCCGGCGCGGGCCTGAATTCGCAACCGGGTTGGCATCTAAACGACTATGAAAACTAGCAACGAATCCAACCATTCACAAGCACCGTCACCAGCTCCGCACGCACAGGGACAAGGAGCGCGCCGCATCATCATCAGAGAGGGATTCCCCTCCTCTGCGATGCCAAAACCCCTGCCTCCTGAGGTGAGCCCACCTTTGCGGCGAATCGTTCGACCTGGGTTTCCTCCAAAACTTGGGCGCATCATCATCCGTCCGGGGTTAACCAACCGGCTGGTGCCTCATATTTCAGCACAACAACCAAGCAGGTGCTCTACTAGACGCCCGGAAGGTTACGAGAATGATCAAAGCCCCGAGACTACGCATCACTTCCCAATGAGCGTGCAGTCATCAGAGGGTAGAAACGACAAGCTTATCATTAACTGCAAATTATGCACTGTTACGTGCCCGTCTGAGCAGGATGCAGATTGTTTTATGAGCTACCTTGCGGGTGCTCCCCCGTCAGTAAGAGGAGACACAGTCAATCACTCGGTGATATTCCGGGGTGTAGAGAGACAAGGACATGGCTCTCGTCTACACGTTCGGCAAAAGCCTATTAGATTAGCGGGAGGCCGCAACTACCCATGTCCACTCTTTAAGGGAAACCTTCGCATGCATCGAGTCCGAGCTGGAAGACAGGTCACCATCCACCTCAACGCCGATCTGAAGTTCAATATAAACCTGTTGCTGAACCACAACCGACAGGCTATTGCCAACGATGAAGTCACCGCCATCTTTGAGAGAGGAGGAGTGCGTGAAATCGGATACGACGGCAAACAAAACCTCGCCCCGTTCGATCTGCGTCCGGGTGAGCATGACGCAGCGCGACGCCGATACCTTGATCAGGTGATGACGATCTTGATGAACGAGATCCACCGCGCAGCCAACTTAGCCAGCAACTATACTGAATCGATTGACACGTCCATCAATGTGAGTGGTAGACCAACAAGATTTTCCCTCCGTGAAGTAGAAACATGCTGGGACTTTCCGATTGATCAGATCGATGCGGCAGATGTGGTGGAAGACTTAGCCCCGATCTTTCGGGAATGGGGAGGGAAAAGCGGATGGGTGGGCGACGGTGAAACATTAACAACTAAATTTTCAAACGCACAAAACCTTGTGATGTATGCGAAGAATCGCACTCGTGTAAGAATGGAGGTTCGGGTCCGTCCCCCAAAAGGTGATCGGCCGCACTGCTTTGATCGTCTCTCTGATGCCATTGCTGAACTAGACACATTACGTGAACAGGCCGTCCAGCGAGTCAACGATTGTTTGCTCGGCTTTCATGCCCGGCGATTTCCACGTGAAGGACCGGAATGAAAGGAATATGCATCGACATGGGAAGCCCTCCTGGGGAGTTCAAATGAATCCTTAAACATCTTGAATAAATTACGTCGAACGGGGCGGGTCTTCGGAGGCGTTTATCTCGAATGCATCCCAAGGGGCAGGCAGCTACTGCGCAAAGCCCGGGACAAGGGTCTTGTGAGGCACTACAAAGGCGCTCACCGCCCAATCATTACAGCGCAGCAAACGCTCTCAGATTGACGGTCTGAAATCGAACTATAGAACACAGGTTAACCAAACATGACGCACCCTGAATCGCATTTGAAACATGGTTCAATCGGAGGCACAGCAGCACTCCCACGAGAACCGCAGCAGAGCCACCAACCCGCCCTTCCGCCAGAGTGGCACCCACCACCCCACCCAAGCCCTCCTGCCCCCCTTGTGGTGATCAAAAACGACCACTCGGTGAGACCACCATGACCAAGGAACGTTTCTAGTCGCCTAGCGGTTCCGTCAGTCTCCCACCAAGAATACCCGACTTCTTTGAAACTCCCATCCTGCATCCTCCCTGCGAGTATCTTGCCCGGCACTGGAGAACTCCCGCCCAATTGGCATTCGCAAACCCTCCAGAGCCCCCCCGGGGAACAAAAACGCCATGCCTGAGATCAAAGGATGACCGATTCTGCCAGCTCCTTCAGCAATACCTCGCACTGGCCAGAAATTTGTTCGACAGTCTTCATATTTGGAGAGATACGTTGTCCGACTATGCATCAGCTCCGCGCTTCCATCACCAGACTCAAGAGTAAGATCAGAGAAAAGTTGCCCGATGGCTCGGATGTCTTCGGTTACCCCGGCGTTTCGAAAGAGGCGCTGGCGACTTATCTAGAGGATGCCCATGGGCTGACAAGCAGGATCGAAAGTCTAAAGGGCACGTTTTCCATTATCACACTGAAGCGTAAGGTTGAGCCACTGCTGGATACTTGTAACAACTTCCTCGATAAGTCGCTTGGAACCAAAAACGAAACAGACGAGTTCGATAAATTCCTCCGTGCGATGACCAAAATTCATGACGAGATTTTCCTGTCCTACGTCATCTATTGCTCCAGCCAACTGCGGACAGAATCGCAGGTTGAAGAAGCCGTTTCCAACTTGGCAACCGTCACGAAGGCGCTGGGAGACGCCAAGCCGGAACTCGACAAAATTCTCGCTGATATCTCCACGATTGAGAAATTTAAGTCTGATGTGGAAACCACTGGTGAGAAAATCGACGAGATGGCAGCGACGATGCTCGAACAGCAGGGGACAATTGCCACCGCACTTCAGCAAGCTACGGTAAATGCTCAGGCCATAACAAAGTATGAAGGTGAGACAATTCAGCAAAAAACTAGAATTGTCCAACTGGCTGCGGACGCAGAGTCGGTAGACAAGAAGCTGAAGAAGGTTTTGAAGGATTGTGCGGACGGTGCTGTTGGCATTGCAAAGATCGCTTCCGAAGGGTCTGTTAGCATAGCGGATATCATTGCTGAAGCTTCAGTAATGATGGCCACTAATAAAAAGCATCAAGTAGGAATAGAGCAGACGTTGCGGATGGCCAGCAAATACGGGATGGCCGCCTCATTCAAGGAGAGGAAGGACGAGTTAAAATGGTCAATTTGGCTTTGGGCGGCGGTGTTCATCAGCGCAATGTTGGGAATCTTTTTGACTGGCATATTCTACATTGTCCCTCATTTGCGGGAGGCAAATGAATCGTCACCCGCAGATTGGGCGTTGAAGATCAGCCTCATCGCTCCTCTAATCTGGATCGGATGGATGTCCGCAAGGCAATACGGCTACATCAGCAGGATTAGAGAGGACTACAGTTTCAAGTATGCGAGCGCATTGGCATTCGAGGGATATAAAAAAGAAGCAGCGGAGGTAAATGCGGACCTGCTCAAACATCTTCTTGAAGTTGCGACTGACAACATGTCTCTGAACCCACTGCGTATTTACGGCGAAGATTCCAATCATGGTTCGCCCTTCCACGAATTAATTTCAAAAGTGGCCGACAAGGTTAATGTCGGAGATATAGCAAAAGACTTATCGGAAGTCGTTAAAGCCACCATCAAAAAGAAGGTTGTCCCCGCAGCAAGGGAGGCGACTGAAGAATAGACGTATTGCAAAATGAAACTCCCTTGGACAGAATTGACGTTTTTAATTCTTGGCTGGTTTCTTGGCCTCGTTGCGGGACCAGTCCAAGACTGGTTGCGGCGATGCAACGAGCGGAAGCAGCTACGTAGAGCAATCTGGACTGAACTCAATGACCTTCGAGAACGGTTGGCACAGGCCACTTTCGTTATCGAGTCGAAGCGGGATGGCATTTCCCGCGATCTCCTAAATTGGCTTCGAAAATACATTGTGGGATGGAATGGCGTGTATCCGTCTGGACCACTATCGGAAGCGTCAAAGCGTTTGTCAGAGTTGAACGACGACGAGTTCGCTGAAATCGCCAGTCTTTCGACCACTCAGGATACTAATGGTCTATCATTGCAGCGTTACGAGATGAGATATCTCTCCTCAAAGCTGGAACGGATTGAGATTTTACCGGAACAAGCCCAACAGAATCTCTTGTCCGTTTTGACGCATGTTAGCTTTATCAATCAGCATGTTTCGAATTCCGAATTCTATAGAGGACTAACGTTTGATGCTGGTATATCCGAAGGAAATCACGCCATCGCATCGGCCGAGCTGAAGCGCTGTCAGAGCTTGGTAGCGCAGCAAGCCCGATCACTTGTCCGCAGCATCGATGTGCTAGAAGTCGAACTAAACGAACGTAAAAAAAACCCGTAATTCGCAGGCTCTGTGCGTAGCGTTTCATGTGCACTCATCCAAAGAATAACCTCCAAAAATAGAATCATGGATCTTACCAGCCATTACCTATCGATCACTGATGAATTGGAATCATTAAAAGGCAGGGTCCGAAACTTCATTGCAGATAAGCATTGGCTCACCGACGGCGAATGGAAGGAAGCAACCCTCCGTGCAATGATTGCCAAAAATCTTCCCGACGCTGTAAAGATAGGACGAGGATTTGTGATAACGAAGGCAGGTCCAACCAGCCAATGCGACATTCTCCTCTACCGTTCCGATTGTCCGGTTTTGTTCAGGGATGGAGAGCTTGTTTTTCTCACGCCAGAGTCGGTATTGGGAATCGTCGAAGTGAAATCGAGACTCGGAAAAAAAGGCTTCTCTAAAGCTATCTATAAGCTCGTGGAGATGCGTAAAAAAATGGGAGAAGAGGGCTACGGAGTTTGTATCGGTTTATTTTCCTACGAAACGTCGGTTAAACGGCCTGGATCGTGGCCTATGACGGTCCTTCCGAGGCTATGTTCCATCCCTGCTGAAAGGATCGATTTGATCACTCTGGGGTGTGCGAGTTTCACAAAATGGTGGGATCAATCGCCTTCCGAGACACCTTCCGAGACACCTTCCGAATCCCCTCCTGATTACCAAATGTGGCACTCCTACACTTTGAATCACATGTCAGCGGGATACTTCATTACCAATTTGATTGACGCCGTTTCACTGGGAAAAATCGGAAAAAATAATATGCTGTGGTTCCCTGAGGAAGGGAAGGAGTCACACCGCGATACTTGCTTCGGCATCAACGAAACGTGAGCCAACAATCGAAGCCTCATGCCACCCGGCGACCTTCGGATCGGCAATGACCATTCTACGAACCGAACCAATTAGCCAACCCTTACTTAGGGCAACGCCATCAACGTGTCTCTCTTGAGTTGACTCTCTAGGCCCTAATTTGATCCTCCAGAATTTAGAGTAAAACCAGCAGATCCAAAATCTTTTCACAATGAATATCGACCTGACCGCACAAGACATCGAGACACTGATCAATTCACTGGAATATTCCAAACGACGCGTTTCTGACGCTCAGGGGACTCCAAACGAGGTGCGTCAGGAAACTTTGGCGCAGATTGAGACAGTAACAGCGAAGATTCGAGAAGCTCGCCGCCGTGCTTGAGATACACGCCTTGAGCGAGGAACTCGCTGATTGACTCGATCATCAAATGAACCTATTATTGGGACACAGACCTGAGACACAACCACCTACCCCACCCGGAAAAATCCCTTATTCCATAAGGATCGTCGGAGAGTAAAAGAGAATCCCACCCTCTCCGCCATTTGTTTGCAGCGGGTTACAAGACGATTTTCCACCGATGGCGCAATCGCGAAACTTGGTTAATCGGGGAAAACAATCGCGCGGTGGCCGTCGATGATGGTGCGGTCGTGGACGTGGAAGCGGATTCCCTTGGCGATGGCGATGCGCTCGCAGTGGCGGCCGAGGCGGACCAGGTCGTTCGGCGTGTGGAAATGGTGCACCCGGTCGACTTCCTGCTCGATGATGGGCCCGGCATCGAGGTCCGGGGTGACGTAGTGGCAGGTGGCACCGATGAGTTTCACGCCCCGCTCGTAAGCCTGTTTGTAGGGATTCGCGCCGATGAAGGCGGGCAGGAAGCTGTGGTGGATGTTGATGATGCGGCCGGCGTAGTCGGTGCAGAAATCGTTGGGAACGATCTGCATGAAGCGGGCGAGCACGATGAGCTCGACGTCCTGTTCCTCGATGAGCCGGCGGATTTCCGTAAAGCCGGGCTCGCGCTTTTCGCCGTCCATGTCGATTTCGTGAAACGGGATTCCGGCCTTTTCGGCGATGGAGCGGCAGTTCGGGCGGTTGCCGATGATGGAGGTGATCTCGATGGGGAGTTCGTCGAGTTCCGCACGCCAGAGGATTTCGTTGAGGCAGTGGTCGGTCTTGGTGACGAGCACGGCGGTTTTCATCCGATACGGCAGGCGGCGGAAATGCCAGTTCGCCTGTAGGGAGCGGCCGAGCGTGCCGAAGCCGACGATGAAATCCTGGACGTCCACATCGAGGTCCATGGTCTCGATTTCCAGACGGGCGAAAAATTTTCCTCCCAGTTTGTCAGAAAACTGGGCGAACTCGACGAGGTTGCCGCGGTGGCCGGCCACGTAGTTCGCGACCTTGGCGACGATGCCAGGCTGGTCGTGGCAGGTGAGTTTGAGAATGAGTCCGGCGCGTGACATGCGGGCGGACTTTGGCTGCCGGATGCTACGGCGTCAACCTTCGCAGGGAGCGGGGAATCAGGGGCGGTCGTTGGAAAGTGTCGTCAACTCGGCGGAGACTTTCGGCTCGGCATTTTTATCGACGGAAGCGGGCTGCTCGACGGCGTGTGGACGGGGCGCGAAGAAGACCTCGAAATGGGTGCCGGGGCGCGAGGAGAGGTTGAGGAGGAGAAGGTAGAAAAGCATGGTCGAGAGTACGCCGGCCAAGCCTGCGAGCCACCAGCGGTGACTGCCGGAATACGGCTGCCCCAGACCCGGTTGCTCGATTTCGGGCGGGGCCGGACGGCGGACTGGTGTTTTCGTTTGGGAAAGCGGTTCAGTCAGGCGCGGATGGGGCGCTGGGGTGAGTTTCCATCCGGCGAAATCAAGGTCGTCTGCCGCAAGCGCAAGATCCTCAGGATAAGTCGCTTGGCGCGAGTTTGTGACGGCTCCGAACACTAGCGCCGAGATGGCGGCTTCATCGACGAAACCCTCGGTCTCGATCATGAGCGAACCTGCTTCATCGTTGGAGCGGAGAACTGGCAGCGGGGTGAGGCGGAGTGGGGTCATGATCGTTCCAAATGTTTGATTGGCTTTGTAGGATGATTTTCCGGAAACGTCAATTTCTAATGTTTCCAAACTAAATTGCGTTTCTCCCCCGGTTTTGCTTCACCTCCTGGCCTTCGGGTGTTAGGTGAAGGCAACGCTTGGTGTTGCAATCATGCCCGTTTGCAACAAAACTACCGTCATCGACATGCCATCCCATCAACCAGACGACTTGCTTTTGCTGATCCGCTGCCCCTCATGCGGTCAGCGCTTCAAGGTGGGAGAGGACCTGCGTGAGAAAACGGTGGAGTGCGGCGGTTGCGAGCACCGTTTCCGGATCAATGACGAGGTGATCGTGCGAGGTAAGAAATTCTATCCCGGCGAGCGAAACAACAGCGGACTCAACCGGTTCCAACGCGTGCCTCTTTCCATCGCTCCGGCGGCGATGGGCCAGCAGCCGACGATGCGCTACGGCGAGACTCCCGACCCGGCTCTGCTGGAACCCGCCTCTCCGCTGCGGATTCTCGCCGGCATGGTGGGTGTCGCGGGCATCATCCTGATGGCGCTGCTGCTCATGTTCGGCGCGAGCCGCGGCGGCGTGTTGGACGGCATGGCCTTGGAAAACCGCCTGGTGATGGGCGGATTCGCTTCAATCATGGGGATCGCACTGCTGATCTACGCGAATCCGAAGGCCCGTCTCAAGGCGGTGTCGGTCGGGCTGCTGCTGAGCGCCGGACTGCTGACGGTCCCGTTTGTTTTCACCGTCGGTTCGAAAACAGTGGGCGACCGCGAGGATACGCTGGCTGGTCTCACCGTTCCGAAGCCGCCGGTGGACGAGGCTCCGAAAAGCGACCCGGCCGCCACCTTGAAGGCGCGTGTCGGGACGGACCCGCTGGTGAAGGAGATCAAGCGCCTCGAAGCCGAAGGCAGCAAGAAGCACGCGATGGGGCTCTGGCTGCGCGGACTGAGCGAGATGAACCGCTTTCTGGTTAGGGACTATGTCTTCCGTGTCACCGGCGCGGATCCTTCCTCGCACTTCTATCCGCGGGACGGCGGGGATTTCCTGATGGTGGTGATCGGGCCGAAACAATCGCTGGAGGAAATGGCGGACGTCACCTCGGCGCTGGGGCATACCGAGAAAATCTATCCGGAGCTGTCGGTCATCGAGGTCCGGGTGAACAACGAGAATTTCACCGAGGGCCCGCTCGAAAAACTCTCGAAGAAGGACGATCCCGCGTTTTACGACCTGAACAAACGCGAGCTCGAATGCATCGATCTGGAGCGTGTGAAGCGGGCGGTCCAACGCCTGGCCGAGGCCGAGCCGAAGATCTATCGGAGTGACATCAGCCGCAAGCTCATCAGCCTGCTGAAGGAGGAAGGCATCGATTTCAAGGGCAACATCTGCCGGGCCCTCGCAAGCTGGTCCGAGACACCGGGGCCTGCCGGTGATGTCGCCGTGCAGGAGGTGCAACAACTGATGGAGAAGAAGGCGGTGGTCCCGCCGGAGATGATTGCCTTGATTGTTAAGGAGAAAAACACCGCGGTGATTCCTTACCTGGACCAGCTCTGGTTCAAGGATGCGACTACATGGGAATCCCTCTATGGGGAACTCGGCCGGGCCATCGAAGCGACTGTCATCCAGCGTTTTCCGAATACCGAGGGACCCGTTCGTTATTCAGCGGTGCGTCTGCTGGGGAAAGTGGGCGGATCCGACAGTCTTGCGGTACTGGGAACTGTTTCAGCGGGCGCGAATCCGGAACTGAAGGTGCTGCTGGAACAGGCACAGAAATCGATCCATGAGCGGCTTGCGCGCCAGGACCCCTGATTCCATCAAACTTCTCACGCTAATTCTGGGAAATCGCCTTGCCCGTTGAGGTGACTTTCTGCACGCTCCCCCATGCCTCTCGTTTTGCGCAAAGCTGGGATAATCCGGGGGGAGAATTCCAGCCGCGTGAAGCGAGGGGCCTTTTTGATGCCCTTTGTTCGGACTCTTTGAATTCTCAGATGTCCCCGTCCGGAACCGGTTCACCGGGGTCCTTCAACTGACGTTCCCAGATGAATCTCCGGAAAAGCACCTTCACTGCGGCGGTTAGCGGCACGGCCAGCAGCGCGCCGACGAAGCCTCCGAGCACCACCGACCAGAACAGCATCGAGAAGATCACCGTCAGCGGATGCAGTCCCACCGAGTCGCCGACGATCTTCGGTGCGGTGACCAGCGAGTTGATCTGCTGGACCACCACGAAGATGGCGAGCACGCAGCCGACGTAGGCCCACGGTCCCATGTCGAACGGTGCCGAGCCCTGCGCATGCAGCCAGGCGATGATGCACGCCGGAATCAGGCAGAGGATGTTCCCGATGTAGGGGATGACGCCGAGGATCGCCATGAAGACTCCTATCAGAAATCCGTAGGGGAGGCCGAAGATCATCAGGGCGATTCCCACCAGCACGCCGTCGATCGCAGCAACGAGCACCTGCCCGCGGAAGAAGGAGACCAGATAGCCGTTGATCTCCTGCAGTGTTTCCACCAGTTCCGTCTTGAATCGCGATGCCTTCAGCGGCACGTAGTGATGCCACTGGTTTCTGATGGAGGCCGAGTCCTTGAGGAAGAAAAACAGATAGACCGGCACCATGATCATGCCGAGCACAAGGCCGAGGAAGCCGAGTAACTTGGTGGATCCGGCCGTCAGCCAGTTGCGGACGGTCTTGAGGATCACGCCCTGGTATTCCACTAACATTCTTCCGCCGCGACTGTTGGAAAAATAGGCGAGTGTCTTTTTTTCGTGAGCGGCGGCCGGCGGCGGGGTTTCCTCCGGTGCCTCGGGATCGGTGAGCAGCCAGCCGATGGGACCGTTGACGTTGCGGTCCCGCAGGTCGTTGAGCGCGCCGGCCAAGGCGGGGGAGAGGTGCTCCGTATCATCATCGGAAGGAGGGACGTCCGCTGCGGGTTGCGTCTGTGATTGCGGCGGACGTTTGGACAGGAATTCCTTCAGCGCCCCGTGGCTGCGCTGGATGCCGGGGAGCACGGCTGCCACCAGCAAGGTGACTGCCAGCAGGATGGTGATGAACAGGGTGATCACCGACCAGACCCGGCTCATACCGCGTTTTTCGAGAAAGCGGACGACCGGCTCCAGCACGTAGGCCACCAGTCCGGCGACGATCAGCGGGATGAGTACCGGCTGGAGAAATCCGAACACTTGCCCGATCAGCCAGATCAGGCCGACCAGCAAGGCTCCGAGCACCAGAATGGATACGCCCGTCGCAGCGTTCCACAGGGTCTTCTTTTGAAATTCGGTCGGATAGCGCATGTTGGGAAGTTTCGCGCCGTCTTATGAAGACTGCTGCGCGCCTTACCAATTACAAAACTCTCCCGGTTTCACAGGAGAGATGAGCGAGGTGGTCCGCACAGTCCTCTGCGCGGTTTCTTTTCTGCGGGGGAGATCGGACAGGGACAGATTCAGGACTAAGCCTGCGTTTCCGATTGCCCGGCCGCGTTTTTCGCGATCCGGTCGAGCACGCCGTTCACGAAACGCTTCGAATCCGTCGTGCCGAAACGCTTCGCCAGCTCGATCGCCTCGTTGATGGCGACCTTCGGCGGGGTGGCGGCGTGCAGGATTTCGTAAGTCGCCATCCGCAGGATCGCACGGTCCACAGGATCGATCCGCTCCGGCGAGAAATTGTCCACAACTCCGGCGAGTGTTTCGTCGACGCCCTCTTTTTTCAGGAGAATCGCATCCACCAGTTCGTCGGCCTTGAGGCGGAGTTCGTGGATCTCTGCCTTCGATTCGCGCAAGCGGGTGAGATCGGCTTGTTCGGGAAATTTTTCGGGCTCCTCGACCATCCGCAGACGGTCGGAAATCCGCTGCAGGCGCCGGATCGTCGCCGCAACCGCTTCCAGTTGTCCGCGGAGCGCGGGGAAATCCTCGATGCCGTGGAGAAATCGCTGGCGGGTCATCGCCAGATCGCGGTCCAGCGAGAAAAGCGCCTTCAACGCCGCTCCAAAACTTTCCGCGACGGAAGCATCGTCATCGTCCTTCGGCAGGCGCTCCAGTTTCGCAAACGCCGTACTCCAGCCGGATTCGAGTTCGGCGACGCGCTTGAGGTCGCTCTTCAGGCTTTCCGCATCCGGCCATGCGGAGAGGAACGCGTTTGCCGCTGCCTGACGCTCCACAAACTCCGCCAGCCGGCCCTCACGCCCGTGGGCGAGGTGGTGGACGGTGCGGAAAGTCGCCAGTTGCAGGCTGCGGCGATCGGACTCGGTGACAAAATCCCAGAAAGGTCCGCGCAAGGCGGCTGGGTCCGCGCCACCTTCCAGATCGGCGCAGTAGAGAAATTGGACGACCGCCTCGCGGATGTGGCGGCGGCTAGGCATTACGTTGCTTCTTGTGGCTGAGGTTGCGGGGCATGGATCGGTCGAGTTCCTGGAAAATGTCAATCATCGCGGCAGCGGCGCGCGCGGCTTCCTTGCCGCGGTTGAGCTGTGCTCCGATGCAGCGGGCGTATGCTTGTTTTTCGTCTTCGACCAGCAATACTTCGTGAATAATCGGACGGAGCGATTGAATGGCGAGGCTTTGCAGCGAATCGGTCACCGATTTGCCCACGAGGTCGGCATGTTCGGTGGAACCGCGGATGATCAGGCCGAGGGCGATGATGCAGGCCGGAGGATCGCGGTCGAGGATCGAGGCGACCATCACCGGGATTTCAAATGCGCCGGGCACGCGGATCAGATCGACGCGGCCCTGAGGCACCAGTTCACCGAGTTCCTCGATGGCGTTTTCCACCAGCGCGTCCGTGAATTGCTCGTTGTATTTCGAGGCAACAATGCAGATCCGGACTTTCGGCCCGATGATGCGGGGTTTGGGCGGCAACGACGACGACATACGCGGGGTATGGCGGGCAGTGACGGAAAAGTCAACCGACAGGCATGGAGATTCGCCGATGAAACGATTTTCACTTGGCTGGTCCGGTATGTGCACGAAGATCGCTGCATGCTTTCCTACCGCGAGGCGCTCGATCAGCTCTTGAAGAGCACCCCGTTGCTGCCCGTGGAGTGCTGCCGTCTCGACGAATCGGCGGGCAGGGTGCTGCGCGAGAAAATTGCGGCGGACCGGGCATTTCCGCCGTTTGACCGCGTGATGATGGATGGTTTCGCGCTGCGATTCGCGGATTGGCAGTCGGGGCAGCGGTTTTTCCGGGTGACGAATGCCGCGCCGGCCGGACAGCCGAGAGTGATCATGGCGAAGGAAGCGGGGACGTGCATCGAAGTGATGACCGGTGCGCCGTGTCCGCTGGGAGCCGACCTGATCGTGCCGGTGGAAGAAATTATCTCGAACCAAGCGGGCGTCGTCCGTTTTTCGGAAGCCCACGAGCGCATTCCCGGGAAATTCATCCATCAAGCCGGCAGCGATGCGAAAGCCGGTGACGTCCTGCTGGAGTCCGGCTGTTTGATCGGATCGCGGGAAATCGGCGTCGCCGCCTCCTGCGGTGCTGCGTGGCTGGAAGTTTCCCGAATGCCGAAAATCGCCGTGATCGCCACTGGCGACGAGCTCATACCCGTGGACAGGATGCCGGCCGCCCATCAGATCCGGCAGTCGAACGGCCATTCGTTGGCAGCGGCTCTGACCCGCGCCGGGCATCCTCCCGTGCACGTTGGCGGGCTGGAGGACGAGGTTTCCACCGCAGAGCCGCTGCTGGAGAAGCTGCTGGCGGCGCATGACTGGCTGGTGCTGACGGGAGCCGTGTCGCGTGGGTCGCGGGATTTCGTGCCGATGTTGTTAGGCGAGCTCGGCTGCCAGTTGGTTTTCCACGGGGTGGCGCAGCGGCCGGGGAAACCCGCCGGTTGCTGGATCGGTCCGAAAGGGCAGTTGATCTTGGCGCTGCCGGGCAACCCCGTTTCCGCACTCACGGGGCTGCATGCGTTTGTTCTTCCGGCGCTGGCAATCGCGTCAGGGCTGCCGCTGCCCGCGCTGCGGCGCGTGGTGATGGAGGATCGCACCGCGGCGCTGCTGGATTACACGCGGCATCTTCCGGTCACCCTGCGGACGGACGGACGGGCCGAAGCGGCGGCTACGGGAAACAGCGGCGATTTCATCGGCTTGCTCAAGAGCGACGGATTCATCACGCTGCCCCCGCGCGGCTCGGAAATGGCGGCGTTTCCCTTCACTCCCTGGCTTTGAATCTGATGGAAATCCCAGAAAACCTGCAATTCACCCACGTCCGCGACGGCCAACCGTCGATGGTCGACATAACCGGCAAGTCCGCCAACCGCCGCACCGCCGTCGCCGAGGCGCGCATGGAACTCGGTGCTGAAATCATCGCGAAATTCCAGAACAACGATCTCCACGGACCCAAGGGCCCGGTTTTCCAAACCGCCATCATCGCGGGGACCATGGCGGTGAAAAAAACCAGCGACCTCATCCCGTTCTGCCACCCGCTGCCGGTCGAGAACTGCTCGTTCGAAATTGTTCCCAACACCACTGGCGTCACCATCCGTTGCGAAGTCTTCACCACCGGCAAAACCGGTGTCGAGATGGAGGCGATGACCGGCGCAAGCGTCGCCGCCCTGACCGTTTACGACATGTGCAAGGCCATGAACAAGGGCATCCGCATCGAGGAAATCAGACTCATTTCAAAAACCGGCGGCAAGTCCGGCGACTACCACGCATGAACCCCGAACCCAAACTCTGCGGCCTCGTGCTCGCCGGCGGACGCAGCTCGCGCATGGGCACCGACAAGGCCGCTCTCGTGCATCCCGACGGCCGCCCGCTCGCCCGCAGGACCTGCGATCTGTTGCGTGAAGCGGGCTGCGAAGCCGTCGTCCTCTCGCTACGGCACGATCAGGAAATCCCCGATGGTTTTGCGGATTTTGAAAACCTAACTGTCGTTCGCGATCCCGCCGGTGAGAGCGCGGGACCGATCGCCGGCATGGTCGGCGGCATGCGCCTGCACCCGGAGGCCGACTGGCTGGTGCTCGCTTGCGACCTGCCGCGTCTGGATGTCGCCACCCTGACCACGCTTGTCGGATCGAGAAGGGAAGGGGAGAAGTTTCTTTCCTATCGGAGTGAGTTCGACGGCCTGCCGGAACCGCTCTGCGCGCTCTACACCCGCGAATCACTCGCAGTCTTGGAACAAGCGCAGGCTGACGACTTGCGTTGCCCGCGAAAGATCCTCATCCGCAATGATTGCCGCCTGCTCGATCCCGTTTCGCAGCGCGCCCTCGACAACGCCAACACGCCCGAAGACTGGGCCACCGCGATCGTCCCGTGAAAACCCACACCGTCAGTTATTTCGGACTTCTCGTAGAACGTCGCGGTCTTTCCGAGGAAACGGTTCGCAGCGGCGCCGTGACAACCGCCGCGCTCTACGCCGAGCTGGATGCAGCCCATCACCTCGGCCTTGCGACGGCGAATTTCCGCGTCGCGGTGAATGACGAATTCGTGGCTTGGGACCATCCGCTCACGGACGGCGACCGCATCGCCCTGCTGCCGCCGATGTCCGGTGGTTAGAACTTCCAAGCCATGTCCTCCGCTTTCCATTTCTCGCTGGTTGACCAGCCCATCGACATCCCGTCGCTCGCCGCGGAACTGGACGATCCCGCAGCGGGCGCCGTCGTCACCTTTGATGGCCGTGTGAGAAATCACAACGACGGTCAGGCCGTCAGCCATCTCGAATATCAGGCATACCCCGCGCTTGCGATTTCCACGGGCCAGAAGATCCTGGAAGAGGAATGCATGCGTCACGGCATCCTCCGCGCACGCGCCGCGCACCGCACCGGCCCGCTGGCGATCGGTGATGCCGCCGTGTGGGTCGGCGTCGCGTCCGCCCATCGCGGCCCCGCCTTCGATGCCGCTCGTGCGATCATGGAGCGGCTGAAATACGAGCTGCCGATTTGGAAAAAAGAAACCTACGCCGACGGCCGCACCGAGTGGGTCGGCCCCGACAACAAATCCGCCGAAACCGGACTCGCCCGCGACGCCGTGCCGGAGTGGAACGCGGAGCTGTTGGAAATCTGGATTTCCGCAGGCAACGATTTCCGCGGGCGGCACGAGCAGGGTCGCCTCGACCACGGAATCACCGGGGTTCCGGAAATCGAATGCGTCGCCGGCATGGGCCTGCGCGGCGACCGCTACTTCGGCTACAAGGAAAACTTCAAAGGTCAGGTGACCTTCTTCGACGCGGACACCGTGGAAGCCCTGCGGACACGGTTAGGGAAACCCGGGCTGGCAAGTTCCGTCTTCCGCAGGAACCTCATCGTCCGCGGCGTGAGTCTCGGCGACTGGATCGGAAAACGTTTCCGCTTCCAAGGCATCGAGTTCGAAGGCACCGAGGAATGCAAACCCTGCTACTGGATGGACGAGGCCGCCGCGCCCGGAGCCGAGGAATTCCTCAAACAGAACTTCCGCGGCGGCCTGCGGGCAAGGATTCTAACCAGCGGCGTCCTGCGGGCAGTCCTGGCGTGATACAGGCATTCCTGCCTGTTCTTTCACAAGCACCCGCCCGAAGACCAGGCAGGAATGCCGTGTATCACCTTTTTCAGACCATCGACAACACCGGAGCTTTCGCCAGCTTCTGCCTCATTTCTCCGACGATCATCCCGGAGACCAGGCCGCTGCCGAAACCGAGGACGTGGCCGAGCACATCGGTGTTTGATCCCGGACTGCCGCCGCCGAGCCATCCTAACAAAACAAACCCGGCCATCACCGGCGCGGCGACCTTGGCCCACGATGTTCGCGAGCGCAGGCGCAGCGAGGTGGAGAATCCGAGTCCCGTCAGGATGCCAAGCGCGCCGAAGACTGCGGTGGAGGCGCCGATCGACTCAAACTGCCCGGGATAGGTGAGCAGGGACGTGAAAATATTCCCCAAAGTGCCGCAACAGAGGATGAGCAACCATCCGCGCAGTGGTCCGATCGAGCGGGAAACCAGCGTGCCGAAGACAGCGCCGCTGAGCAGGTTTCCCGTCAGGTGCTGGACGTCGGCATGCAGGAAAAGCGCGGTGAACGGCCGCCACCATTCGTGGCGCGAAATCAGCCCGATGCTCGATGATGCGGCCCGGTCCGTCAGGTGCGGATCCTGGCCTTGGAAGTAAAACACCGCCAGCAGGCAGCTCATCCAGATCAGGAAAATATCCCAACCGGCGGAGAAGTGAAACGGATCGACCGGCTCCGGCCGGCTTTTCAGTCGGCGTTGGTCATCCTGTTCTCCAGCGTAGATTTCCAGCTCGTGGCTCACGCGCTCTGCCGCCGCCGGTTCCGCATGGAGATGAAATTTTCCACCTTCCTCAGCCACTGATACCCAACAGGCTTCACCCATCGCGAGAATCACCAGTCCGTGATCATGGGCTTCTCCCTGCGTTGCATATTGCCCGACGACAGAAAGATCATCCCACAACACCAGGTCGTTTGAGTCTGTGTTTTCCATTAACTTCGCTGGTGATCATAGTAGGGAAATCCCCGGTCACACCTAAAAAGTATGAGTACAATTCCCGAACATTAGCGCGGATGGAATTTTTTTGGGTTTCGTTTTTTTTGAAAAATGATACGAAACCCCCGCCGGCTACGTTGTAGCGGCGCTTCGCGGGCTGATAACCCCGCGATTCTCATTGGTTGATTACCCCCCCAATCACCAATCCAATGCCCCCTCCTCCCTACGGCAAACTGCCGGGCCTGCTCTTGTCGGCAAGTCTTTTGTTAGTAAAACCCGCGCATGCCGCGTCGGGTTCGTGGACGAATGCGGCCGGTGGCAGTTGGTCGACGACGACGAACTGGGCGTTCGGTTTTACTGCTGGCGGGACAGGAGCCAATGCGGGATTCAGTTCAGTCAACCTCACCAATGATGCGACCGTCACCCTCGATGGTGCCAAGACGGTGGGAAAGCTCGTCTTCAGTGACACCAATCCGTCGCACAACTGGTTTCTGACCATTGGCAGCGGTGGCTCGCTCACCTTGGATGTAGACAGTGGCATTCCGTCGATCACTGTCTCGAACCAAACAGCCACGCTCGCCGTGTCCATCGCAGGCAGCAAGGGTTTCTCAAAAGAAGGTGTCGGGACGCTCATACTTTCCGGCTCCAACGTTTACTCCGGCGGAACTATCTTGAATGCGGGCACGTTGCAGATCAGCGGCGCGAACTCCCTCAAGGGCCCGACCACCATCAACAGTGGCACTACGCTTTGGTTGAACGCAGGCGGCGCGGCCTATTCCAGCGCACTGTCAGGCACGGGCACGGTGAGGGTCTCGGCTGGCACTGGCGCAGCGCAACTCCAAGGCGATCTCAGCGGTTTTGGGGGAAAGCTCGATATTCCAGCGGCCGGTGTCGCTGGCAAGGTCCTTTTCACTAACATAACTCAAGCGGAGTCCATTACTTCCGCCGCGACGGTCAGTGTGCAGTCGGGCAGCACGTTGTTTCTTGGCCCGACGGACACTGCCGTTAGTTTCGGCGCGAATCTGGAACTTTCCGGTGCGGGAAACAGCGAGAACCTGGGAGCGCTCCGCATCGAAAGGGGAGCCTCGTGGAGCGGGCCGGTCACGCTGAAGGCGAGCACGTTCATCGGTTCGCAGACCGGTGCGGGAACGATCTCCGGCAGCATCGGTGACGGCGGCGGAAATTTCGGTTTCACCAAACAGGGAACCGGCACCCTCGTGCTGGCCGGCGAGAACACTTACAACGGGACAACCGTGCATAACGGCGCGGGAGTCCTTGCCATCGGAAATCCGCTGGCGCTCCGTAACAGCACTCTCGCCTACACCGGCGGAGGGCTGGTTTTCGACCAGAGTGTCGACAGCCATTCCTACACGTTCGGCAGCCTCTCCGGTACGGCGGACATCGTCTTGAACAACAATGCCGAAACTCCCGTTTCCATCTATCTGACCGTGGGCGGCAACAATGCGGGTGCCACCTATTCGGGCAATCTCAGTGGCGAGGGATCCTTTGAAAAATCCGGCACCGGCGTAATGACGATTTCCGGAGCGAACACCTATGCCGGCAGCACCACTGTCAGCAAGGGAACGCTGCGCCTCTCCGTGCCGCCGGTGCTTCCCGCGAATTTGAAAATCATGCCGCTGGGGGATTCCATCACCTACGGCTTCAACGGTGGCAACGCGGGCTATCGCGGGCTGCTCTACAACCTGCTCAATTCCATCGCATCCGGCTTCCGCTACATCGGCACCTCCATCGAAAGACCGGGATCACTTCCGGTCAGCCCCATCGACCAGCGCCACAACGAAGGCCACTCGTCCTACGCCATCAACGACATTTCCAACAATCTCGACGGATTCGATAATTCGAAGTTCCTCCAATACGGCGGTCCCGAACGCAATCCCAATGGCGGACATTGGTTCGACGGCATCCCCAACGTGCGCGATCCGATGTATCCGGATGTGATCACGCTGATGATCGGCACCAACGACATCGTGGATCTGACCGGCGTGCAGACGCGCCTGCACAACCTTCTTTCGAAAATCACCACTCAGCGTCCTGCCGCGAAACTGATCGTCGCGACGATCACGCCGCTTCCGGCGTTTACGGCGAACGTGACCGCCTACAACGGGATCATCGCCAGCGAGGTCGCTGCGTTCCAATCCGTCGGGAAGCAGGTCTTTCTGGTAGATATGAAAACGGGTTTCCCCGCCAACGGACTGGATCCGGACAACATTCATCCGAACGACATCGGCTTCACCTTCATGGCCAGCCAGTGGCGCGACGCCATTCTGTCGGCCTTCGCAACGCAAGGCGGACCGGTTCCCGATCAATCGCCCACGTGGGTCGGCTCCGGTGCCATCCTCGACCTCAACGGAACCACCGAAACCGTCGGCAGCCTGTCGGGCGGGGGGCAGGTGCTGCTTGGCACAGGCGGAGTGCTTGTTACTAACAATCTCGATGACACCACCTTCTCAGGCACTGTTTCCGGCAGTGGACGGGTCGTAAAAAACGGTTCCGGCGTGCTGACCCTTTCCGGTGCTTTCACCCAGTCGGGAAAAACGCAGGTGAACAAGGGAACCCTCCGCGTCACCGGTTCGATTTCCAGCACGGACATGATCGAGATCCTGCCAGGTGCCACTCTGATACTTGACGGTGGCACGCTCACTGTCGGCAGCATCCACATTTATCCCGGTGGGACGCTCGAAGGCGACGGCACGATCCATGGCGTCGTTTTGAACGACGGCGGCATCACCAGCACCATTGGCCAATCGCTGGCGTTCACCGGTGGCGTAACGAACAACGGGATTGTCCGCATGTCGGGCGGGGCTCTGCTTCAGGCCAGCCAGGATTTTTTCAATCGCGGCACTCTGGATCTGATTACCGCGGCGCCCGTGGCAGTCCAGAACCTGGTGAACACCGGCTCGATTCTGGACTCCAGCCTGGTCCGGGTCGATTCGTTCGTGAAATCCGGTGATTCGGTCACATTGACGATCCAATCCTACTCCGGTCATCGCTATCAACTCCAGTGCTCCGCCACCCTTCTCTCCGACTCGTGGCAAAACGTGGGGGAATCCAAGGTGGGAGTGACGGGGAGCGTGCTCAGCTTCCAGGCAAGCGTGGTAGCTGCGGAAGCGGGCTGCTTCTACCGCATCCGGGTCACCCCGTAGCGGAACCCGCTGAAGTTGGGATTTGCAAGTTCCCCCGGGCCTGTTTTGCTTTCCGCGATGAAAATCCATGTTTCGCTCATCCGTTGTCTCGGTGTTTTTCTAACGATCAGCAGCCTGCTTCGGGCCGAGCCGGTCAAACTCTCGGACTACAAGACTCCCGTCCGTGTCGCCTGTGTGGGCGACAGCATCACCCAGGGCTCGGGTGCAGCGAAAGGCATGTCCTATCCGTCACAACTCCAGGAACTGCTGGGCGATGGGTGGAAAGTCGGCAATTTCGGCGTGGGCGGACGGACCCTGATGCGCAGCGGTGATCTTCCCTATTGGAACGAGGCGGCCTTCAAACAAGCGCAGGAGTTCAATCCGGACGTGGTCGTGATCATGCTCGGTACCAACGACACCAAACCGCAGAACTGGTCGCACAAGGACGGGTTCGAAAAGGACTATCGCGATCTGGTGAAAACCTTCCAGGACCTGAAATCAAAACCACGCATCTTCCTTTGCCGCGCGGTGCCCGTGCCCGGAGCTGGCAACTATGGCATCAACGAGGCTGGCATTCAGGAGCAGATCCCGATCGTGGACCGCCTCGCGCAGGAACTGAAAACAGGCACCATCGACATGCACGCCGCGCTGGCGGACAAGGCGGCGCTTCTGCCTGATAGGGTTCACCCCAACACCGAAGGCGCGGGTGAGATGGCCAAGGCTGCGTTCCAGGTTATTACCGGAATCGATCCGTCGAAACTGGTTCGTCCCAACGGACTTTTCCACAGCGGCGCAGTTCTCCAGCGCGGTGTGGTGGTTCCTGTGTGGGGCACCGCAGGCGACGGCACGAAAATCGCCGTGC
Organism: Luteolibacter sp.; assembly: GCA_039915545.1. Lineage (GTDB taxonomy): Bacteria > Verrucomicrobiota > Verrucomicrobiia > Verrucomicrobiales > Akkermansiaceae > Luteolibacter. The sequence goes on from JBDSNC010000217.1 coordinate 47,497, forward strand.
AGTTCGCCGGACAGGTCGTCACGACCACGGCCAGTGGTGGAAAATGGCTGGTGAAACTGAAGCCGATGCCCGCCAGCAGCGAGCCGCGGGTCATGAAGATCGTTGGCAGCACGACGATCACTTTGGAAAACATCCTCGTCGGCGATGTCTGGCTGGCGAGCGGCCAGTCGAACATGGAGCGCCAGCTCGGACCGCGTCAGGGGCAGAAAGAACTCGTCGGCTGGCGTGAGTCCGCCGCCGCTGCGAATTTCCCGCTGATCCGCGAATTCAAGCTGCCGCTGAAATTTTCAGCCACTCCGGAGCAGGACACCTCGGCGAGATGGGCGGTTTGTAATCCCGAGAACGCCCCGAATTTCAGCGCGGTTGGTTTCTACTTCGCGCGCGATTTACAGCCGAAGATTCGCGTCCCCGTCGGCATCATCCATTCGTCCTGGGGTGGCACGGTCATCGAGGCATGGACGAGTCCGGAGGTGCTGAAACAGGAGGGCGTGGACGTCGGAGAAGCCCGCAACCAGAACTCACCGGCGGTGCTCTATCAGGCGATGATCGCGCCGCTTCTGCCGTTTCCCATCAAGGGCGTCCTATGGTATCAGGGGGAAAGCAACAACGGAAACGCCCGCGAATACCGTGATCGTTTCCCCGCGATGATCGCCGACTGGCGGAAGCGCTGGAACGCGCCGAAACTGCCGTTCCTGTTCGTGCAGATCGCTCCTCACAAGGACATGTCGCCGGAACTGCGTGAGGCGCAGTTTCTCACGCTCGCAAAATCGGAAAACACCGCGATGGCCGTGATCACCGATATCGGCGACGCAAACGACATCCACCCGGCTAACAAGGAGCCTGTCGGCGTCCGTCTGTCACTCGCTGCCCGGGCTCTGGCCTATGGCGAGAAGATCGAATGGTCGGGACCGCTCTACAAAAGCATGAAGATTTCCGGCGATCGCGTCGGCCTCACCTTTACCCACGCCGGCAAAGACCTCGAAGCGAAAGGCGGCGACCTGAAAGGCTTCACCATCGCCGGAGCGGATGGAAAATTCGTTCCGGCTGCGGCCGAGATCCACGGCACCAGCGTGATCGTTTCCAGCAAGGAAGTGCCGGTGCCCAAGGCCGTCCGCTACGGTTGGGAGAACGTGCCGGATGTGAATCTTTTCAACCAGGACGGCCTGCCTGCCTCGCCGTTCAGGACGGACGTGAACTGATCACGGTGCGGGCGGAGTTTCCTTTCTGATGGAAACCGCGGTCTCGGTGGGGAAATCCGCCGGGACCGGGAGTTTCTCATCACGCCGTGCGAGCCACCAAAGCGCGCGAATCATTACCGTTTGCACACCGGCGCAGCGCATGCGTTCCGGCTGGGTGTCGTCTTTCCAGACATGACCGTAAGTGGCGGTGTAAACGCGGCCCTTGCCGTAGCTGACAGTCCACTCGATGGGCCACCGCATGTCGGTCTTCACGTCGTAGGCGTAGGACAGCACCTCCACGTTTTCCGCCGGACCACGGGCGTAGTGATAGATCTCGATGTCCGGAGTCTTCCATTTCCTCGGCAGGCCCTCGTGGATCGGATGATCGCCGATGCGGGTGATCACCGCATCCACGCGCTCGCCGTGCCCGGTGGCTTTGCCTTCGCCAGCCGGAATGCGGATGATGGCTCCGTCCTGGCCGACGGCGAGCGCGATGCCCTGGTCCGGTTTCCTCCAGCCGAGGCCGATGATGTGGTTGTAGGCGTCCCACCCGGGGAAGGCGTTGTTCGCGGAATGATAGATGAAAACGCCGCCGCCATTCCGCACGTGGTTTTCGAAATCGGTTTCCACCTCATCCGGCCACGATGGACCGCCGTTGATGTCATTGCACGTTTGGATCACCACGTCGTAGTCGGAAAACCTCGGCCTCCAGGTGTCCCAGCCGGGCGAATCCTTTGTCGGGGGCGAGGTGGAGACATCGAGCGTGAAGAGCCCGGTCGGCTCGACGATGTCACGGATCAGCGCGGTATTGAGCTGCCAGTTGTGGTTGCTGAAACCGTCGACCAACAGGAGGCGCACCTTCTTCTCCGTGTTTTCCGCGGACGCTACCGCCGCCTGTAGTGAAGCTGCGCACAGGATGACGGCGAGGGTTTTCATAATCGTTACTCAATGGAGATGCAGGATCGCGCCGACCGTCGTGAAATAGATCATCATGCCCGAGATGTCGACGGTGGAAGCCAGCGACGGAGCTGAGACGACCGCCGGGTCCAGTTTGATCGCACGCGCGGCGATCGGCAGCAGTGCTCCCAGGATCGTTGCTGATAGGACCTGGACGATGAGGGCGGATGAAACGGCAAATGCGAGGTGGAGGAAATCGAAATTCGCGCCGGTGCTGTGCTGCAGATACGGCAGGATGAAACTGATGAAACCCGCCATCGTCACTCCGAGCGTGGCTCCGAGCAGCATGCCGGTGCGCGCTTCCTTCCATGCGATCCGCAGCGCGTTGCCGGTGCCGATCTCACCCAGCGCCATCGCCCGGATGACCATCGTCGCGGCCTGACCGCCGGAGTTTCCGCCCGCGGCCACCACCATTGGCAGGAACAGCGCGAGCACGAAGGCCTTTTCCAACACCTCGCTGAAGCGGAACATCACATAGCCGGAAACGACTGATAGAAACGCCAGGCCCACCAGCCAGGTGACACGGCGCTGGTACTGCCGGATGACGCTGGTGTTCAGATAGGAAACCTCCGACTGCTCGCCGCCGATACCCGAGAGTTTTTCGATGTCCTCGGTGGATTCCTCCTGGATGATCTCAAGCGCGTCGTCATACGTCAGGACGCCGAGCAGATGGTGGAACTCGTCGACCACCGGCAGCACGATGAGGTCGTATTTCGAAAGTGTGCGCGCGGCTTCCTCCTGGTCAGCAGAGGCGAGGATCGTTTCGTCCGCCGCTTCCATGATGTCGTGAATCGGCGTGTCCCAAGTGCTGAACGCCAGATCGCGCAGACGCACTTTTCCGACGAGACGTCCTTGCGCATCCACCACGAAAATCCGCGCCAGCGTTTCGGCATCATCCTTGTCGCGGCGGAGCACGGTGATGGCCTGCTTCACCGTCATGTCGGCGGTGATGCGGCCGACGTGTGTCGTCATCCGTCCGCCGGCGGTGTCCTCGCCGTATTTCAGGAGATTCCGCGTGAGCTCCTTGTCGCGCGGGCCGAGCAGGCTGAAAAACCGCACCTGCGCCTCCTCGCTGACGACCTGGAATACGTCCACGCGGTCATCGTCGGATAGATTTCCCAGCAGCACCCGGAGCTGCGCGGGTTTGAAATGGCTCAGCGCCTCCTCGATGAGCGGGTAGGGGAGCTCCGCGACGACGTCGGTGGCGAGCTCGGGGCCGATGGTCTTCAGCAGCAGGTCGCGTTTTTCGTCGTCTAGATTCTCGTAAAGATGGGCAAGGTCCGCATAGTGGACGTCTTCGGCCGCCGCCAGCACGGCAGAGCAATCGGACGCATCCAGCGCCCGCAGCAGTTCCGTCTTTGGATTGTCTTCCAGCTCTTCGACCACGTGCGGAGAGTGGGCGACCGGGCTGGGAGCGGCAAGAAAAACGAGGTGTCAATCCGCGCCGATCAGATTGCGCACGAGGAACTCCGCGCGGCGGCGGTTGCCATATGGCGTCTCGGCGGCTCCGTGGTTCGCGTTCATCACCGGGACAAACTCGTAATCCTTGTCGGCTTTCTCGAGCGCGTTGATCACCTGCGCGGTGGATGCCGGATCGACGTTCGAGTCCAGCTCACCTATAACGAGCAGCAGTTTTCCCGTCAGTTTTCCGGCGTGGGTGACGTTGGAATTGCGCTCGTAGCTTTCATCCACCGGCCAGCCCATCCACGCCTCGTTCCACCAGATCTTGTCCATCCGGTTGTCGTGACAGCCGCAGTCCGCGACGCCGACCTTGTAGAAATCACCATGATGCAGCAGCCCCGCCAGCGCGTTCTGGCCACCCGCGCTGCCGCCGTAGATGCCGACTCGGGAAAGGTCCATCCACGGTCGTGTCGCCGCCGCCGCTTTCATCCAGGCGATGCGGTCGGGGAAGCCACCGTCCGCCAGATTTTTCCAACAAACATCATGAAACGCCTTGCTCCGCCAGTTCGTGCCCATGCCGTCGATCTGCACGACGATGAAACCAAGCTCGGCCATCGCATTCATGCCCATCCATGGAGCGTAACTTTTCGGGACGAAAAAATCGTGCGGTCCGGCGTAGATGTTTTCCACGACCGGATAGCGTTTTGTCGGATCGAAATTCGTCGGGCGGACGATCACTCCGTAAATATCCGTCTGTCCGTCGCGCCCCTTGGCCACGAAGCGTTCCGGGCGGTTCCATCCGGTTTTTAGCAAGGCGCTGTCGTCCGCACGATCAAGTTCGCACACAAGCTTGCCGTCGTCCGCGCGGCGCAGTTCCACGACCGGCGGCTGGTCGACCCGCGACCAGGTGTCGATCAGGAATTTTCCATCGGGAGAAAATCTGATGCCGTGATTGCCATCGCTCGCGGTCAGACGGGTGAAGCCCGTGCCGTCGAAATTCACCCGCACGAAATTCATCTGATAGGGATCCTGTCCGGTCACGCCCATGACCTTGAGCAGCAGTTGCCGTTTCTTTTCATCGACCTCCACCACTTCGCGGACATTCCATTTTCCCTGGGTAATCTGTTTTTTGATCTCACCGGAATTCGCATCGAGAAGATAGAGGTGGTTGTAGCCGTCGCGCTCGGAGGCCCAGAGGATCTCATGCGTTTCCGGTAAATCGTGGATGTAAAGCTTTTGTGAGTAATCGATGAAGGTCTTGCTCGTATCCTCGAAAATCCTGCGGGCAGAACCTGAATCCGCCCGGACGCCGATGATCCGCATCACCTGGTGGCCGCGCTGGTTGTAGACGAAGGAGAATTCGGAGGAATCGGCCGCCCAGGACACTTCGTTGATTTCCCATGGATTGTTGAAAAGCGCGTTGTCGATGGGGATCTGGCGGCGGCTGGCGACTTCGAACAAATGCGGCATGGGTTGTTCGATGGGATCACCGGGTTTCGGATAGTCGATGGATTTCAGCTTCGGCTGGAGCTGGTCCGGGGGAGAAGATTGGACGATGCTGATCTTCCGCGTCTCGACGTGTTTCACCCGGAATGCGACGAGTTTCTTCGAATCCGGCGACCATTTCAGAGGGCCGGTGAAACCATCCGCCACCGAACCTCCGCGACTGATGGAAACCGCGTCACCTCCTCCCGCCGGCTCGATGAACACATCGTGATCGCGGATGTAGGACCGCCATTTCTTGTCCGGTGACAGATCGTTCCGTTCGCGCGGCGGCGCTGGAACCCTGCCGGTGATGCGGGCGAAGGTCGGCGTGTCCTCCGTCTCGACGGCGGCGAGCGGGTCGCCGGTCGCTTTTGCCATGAGCCAGATGTGGCCGGAATAAGTTTGTTGGGTGGCGGTTCCGCCGGGGGCGATTTTTCCGTAGGACTTTCGGTCACGACCGCCACTCACCCAGAACATTTCGATTTCGGCATCCGTGCCGTTTTCAATCGTGATGGCGGATGGCGGACCGCTGCGTCCCGCCCGCCCGCGGACCTCCTCGGGAGCTAACAACCTGCTTTCCTGCGGTGGCAGATTGTCGGGGGAAACCTGACTGGACGACGCATCCCATCGCCACGATTTCGCGAACGCGCGGAAACGCACGGTCCCATCCGCAGCCGCTTCCAACTGATCGATCGGCAGCCGCTTGCCGTCGGCTTCATGTCCGGAAGCCTTGACGAGCGCCTTGGCCAGCAGCTCGTGATCGAAGGCAGGCTCCTTGCGACCGGTTTTCAAATCCACCTGGAAGAACCGCCGTTCGTCGCGCCCGGAATCCACCCGGTAGGCGAGATGGCTGCCGTCCGCCGACCAGAACGGACGCAAATCCATTCTGGTTAGGAATGACGGTGCCTTCTTTCCGAAGTCGTCGGCACGCTGGATCTCGGCGCGGATGTCGTTGGCGGAGACTGCTGAAACGAGGAGTCCGGAGATTAAAAGAAACAGCGTGGGATACTTCATTGCTTCGCAAAACCATGAATGAAGCAGCCTTCTTTCACCATCCATTTAATTGGTGCGAATCCTCACAAATCATTGAAAAACCCGCATAAATGGCGGGGTTTAGGGGCGGCTGGGATGTTTGTTAAATCGCGGGGCCCGGGATCGAGCAAGTGACCACACAGCCGCCCTGGGTTCCCCGCCGGACGGAAATATCGGCACCGATCAGCGCGGCGCGATATTGGAAGATATGGTGGCCCATGCCGGTTTCCTGCCCCGGTTCCTGTGCGGTGAATCCCTTGCCGTTGTCCGTGACGGTCAGAGTCCAAACTCCGTTTTCTGTCAGGCAGTCGATCCGGATGCTGGTAGCCCGTCCGTGTTTGAGGGCGTTGTTGATGGACTCCTGAACGATGCGGTAGAGATGGATTTCGGTGGGTTTTTCGAAATGGAATCCGGCGTTGGCTGTGACATTGCAGCAGATCTTCGACAGCAACTCCGTCCGCAGGGCGAGGTCTTGGAGCGCGAGGATCAGACCGCCCCGTTCCAGCTCCACCGGGTAGAACGATTTCGCCAGGTTACGGGTGGTGCTGATGCTTTCGGTGAGGAAACTGGCGATCTGCTCGGCGTCCACAGCACTCGGATGAGACTCCTTCTGAAGCCGGCTTGATAGAATTTGGGAAAGCATGCCGATGCCTGCCAACTGCTGTCCGAGGTTGTCGTGAAGGTCCTGCCCCAGCCGGGTCTGCTCACGCTCGCTCAACTTGAGGATCTCTCCTTCCAGCCGCCGGCGTGCGGCGATCTCGTTCTCCAACACACTGACCGTGCTGCGGAGTTCCGTTGTCCGCTCCACCACTGATTCCGCGAGCTTGGCATTGAAATCCTTCAATGCCTCCTCGGCCGCCTTTCGTCCGGTGATATCGATGAAAGTGCCGAGGCTGCCCGTCACCAATCCATGTTCGTCGAACAGAGGAACCGCATTTCCCAGAATCCTGCAGCTCTCGCCGTTTTCGAAAACCACCTCCAGTTCGGAGTCGAGTACGGGGCGGCCGGTGGTCACCGCCTGCTGCATGGGCAGGTCCTCCGGCATCAGTTTCTGGCCGTCGCGGAAAATCTGATATTCGACGTCGGGCGCACCCAGTGAAACGTTCGATGGTTCGCCGACGCGGAGCATTTTGCGACCGGCAGGATTCGCCGTGATGGGACCGACACCCGCGCCATGGCCGATGAAGATGGCCACCGGGACCTCCCGCATCACCGTTTCCAGTTCAGCGGTGCGTGCGGCCAGGGCCTGCTCGGCCAGCTTGCGCCGGGTGACGTCGGTATGGGCGATGATCGCTCCGCCCACATCGACCGGGGCTGCAACCGCGTGCATGAGGAACCAGCGCTTTTTGGTCGGAGAATCGCACGGGTATTCCAGATAGAATTCCCCCAGCCGGCCGGATAGGACCGCCTTGATTCCGCCCAACGCTTCGTCGGCATAAAAATCACCCGAATGCGCGGATGCGGCGGCGACCTCAAGGTAGTTGGTGCCCGGCCCGGCGGACCGGTTGCTGTGGCTGCTATTTTCCCGCTCAAACCGAAGCCAGGGTTCATTGACAGTCAGGATGTTTCCGAACCGGTCGAGCAGGGCGATTTCCGCAGGGATCGCATCCAGAACCGCCGCTTTGAATTGCTCGTTCTGATGTGCCAGTTTGTCCGCGAGCTTTTTCCCGGTGATGTCCCGGATGATGCCCGCATATTTCTCCACCGGACCGGATCCGCCTCCCAATTCCCGTCCGCAGATCCGGATCCAGCGGACCATCCCGTCGCTACGACTGATGCGGCATTCAAAGTCCCAGCCCTGGTGGGCGACCTTCGCCGTTTCCACGATCCTGACCACATTCTCCCGGTCTTCAGGAAGAATGTGTTCCAGAAAACCCTCTTGCGTCCACTCCGGCTGCATCGTTTCGTAGCCGAAAATCTGATCGTGCCTGAGAGAGCGGAAGGTGGTGCCGGCTGCGACATTCAGCAGCCAGAGACCGGTCTGCTCGGTCTCCATGGCGAATCGCAGCAGTTCCTCGCTTTCCGTCAGCGCCTGTTCCGCGCGCTTGCGAGCGGTCACATTGCTTGCCGCGCCAAACCACTCGACGATCTCGCCATTCGCAGCCTGAATCGGCACCGCCCGCGAGAACGTCCAGCCCACGGTGCCATCCGCCTGTTGGACACGGTGTTCCAACTGGAACTTGCTCTTGGTCCGGACGGATTCATGGATGGCCGCCATCACCTGCGGCCGGTCATCCGGATGAATGTATTCCTGAATCCAATTGCGGTTCGGCTCTGCTGACGGAGCAAGAAAGTCCCGGCTCTGAAGCTGGCTCATTTCGCTCCAATCCGGATTCATTTGATAGACCACATCGGAAATGGCGGTGACGAGCGCGCGGAAACGTTCCTCACTTTTCCGCAGCGCGGTGTCGCCCTTCCGGCGTTCCTCCAACTCCCGGGTGAGCCACCAGAGGGCTCCCGCGACCAATGAGAATGCCACCACGCTTCCGGCCGCAATCGCCCACCGTGTCGCCCGCGCGCTGGATTCGCCCTGCCTCACCCCTTCGTTCAAAAGGGTTCGTTCGTGAGCGGACATCTCCAGGGCGACCGTATAGATTCTTTCCAACATTCTTTCACCCCGTCCGGTTGCCACGTTTTTCTGAACCGCCTCGAAGCCCTCCTTCCGCCGTAGCTCGACATGTCTTTTGGCGAGATTCTCACGATCCGCGATCCCTTCGGTGAGCGCGGCCAGGTGCTCCCGTTGGAAGGGACTGCCGGCGACCAGGATCCTCAATTGTTCCATGACGGCATTCCTGTCCAAAATCGTCTTCTGATGTTTGGCAAGAAACGCTTCGTCACCGGTGATCAGAAATCCGCGGTGGCTCACCGCATCGTAGCTGACAATTTTGACCAATCTTTCGATCGCCGCCATCACCTCATGGGTGTGTTCCACCCGCTCGGCATCGGCCGTCATCCGCATCGTGCTGCGGAACGAAATCGCAGCAACTCCCGCCAACAGCAGCAGCGCGAGAACGAATGCGGCGATGATCTTGTTGCCGGTCTGGAGTTTCATTTGAGCCGCCTGGACGGTCGACACCTTGGGTTGTTGTGATTCAAAAGTCGCCACATTTCTCGTCCTTCTACCAGTAGGTCCGTGGATCGGGAGTCCACCCGCGAAGTCTTCCTATTCCTCCGAACCGCGGGTTTCCGCGAGCAGTTGCCGCAGCCCGGTTTCATCCAGTATCGGAATGCCGATTTTCTCCGCCTTGTCACGCTTCGAGCCGCCGCCTTCGCCGGCGAGGACGTAGCTTGTTTTCGCAGAAACCGAGCCGCTGACCTTGCCACCCTTGCTCTCGATGAGTTCCTTCATCGCGTCCCGGTCCATACTGAGCGTGCCGGTGATGACAAAGGTTCTTCCGGCGAGGGGGAGGGATGCCTGCGGCGATGATAGATTGGAGATCGTGGATTGCGGATTGATATCGAACTCGCGGAGACGTTCCAAGACGTGCTGACCCGCTTCGGAATCGAAATATTCGAGCACATTTGAGCAAACTACAGGACCAAGATCTGGAGACACGCCTTTGGACGCAATGATCTGCTCGTTGAATTGAAGCTTCTCCTTGAGCGAATCATAGTGCTGCTGCCTTTGGGATTTCTCAACTTCATTGGCAGGAGGATTGTCCCGATTCCTTGGTGATACATCCCTCATCATCTGAGAGAGAGATGCGTTCTGCCGGATGGTGCAAAGAAGTCTCGATCCGGGAATTTCAAAGATACTTTCGTGAAGCCGGGAAAGTTCCTTGGCTGCGGACTCGCCTAACTGGCGGATGCCCATGGCGAAGAGCCAGCGGTGGAGTGGCTTGCTTTTTGCTGCTTCGAGCGCGGATAGAACCTTGGCGGCGTTCTTTTCTCCGAAGCGCCGCGGTGATTCTTCGCTACCGAGGTTGAGGTTCGCGAGGGTTTCCTCAGTGAGCTTGAAGAGGTCGAGCGGCGTGGTGCAATGGCCGTGGCGGACGAGCGCCTCGGCGACGATTTCCCCGAGGCCGTCGAGATCGAGCGCCTTGCGGGCGGCGAAGTGCTTGATGCTGGTGACGGCTTGAGCGGGGCATTCGAAATTCGTGCAACGCCACGCGACGAAACCCTCTTCCTGCGAGATCGGACCGCTGCAGGAAGGGCATTTGCCATCAACACTATCAAACAGTGAGAACGGCACCGCACCCTCGGCATGGCGGATGACTTTGACGATGGCGGGAATGATTTCGCCTGCTTTCTCCACCAGAACCGTGGCCCCGATGCGGACGTCCTTCTTCGTGATCTCGTCCTGATTGTGCAGCGTGGCACGGGAAACGGTGGAGCCGGAAATCAGAACGGACGTAAGTTCCGCGACGGGGGTCAGCACTCCTGTTCTGCCGACTTGGACGATGATGTTGTTAAGCGTGGTTTCCTTCTGCTCCGGCAGGAATTTGTAAGCGGCCGCCCAGCGTGGCGCGCGGGAGGTGAAGCCGAGCTGTTCACGTTCGGCGCGGGCGAGGATCTTGATGACGGCTCCGTCGGTTCCGTAGTCGAGATCATGGCGGTCACGGTTGATTTGAGCTACCTTCTCCAGCAGATCGTCGAGATTTGATGCTGATAAAATCGGCTGGTTGCGCGGGATGCCCATGCGGTCCAACAGATCGTGGAAATCCGTTTCACTTTCCAACGGAGGTCCGTCGTAAGCGCCGAGACCATGAGCGAGAAACGCCAGCGGACGTTTCGCGACGATCTTCGGATCAAGCTGCTTCAGCGTTCCCGCCGCCGAGTTCCGCGGATTCGCGAAGGTCGGCAGGCCAGCCTCATCGCGCTCCGTATTCATCGCTGCGAACGCTTCGTTCGGCATGAAGATCTCGCCGCGGACTTCGAGGAGAGAGGGGATGGTGGATGATTGGCCGGGGACGGAAAGTGTGGATTGAATCGACCCTCTCGAGAGAACCTGGAGATCGATCGGGACAAGCTCACCATCATGGGTTTTGATCAAATTGCCGACATGTGCGTCGGCAATCTCGGCACCCGTCGCACTGTTTTTCCAGCGGTTATGCCCGGTCGAATGATACCCGTTTGCTTCAAACCACGATGCGACTTCCTGAATGGTTGGCACATTGCCAGGAACGAACGGTTGTGACGTGACAAGTGCCGGACCGCGCTTCGTTTGTAAAACTCCGTGGAGGACAATGTCATCGCCGAAAAGGAGGTTCGCCGCTTCCAGATTTCTCAAATACACCGCCGCCTCTCCTTGCGCTCCAAAGTTTGGAGGCAACGTGAACTTGATCACGCGGTGCCGGCTTTGGATGTGGAAAACAGTATGCTCCGACTGTCCGCCTAGCTGAGGGTAACGAGCTGCAAGTCGTCCGAATCGTTGAGAGTCGAGGAGTCGTCCTGACTCTCTGGCCCACGATACCACGGATTCGGCTTCCTGTCGGATCCGTTGCGAAACATCTGCTCCATCGCTTCCTCCGAGGTCATCGAGAAGCCTTCGCGCCAAGCTTTGTCCCTGGCTTTGCGCAGGCGTTCGGCGAGGAGTTGAGCTTGAAGAATTCCATCCATCGCCGGAAACATAGGGAAGAAGGCGGTCCAAGTCAACCGCTGGAGTGGACTCGGCGATTTCCGTAAACCTCAATTCCAACGGGATGCTCCGGATCGTCCGCACGTTGTGGGTCACATCGTCGCCGGTGGTGCCATCGCCGCGGGTGGCGGCATAGGCGAGTTTTCCGTCGAGGTAGAGCAGGGAAACGGCGACGCCGTCGATCTTTGGCTCGATGGTGACAGCAATGTTCTCGCGTTTCAGGTTCTTCTGAAGGCGTTGATAGAACTCGATCAGCTCCTGCTCGGGACGGGCGGCACCGGATTTTTCCATGGCCTCGGTGCCGAGCTCGAAGACGTCGTCGATGGAGAGCATCGGGACGGCGTGTTGGATCTGTTGGAATCCGTCGATCGGCGCGCCACCGACGCGCAGGGTGGGGGAGTTCGCGTCGTGGAATTCGGGATGATTTTTCTCCAGTTCCTCCAACTCGCGGAAGAGCTTGTCGTATTCCGCATCGGAGATTTCAGGCGTGGCCTGGGTGTAGTAGAGGCGGTTGTGGTGATCGAGCGAGGCACGGAGCTCGCGGATGCGCTCCTCCGGTGCGGGAGGTTTTGAGAGGGAAAAGAGATCGGGCTCGGCCATGGGGCGAGTGTCAAACTTCGGCGGAAGTTTTCAAGGGGCGAAGTCGATATCCGGTCCGACGGGCTTGGCCGGGGCGTTGCTGGTGACAGGCTCGATCTTTTCCTCGGTGAAACGCACGACGACCTGATAGCTGGTGCCCTCGCAACCCACGCCGAGCGTCGCGCTGCCGCCGCTTTCGAGTCTCCAGAGGTGGGAGGAGAGTGTCGCGCCGTTCGGGACGGAGGCTGGGTTGATTTTTGGGACGGCCTGCAGCGGCCTGCCGTGGAGGGTGGTGAGGAGTTCGATGAATTCCTTCCAGCAGGGGGCGAGTTTCGCATCGAAGGAAGCGGCGGGAAACCCGTCGGTCCGGACGGTGATTTCCTTGAGTGCGTCGGTTTCGGTCCAATCGAAATACAATGTGGCCGTCTGACCGCCGATTTTCTGGCGGATGCGGAAAATACCGTTCAGGCCGGTGCGGCTGATCATGCTTTCCGCCATGGTCAGTTCCACGAATTTCGAGGCCTTGAGCTTGGCAAGAACGGCATCGTGTTTGTCGCCGAATTTCAGCGTGTCGAAAACAGCGGCTTCATCGGGTGCGGGGTCTCCGGAGTCGGGATGGTTCAAATTGAGCCACTTCGCGTCGTCTGCATGGAGTTTTCCTAAATCGATGGCGATTTCCTTGCCGTCGGCGAGGCGGATTTTCACGCTGGAGGCGTCGCGGCTGATGAAATCACCTTGGATCGACTTCGTTCCGTCCGCGCTTTTCCAAGGGCGGGATTCGGCGGAAACGGGAGACACGGAGGCGATGGCGAGAAGCAGGAGTGGGATGAAGCGGGATAGCATGGGCGGGTCGGACGGGATGCAATACACGAACTCCGGAGTTTGTCTAACGTCGTGGATGGAAATTTTCGCGTGGGAGCGGGTTGCGTTTTGCAGTTTGTTGGTTCAGGGAGCAATTTCGGTGCCGAATTTGGACAACGGCGACTCCGGATTCTGAATTTGAGGAACCAACGATGAGCAAACAAAGAATCATCATAGCGGTTGTGGCACTATTGATTGCTGCCGGCCTGTTGATACTTCCGGGATGTTTTCCGATCAGGGTGGTGACCGACGGATGCGCATGCGGGTATCAGCGGACATGGTATGAAATGCCCGAAAGCTTTTGGAGCAGGCAGCGGATTTTCATGCATTGTGGACAAGGCCGGGGAGGGCGCACCGCATGTCCATCAACTGTGGGATGCCCAATGGGGTGTCTGGTTCGACCTTCCCTGGCGCAAGTGAGGGCAGATGACGTTGCTGTGAAAAAGGCAGCAAGGAATGCCTTCTCCCGTTTTCAGTGTCCCTGCGGCTTTTGCCTCGGCTCCCATTCCTTGCGCGAACGCGAGCGGACTGA
>JBDSNC010000220.1:0-6833 GCA_039915545.1 Luteolibacter sp.
TATGCCGAAGTGGCGGCCGGAATTGGAAAGCCCACCGCCACCCGCGCCGTTGCCCGTGCCTGCGCCACTAACACCATAGCCGTGCTCATCCCGTGTCACCGGGTGGTGGGGGCGAAGGGCGTGCTCACCGGCTACCGCTGGGGAATCGAAAGGAAACGGAAACTCCTCGAACAGGAGGGCGCCAGCCTCTGACGACCGCGGGAATTTATTTCGCAAGCCAATGCTACCGGAGTGCGCGAAGCCCTGCTCGCGCCCCCGGCAGCTCCAGCTCTGCTGGATGCGGTGCGGAGCTCTTCGTATGGGGAGAAGAAGAAGAGCTCCGCGCCACATGGAGCAGAGCATCCATCCACCCCCTAGCGGCAGCAGAGCGTGCCGCACTCCGGACGGGTCACCCCTCCTCGATCTTCCCCTCACGCATCACCAACACTTCATCACACAAGCCACCCAGCTCCGCTTTCGAGTGGCTCACATAAATCATCGGCACCGCGAACTCGCGGCGGATGCGGTGCAGATAAGGTAGAATCTTCTCCTTCAGCCGGTCGTCCAAATTTGACAGAGGCTCGTCCAACAGCAGGATTCTCGGTCCTGCCAGCAGCGCGCGGCCCAGCGCCACCCGTTGTTTCTCACCACCGGATAGACCGGCGATGGACCGCTTCAGAAGCGTCGGAAGCTCCAGCACCTCCACGACTTTTCCCAACAGTCCACTTTCATCCTGTCGCAGCCCGTAACACAAATTCGCCCGCACATCCAGATGCGGAAACAGCGCCAGATCCTGCGGGACGTATCCCACCCGTCGCTTTTCGGGAGCAAGGAAACATCGCGAGGCCACACTGGTTAGTTCCCCGCCATCCAGGCGGATGCTTCCCTGCTCAGGCCGTCGCAAACCGGCGATGAGTTCCAGCAGCGTCGTCTTCCCCGCGCCCGACGGCCCGGTCAGTCCGGTCACTGCCGCCGTGAGTTTCACATCCACCTTCAGAGTGAAGTCCGCGAGCGGCAGGACGAGGTTTTCAATCACGAGGCTCATGGCTTCGTCCTCCTCCGCGAAAGTTTCTCACTCACCCACAGCGCCACGAAGGCCATCACCACGCAGACCGCCAGCAGCCGCAGTGCGTGGGAATCATCGCCGGTCTGCACGCTCTGATAGATCGCGAGCGAGAGCGTTGTCGTTTTCCCCATGATGAATCCGGCGACCATGATGGTCGCTCCGAACTCTCCCAGCGCTCTCGCGAACGCCAGCACCACTCCCGCCGACAGACCACGCCGGGCCAGGGGCAGAGAAATCGTCCAGAACACATTCCATGGTCCGCGCCCCAGCGTGCGGGCGATGTCCTCCAACCGGTGCGGCACTTCCTCGAACGCGGTGCGCGCCGAGCGTACCAGCAGCGGGAACGACATCACCGCCAGCGCCGCGACCACCGCCGCCGCGGAGAACACAATGTCCACGCCGAAGGTCTGATGAAGCCAGCCGCCGACCGGACCACGCCGCCCTAACAATTTCAAGAGAATGAGCCCCGTCGCCACCGGCGGCATCACCAGCGGTAGCGCCACCAATGTTTCCACCAGCGACTTGCCCGGCCAGCGGAAACGCGCGAGCAACCACGCCACGGCCAGTCCCGGCGGGATGATGAGCACCACGCTGAGCGCGGAAACCCACGTGGTGAACCAAACGATCTGCCAGTCTTCCGGGAGCATTACCTGGCCGATGCTGGCGACTCCGGCAGCATGAGGAAACCAAATTTCTCAAACGCCTGCGTGGGGATGGCGGGAATGGCGTGTTTCATGATCGTTAGAAATTCACGGTGATCTGCGCGTAGGCCCAGTCGGCATCCCTCGCTCCGCCGTTGGCGGGCACGCTGCCCACCGAATCCTCGATGTAGTCGCCGGCGAAAAAATGCGCGTAGCCGATCTGCGCTTCGGACCAGGAGTTGATCGCGTATTTCGCCACCAGATCGATTTCAGAGCCGACGTAGCTGCCGAACTTCGGATTTTTCCCATAGCCGTTGCCGGTGCGCCCGGAACCAGATTCCGGATAGAACGAATCACCGGTGTTCGCCAGCCAGAAGAGCAGGTAGTCGGCGGAGACGGTCAGGCCTTTCACCGGCTTCGCGGAAAACGAAACGCGGGGGCTGTTGATGTTGCGCAGGCCGATGAGATCCGCCACGCCGTAGAAGCTGTGGTTCGTGCCGAAGAGCGACTCGAAGGTTCCCTGGTCGCCGTCGTTAGGATCCGAATCTCCCGAAGCGTAGTCCCAGCCGATCCCGATCCGCGGCTTCATCTCCACCTTGTCGAAGGTGTAGCCGCCGCTCCCAGTTAGAACGAAAGCCTGGAGATCGCGGCTGACGCCGGTGGTCACCACCTCGCCGAACTGGCCCGCGCCCTCGAAAGCGAAGTCCCAGCCTTGGAACGCGTCCGGCAGCGATTTCACCCGCACGCCGTAAGTATAGACATCGCGCTCCGACGGCCCGCCGAATCCGGTGGAAACGGCGTTCGGCGAATTTTCACCCACATTGCGGGCGAGGAAAAACGCCTGGGTCTCGACGCCCTTCAGCAATTCCTGAGAGGAGGCGTAGAGGCCGGAAAACTGGTCGTAGTCGTTGGACTTGTTGAACGTGTCGTCCACCGGAATCACCACCCGTCCGGTGAAGAGATCCACCCAGCTCTTCTCGCTGATGGAGTATCTGAACTTCGCCGCATCGAAACTGCGGCCGGTGTTGCTCCAGTCGCCGATGCCGATGAAACGCTGGTCGCCGTAGCTCAGCTCCTGACGCCCGAGCTTCGCTGACAGGGGAAACAACTTCGCGCTGCCGAATTCCACATACGCCTGTTGGAGGTCCCAGATGTCCTGGTCCGGACTCGGGTCGCGGTCGTCGGAAGCCACCTGCGAGCCACGCCCTTCGACGTAGAGCTTCACCCAGTTCTCCGGCTGCCAGCCAACGTGGAGTTTTTCGCGGAACAGGAACCAGTCGTTTTCATTGACCACGCCATGACCGACGAAGTCATTGTTAGGATACGGCCCGGCGCCGTCCTTCACCTCGTAACGGAAACGGAGCTGCCCGCCGATGTCCCAATCGCCCAGCGCCGGATAGTCGGGCTTCAACGCGTCGTTGAGCAATCCCGCGCTTTTCGGAGCTTCCGCCAGCAGATGGGGCGAGGCGAGCAGGGCAAGAAAACAGGATGGAATGGCGCGGCGTTGTTTCATGTCGGGATGATGCCGGAAACGGCATTGCCCGATATCACAAGCCCCCCGACGGATCCTGTAAACCCTATTCAGGGAGAGAATCCTTCATCGCCACCATGAGCTGGTGGAATACAAGCACGTCCTCCGTGAGCTGGCGGCTGGCTCCGTAGATGTGGGTCTCAGAAGGGGGCTTGGCCGATAATGACCATCTTCCTGTCGTTCGGATAGACGACGTTCACCCCGTCGAGTTCCTTGCACAGCAGCGAGGCGGGATAGGGATAGGGATCACCGCAGATGACCGCTGGCGACGATGGTATCCAACCCGGCTTTCGCCGCTTTCAACTCGCGCAGGGCGTCACACAACGGTGCGACGGGGTAGTTTCCGGACGGGGTCAGGCACGAAACCTTTCGATAGGAAATTGGCGCGGCACAGGACGCCGGCGAGCAGGCAGCTGAGACGGATGGACGGGCGCACGGCGGAAAATTTCAACGAGTGGGATAGCTGACAGCGATGTCCTTCCAACCGGCGGCGGTCAGTCCGGCAGTGGCGGCCGGGGAGAGTTTTCCGGTGTGGACGAGGACTTTCGGCGCGGTGCCGAGATCGTCACGAAGGGAGAATGTGGCGACCTGCTCCGTCCATGTCACGTAATCGACCGGAGCGGGCACTTCCAGTTCGCCCTTGGAATTCATCGCGCCGGGCAGCCGGCCGAGCACTGCCAGCGAAACATAGTCGGCAGCACCGGAGCGCTGGCGTTCAGCAAGGATGGCGAGCGCGGCGATGAGGAAATCCGCATCTTCGGCGGTCTCACAGGCGTTTACCTGTTGGATGATGCGGCCGCGGCCCTTTGCTTTTGGCAAGGCCTCCAACGATACCGTGATGAGATGGCGGCGGGTGGTGCTCAGCGGGCCGTAGAGTTGGAACGCCTTGATGTCCTCGTCGGAGATTCCCATCGCGGCGAGCGAGCGGCCGTCGCGGAGCGCAAGCTCGGACTGGGTGAGCGCATAGGTGTCATCCGGGATACCTACCATGTTGGTGGCGACCACGGCCACTCCTGCGGAAACGGCAGCCGCCCCCACACGCAGCGGAAGTCCGCCGGCGAAGAAGGCCCAGGTGACCTTCTCCATTTCCTCCTGCAGGCGTGGATTGTCAGAATATGGATCCACGCCGAGTTGCTTGGCGGTGTCGAGTTTCGCCTTGTCGAATCCGGCGACGTTTTTCGCCGCAGCACCCACCTCGGCCCCCGATGGAGCCGGCCCGTCGTTTTCCATGCTGTCCTTCATCTTGCCGCCCGCTCGGCCCACGGCGGAGCCAAGTTTGGTGAAAAAATGACCTACGGTGGCGGGTGCCTGCTTCACGGATTTCACCGGGTCCTTGACGATGTTTTTCACCGCGTCGATGGGCTGCTCGATGGAGCGCTTGAGCCCCTCGGCAAAAAGATCGCCCTTGCTGGTTTCCACCAGTTTTTTGATCGCCTCGGCCTCCACGATCCGGCGCTTCGCCTGCGGCACGCCGATCGCCTCGAAGGTGCCGAAATCGCTGTCGATCCGGAAATGCGCCATGTAGCCATCCGTCACGACCTGGTCGCGCACTCGGAATGACGAGCCCTTGAGGATTTCCGCGGGGAGCAGATCGGATGCATTCAGGACCACACCCGTCTCGACGGCGGCGGGTGCTTGGGAAAACGCTGGAGCGATCATCGCCGCGCAGGCGAGTGGGAGGAAATACAGGTGTTTCATAAATTTGTTAGGTTGTGGGGTTTGATCGGGGATGATGACGGCTATCTGAGGGTGCTCTTGAAAATTTCCCGTCCTTCATGATCGCCACGAAATTCGTTGTGGAAACAGGCGAACGACGACGCAAAAGCACCCAACAACCCGAAGGCCGCGCCCTGCAACGCGCCGCGACGGCCTTCCGCGGCATCTTCGTTTTTCCGACGGGCGGAGATTCCAAGGCGGTAGCTGGTTTCCGCGAAACCCGGCAGCAGCGCGGTTGCGAAAACACGCACCACCCATTGGCTGATGAAAATACGGGCGGGAAATTCGTCGAGCATCGGGAAGAAGGAAATCAGCCGCAGCCGCATGAGGCCATCAGAAACCGCCACAGCTTAGCGTCTGGCCTGGCCGCTCGGACATAGAAGCCTGTTGAGAAGCATCCATTTCTGGATAGCTGCGTTGCTGGATTTCAAAGATCGCAAGCTAACGGCGCTGCCTCCTGCCAGCAGAAAAAGCCCGGGATCTGGCCATCCGGATATATTGACCGTGATCAGTCGAACGGCGATCCTGAGGGGCGGTCCGCGACCGCCATCTCTCAAACCCATCCGCTGCCGAAGACCCTTTTCGGCCACAGTTCCAACCAACTCCTCTCCGCACGCGCCCTACCGCCGTCCGCCTTGTTCCCATGAAATTCGTTCTTCCGTTCCTCGCCTGTGCGCTCGTCACCCCGCTTTCCGCTGCGGTCTCGCTGGCACCCTTGTTCGCCGATGGCGCAGTCCTGCAGCGCGAGAAACCGGTGCCTGTCTGGGGCACCGCGGACGCCGGCGAAAAAATCTTCGTTAGTTTCGCGGGCCAGACTCTCTCCACCACCGCCGACGCCAAGGGGCTCTGGCGCGTCAACCTCGCCGCCCTGCCCGCCTCCGCCACGCCGCGCGAGCTCATCGTCAAAGGCACGAACACGCTCACCGTCCGCGACGTCGTGGTGGGCGAAGTCTGGCTCGCCTCGGGGCAGTCCAACATGGAATGGCTGCTCGCTTACTGCACTGATGCGAAGAAGGACATCGCCGCCGCAAATTTCCCACTTGTCCGCCAGTTCAAGGTCGCCAAACAGCCCGCCCTCACCCCGCTGGCCACCGTGGAGGGCGCATGGGCACCCGCGCTGCCCGCCACGGCCGGCCAATTCAGTGGCGTCGCCTATTACTTCGCCCTCGATCTCCACCGCCGCCTCAACGTCCCCGTCGGGATTCTCAACAGCTCGTGGGGTGGCACCGGCATCGAACCCTGGATCTCGCCCGACGCCCATCGCGCCGCTCCCGATCTCGCCAAACAGTTCGCGAAACAGGAAGCCGGCAAGCATCCCACTCCTGAGGAAGTCGTCGCGTTCGACACAGTCCGCAATACCTGGAGAAAATCCCGCGATGACGCCAAGACCGCGAAGCAGCCCTTCACCGAACCCGAACCCAAGGCACCTGCCGGTTTCCCCTCCTACCGCACCCTCGCCGCGCTCCACAACGGCATGATTCATCCGCTGGAGCCCTACGCCCTGCGCGGTGCCATCTGGTATCAGGGTGAGTCCAGCACCTCCATCGCCGCCGTCTATCCGGGCCGCATGACCACGCTCATCTCCGGCTGGCGCAAGGCCTTCGACCAAGGCGATTTCCCCTTCTACTGGGTGCAACTCCCCAACCTCGACGTCGGCGGCCTCAACGCCACCAACTGGCTCTGGGCGGAAATGCGCGAGGCCCAGGCCAAGGCACTCGCCGTCCCTAACACTGGCATGGCAGTCACCCTCGACGTCGGCGACAACAAGGCCCTCCACCCCAAGAACAAAAGGCCCGTCGGCGCACGCCTCGCCCTTCTCGCCCTTGCCCGCACCTACGGCATCAAGGACGTGGTCGACTCCGGCCCCGTCTTCAAATCCGCAGCCCGCGAAGGCTCCTCC
>JBDSNC010000087.1:0-40154 GCA_039915545.1 Luteolibacter sp.
TGGACGGTTTTTTCCAGGTCGATGATGTAGATTCCGCCTTTGTCCTTCATGAGGAAGGGCTTCATGCGCGGATTCCATTTTTTGGTTTGGTGGCCGTAGTGGACGCCGGCGTCCACCATTTCGTTGATAAGGTCGTTGATCATTGTAGTTACGAGGTTTCCCGCCTTGAAATCAGGACGGGCGATGGTGAAGATTTGCCGCGTGGGGTCCCTCCGGATCTTCGTTGGTGAATAAGGCGGCTTGAAGAGGGGCGGAGAAACTGGGAAATCCCGCCCGGGTTGGCAAGGGAAATCCTGAATCACTGCCCTCCGGAACCGAGCAATTCCCGCATTTCCTTCTTCAATTGCAGGGCGAGATCGGCCTCGTATCCTGACCAGCCAGGTCTGGCGGAATCCCAGCGGAGCATATGGTCGCGCTGAAACCAAGACCTCTCGGACGCCTTGAAAGCGATGGTTGCCAAGGCGAGCAGCAGCATTGCCGCCGTGAAAGGCTTGATGAGCACACGCGGTGGTCGCAGGAAGGATGAGGTGGCTGGGTCGGCACAAGAGGGCGCGAAATGTCCCGACAATCAGCCAAACAATGGGGAGGTCGATAGTTCCGAGCGCGACTCAAAATCGCCACGCATCACCCGTTAGATGTGTTTCAATACCCTCTGTACCTCATCCCCTCAATCCACTCGCCCAAAAAGGAGGAAACGAGTGATGGATCGCCGCCCAACCGATCAGAGGGATAAATGCTGCCGCGCTGATCGCCGCGATCAACCCGAACCAGGATGATTTTCGGAATCCGAACACGCCCGTCTGTTTTGCCAACCGGCTCCGCACGATTTGCGCAGGAACGATCAGCCATAGGAGGACCAGGCCGGAGAAATGTCCGGCTGGGAGCAGCATCGCATTGCCCACCATTCCGAATTGCCTGCCGCCCAGGGGAGTAAAGCGGTTCACTGCCATTATGAAAGCCAGCGGAATCACCACCCCGGCACCCAGCACCCACGCCCGATCCCTGCCATCCAGCATCTGCGGGTGACCGCATAGATCAACGGCAAACAGGTGGCCCGCGCGGAGGAACGCAATGAGGAAATCCCGCTGGTGATGCCCGATACCCCAATCTCTATGACCTCGATGTCGTGCTGCTCGGGAAAAATGGCGAGGTGCTGGACAGGGTGAAATCCTATTCCGCCCTGAGGGAGATTTCCAAGACCCGGGATGCCGCGGGAAACCTGCGCATCACTCTGAACGGGAAACCGGTTTTCCTGTATGGCACCCTCGATCAAGGGTGGTGGCCGGACGGGTTGCTGACTCCGCCCTCCGATGAGGCGATGCTCTCCGATCTGAAGTATTTGAAAGACTCAGGGTTCAACATGGTGCGCAAGCATGTGAAAGTGGAACCCGCCCGCTACTACTTGCACTGCGACCGCCTGGGCATCGCCGTCTGGAAGGATCAGGTGAGCTGCAGCCTCGGTTCCTACAGTGAAGCGGCCGGCATCGCCCCCAAATGGACGCGGATGAACCCGAATCCTGTAAATGCGATCTGGCCGGAGGCAGCCCACGAGCAATGGGTGCTCGAATACAAGCGGATGGTGGATCACCTCTGTAACCAGTCGAGCGTGATGATCTGGGGACCTTTCAACGAAGCGTGGGGATAGCATCAGACCATGGAGATCGGTGCGATGGCATCCGCCTATGACCGCACGTGTCTGGTGAGCATCGCATCCGGTGGAAATTTCTGGCCGGTGGGCGACATCGCTTCAAACCCCAACTATCCTGATCCTTCGTTTCCGCTCAGGACGGGCTTGAGACCAGGCCGTCCCGGAAGCCAGCACCGCCGGTGACCACGGAACCGCCCGTGGCACAGTGATGCGTGCCGACGGGCAGGCCACTCGGAAAATGATAGAAACGACGGTCACTTCAAGCGGAGCCTCCAGATTTCAGAATTTCCTGCGATTTGTCCCCCATCATGGTTGCAGAAGGCGTGCCGGGTGGAATCGAGTGTGATACGGGAACCGGTCTCCGGTGTGGTCAGGGGGGCTGAGGGGGGACGCCGTATTTTGCAACTCACTGGAGAGGGTTGCTGAAATCCCTGTTTCTAATTGGATCGCGGGTTGACAATGCCGCCCCATTTGAAAAATGATCCCTCGACATTTTTTTCCTTCAAGTTTTACTCCGGCGAACCACTCGCATGATTGGGCGGGATTGATTCCGTCTTTTGAATTTTCCGATATGAAAAAATCCAAATCCTTACGATCCTCCTGCCTTCTTGTCCTGCTTGCGGGGCTTATCGGTCACGCCAACGCAGCCCCCTACCCGCAGGACGGTCGCAAAATCGAATGGGTGCAACCAAGTGGGCAGAAGCTCGAGTTGCGGGTTTTCGGTGACGAGTATTACGCGCGCACGGAAACCGCGGACGGTTACACGGTGACCTACAGCGAAGCGGACGGAGCCTATCATTACGCGGGAATTTCCGCTGACGGCAGCAAGCTGGTCCCCTTGGCGCTGACTGCCGACAAGCCCGTGAATAAAGCGTTTCTCCCGCATCTCGATCTTCCCAAGGAAAAAATCCGTGAGATCAGCCAGAAGCGCCACGGCAAGGCTGATGTGGAGCGTCAGAAACGCTGGGCAACGCGGGTGAGTGCGGTGCAAAAAATGCGGGCCGCCCAGAATGGGGCTGCTGTTGATGGCGTGGAATTCGCCGCTTCGCGGATCCAAGCGGCTCCGGTCGTCGGCAACAAGGTCGGTCTCACCATTCTCGTCCAGTTTCCGAATGACCCGAGCACCACCGGCAAGGATCCGGTCACCTTCCCGACCAACCGTGAAAAGATCGTCCGCTTTTGCAATGGAGTGGGTTACAACGAAGACGGCAACACCGGCTCGGTGCGCGATTTCTATTTCGACCAATCCGTTGGCAGGCTGACCTACACACAGTCGGTGACACCTATTGTCACCCTGCCGAAATCCCGCGATTACTACAATTTCGCCGACTACCCGCAGAACCGGATTCTGCGCCAAAACTCGGGAGATCTGCTGGTGACTGATGCGGTCCAACAACTCCAGTCGATCAATTTCAATTTCTCCTCCCTGACCAGGGACATCAATGACCGGGTGCTCGCTACCAACTTGTTCTTCGCCGGTCCCGACTCCGGCGTTTTTGCGCAAGGTCTGTGGCCTTATTCAACCAGTCTTCCCACGGATATCAACGTAGGCACCGCTCAGGCCCCGATTTACATTTCCGCGTATCAACAGACCAACATTGAGGATGCGGCACCGGTCATCGGCACCTTCTGCCATGAAAACGGCCACCTCCTCATGGATTATCCCGATCTTTACGATTACGGCGGCGAGTCCGAGGGCGTTGGCAACCACTGCCTGATGGGTGCAGGAAACTACAACAACGACGGCAAGACGCCTTCCCCGATCAACGCTTACCTCAAGGACATCGTCGGCTGGGGCAACGTGGTGGACGTCGCGCCTTCGGATTCCAACACGACTCCGCTCCCCACCACCGGCAACGTCGCCTACCGCCTCGCCAAACCGGGTACCCCCACCGAGTATTTCATCGTTGAAAACCGCGGTGCGGGCGACAAGTGGGCCCAGTATTCCATCGATAAGGGCATTGCCATCTGGCACATCGATGAGACCGAGTCGGGGAACAATAATGAGCAAATGACCAATAATCTGCACTACGAGGTTTCCCTCGAGCAGGCGGACGGGCAATTCGATCTCGAAAACGGCATGAACCGTGGCGATAAGCAGGATCTTTTCGATATCGGGACACCGCTTTTCTCTGACGGCAGCCTGCCGAACGCCAAGTGGTGGGACGGCACCTCGTCCAGCGTCAAGGTTCAGGTGCTCGGTGCGGTGGGGGCTTCGACGAAAGTGAAATTTGGTCCGGTCCCGGTTAATACCATTGTCGTCGGCAGCCCCAACGGCGGTGAGGTGATCTTCCTGCGGAAATCCTACGTAATCAGTTGGGAGGCCAACATCCAAGGCAACGTGAAGATCGAACTCTACAAGGGTGACACACTTGCCTCGGTGCTCTCCGCGAACGCACCCAACACCGGCAGGTTTGTCTGGGTGGTGCCATCGGTCATGCCTTACGGTGCCGATTACACGGTGAAAATCAGCAGTCTGACAAATCCCGTGGCCGCTCAGGACAGCAGCGACGCTCCGTTCATCATCGGTGCACCTACTTTCCCTGCGAACAATAAAATGCCGTATGGATGGAGCAAACCTGGCTCCGCCGCCGCCGGCTGGGTGGTGACGAAGAGTGTCAGCTATGAGGGAGCTTACTCGCTCACGAACAAGAAGATTGGTGACGGCAAGTCCGCCGGCGTCGCCTACAAGTCGAATTTCAAGGCTGGCAACGTATCGTTCTTCATGAAGGCCTCAACGGAAAACGGCTTCGACTACGGACGATTCTTCATCGACGGAACTCCGCAAGTGCTGGGCGTGAACAATGGCACCAAGGGCATCACCGGCCAGACCCCATGGCTCTTCTTTACCTTTCCGCTTTCTGCTGGAACCCACACGCTCAAATGGTCTTTCGAGAAGGATGATACCTACGCTTCCGGCAAGGACGCTGTTTGGTTGGATGGAGTGGTTCTTCCCAGCACCACTCAGGAAATCTCGGTGCAGCAGCCTGTTGGTGAGGATCTCGCCGATGGCAAGTCCGTCGTCAGTTTCCCGAAAACCCAGAGAGACTCGAAATCGAAGCCAATCGTTTTCACCATCAAGAACAAGGGTAAGGCCGATCTGACGGGCCTCAAGGTCGTCAAATCCGGTGCCAATGGCAATGACTTCATCGTCAGTCCGATCGGCAAGCGCGCTCTCGGAAATGGCGAGACCACCACCTTTGAGGTCACCTTCAGGCCCAACGCGGTCGGTTCACGGACGGCGCAGATCAAGGTTCTGAGCAATGATGAAGACGAACCCGCATTCGCGATCTCGCTTGCGGGAACCGGTGTCGGCATTCCGAAGATCGCCATTTTCCACCCGTCCGACGAACAGCTCAAGGATGGCAAGGCCGCCATCAATTTCGGCTTCGCCACTGTGAAGACCTCCGGTAAAACCAAAACCTTCACGATCACCAACAAGGGTGATGCGGTTCTCAAGGGGCTCAAGGTCACCCGGACCGGTCCGAACAAAGGTGACTTCACCGTCGGTCCGCTCGGTGTGGTCGCGCTCGATCCCGGCGATTCCACGACTTTCACCGTGACCTTCAAGCCTACCCGCGCCGATAAAAGAAGCGCGGAGCTGCACATCGCCAGCAATGACTCAAAGACCGGTGTGTTCGATTTCAAAGTGTCCGGCACGGGCGCTCCGCAAATGTTCATCGCCAGAACCTCGGCCGCCACGGAAGGATCCGGCGGCGCAGGTGGTATCGTCGCTGCCGTTCTCGGAGTGGAGGTCAAACCCATCACCAGCCTTGAGGTCGTCAAAGGTCAGAAATACCTCGCTATCTCCGTCGCGAAACTTCCCGGTGGAGTTGCTGCCGGAACGGTCGAAGTTTCATCCAACCTCCTCGACTGGTATAGCGGCAAAAAGCACACCACGGTCCTCATCGATGATGAAACGACACTCAAGGTGCGCGACAATGTCCCTTACTCCCAGGACGCGAAGCGCTACATCCGCCTGAAGTAATCCGGCGTTTTCGCCTGCATTCATTCACAGCCGCCGGGGATCAAACCCCGGCGGCTTTTTTATGCGTGAGTGATTTGCGAATCTCATGACGGCACTCTCAGAACCGCTCCCGTGTCGGCGCTGGTGACCATCGCCGCATACCTCGCCAGATAGCCGCTCCGCGCTTTCGGAGTTGGCGGGACGTGCTCTTTTTTCCTGATGGCCAGAACCTCTTCGTTCACCTGCAGACGGATGGTGCGGGCGGGGATATCGATCTCGATGAGATCGCCCGGTTCCACCAAACCGATCATTCTCCCGGCGGCGGTTTCCGGGGAGACGTGACCGATCGCTCCACCACGGGGGGCACCGGAAAGCGGCCATCGGTGATCAGGGCCACGGAGTCGCCGAGCCTCCTGCCGGCGAGGGCTGCCGTGGGTGCGAGCATTTCCTGCATGCTTGGCCCTCCTTTCGGACCTTCATAGCGGATGACCACCACATCGCCCGCTTTGACGCTCCCACCGAGGATGCCGAGGTGTGCTTGCTCCTGGGACTCGAAGATGACCGCGGGTCCGGAAAATTTTATCATTCCGGGACTCACGCCCGCGGCTTTCACAACGCAGCCATAAGGGGCGGGATTTCCAAACCAGATGGCGAGGCCGCCCTGCTGCGAATAGGCGCGTTCCACAGGACGAATGACCTCGGGATCCTTCACTTCCGCGATGGAGATGGTTTCTCCGAGTGTTAGTCCGCTTGCTGTCATCGCATCCGGATGGAGGATGCCGGGAATTTGCGAGAGGTTTTTCAGAATCGCCGGGATTCGACCCGCGCGTTCGATGTCCTCCATGAACTATTCGTTTCGCGATCTCGAGTGCCTCATTGCGGTGGCGGGGGAGCTTTCCTTCACCCGCGCGGCGGCGCGGCTCCGTCACGCACAGCCACCACTATCAAGACACATCCGGTCGTTGGAGGAGAAGATCGGAGCAGAGAACTTCCTGCGGGAGCCGCGGAAAGTGTCGCTCACTCCGGCAGGAACGATTTTCCATGAAGAACCCGCTCCTGCGGCGGCTGGAAAGAGCCGGTGAGGTGGACAAACGAACCTCACTGGGAGAGACCGCGCGACTGCGGCTTGGATTTGTGAGCGCCGTGATGAACGACGAGTTGATCACACTTCCCGTCGGTTTCGAGAAACGCATCGCGGCGTACAGATCATGCTCCATGATCTGCCGCCTCAGGAGCAGTTGAACGCCGTGGCGGATGGCAGGCTTGAGGGTGGCTTTGTGGGTCTTCAACTGCGGGAGCAGCCGGCTGGCATCCGTTTCGTGCCATAGCATGAGGAGTTTCTGAAAGGCTTCGTCCCCCGGGGGCCATCTCTTCGAGGGAAAGATGAGCCTGAGCCTCGAATCCCTGGCGGAATAATCATTCATCGCTGTTTCCGGTGAGTCGGCGCCCGACTTCGCCGGGCACGTCCGCGGACTTTGCAAGGCTGCGGGATTCCGCCCGCGCATCATCCTGGAATCGCCCCGCGCCCAAGCGGTGGCGCTGATGGTGGCGGCGGGGTCGGGTATCGCCATCCTTCCGGCGGCATTGGAAGGACTTTTCCGGGACTCTGTCACGGCCATCGCCCTTGAAGGCAATCCGTCCATTACGCACGTGTTCGCTTGCAGGGATCAAAAGCCCGGCCCTGCGCTGGACGATTTCATCCGGCTGATTTGTTAGCAAGTCACCCATGGGTATCAGGTCCATCCGAGCCTTTTCAGAAACCTCAACAAGGGTTTTGAAAAGTTGGTATTGAGTGGAATTGAAAAGCCCGCGGGTACACAAAAAAACCGCCGGGGTTTGATCCCCGGCGGTTTTGGATTGGAAGGCGTGTCAGGCTCCTGGCCGGATCACTTCAAGCGGATGTAGCGTTTTTCGC
This sequence comes from Luteolibacter sp., assembly GCA_039915545.1. Taxonomy (GTDB): domain Bacteria; phylum Verrucomicrobiota; class Verrucomicrobiia; order Verrucomicrobiales; family Akkermansiaceae; genus Luteolibacter. The sequence goes on from JBDSNC010000087.1 coordinate 7,531, forward strand.
CTCCGTTGATCGGAGTGTTGTCACGCACCTTGAGGACGGTCGGGCTGTCCAACAGAGTCGTCGTGTGGTTGGCACCGCTGAACCAGTTCACCAGGTTTGGCGAAACTTCGACGGTGTGTTTCGAAAGCTCCCAGCCTGCGGTTTTCTCAATCGTCAGGACGAGATACTTCGAGCCATCGGCTGTCGTGGTCACGGTGACCGCCTCGGCTGCATGATCAACCGCTGGTGCTGCCGTGAATCCAGCGGATGCGGCGGCGAGGGTGAATGCCGAAGTGGACGACTTGGGAACTCCCTTACCGGTCAGTGTGATGTTGATCAGGCTTTCATCGGCGTCATTGCTGGCAATCTTCAGCACCGCGGTCTTGCCGCCGAGAGAGGTCGGCTTGAAAGTCACGGTGAATTTCAACTGGCTACCCGGATCGAGTTGCTTCACGGCGAGTTTGGTCGCGGTGAAAGTACCTGATCCCGAGAGTGAGACCGAGATGTTTTTCAGCACGGCCGATCCGATGTTCCTGATGACGAAGGTCTTGCTGTAGGACGAGGACACCTTGACGGACCCGAAGGCATTTGTGTCTCCGCTGACCAGCTCTTTGGAGAAAGGTTGGTTCACGGAAATCTCCGGGGCTCCGATACCGCCGCCGTTGACCTTGATAACGAAGGAGGATTCTCCGTCGGGATCGCTGTTCTGGATAACGATCGAGGCCGTCCGGCTGCCGGTGCCTGCAGGAGTGAATGTGACGTCGAATGTCGTCTTCGCACCAGGAACGAGCAGGGATTGGACGGGAGCGGAAGTGGTGAAGTTCTTCGCGTTCGTGCCGGATGTCAGGATGTTCTGGATGCTCAGGTTGCCCAAGCCGTTGTTGGTGACGGTGAATCTCTTGGTCACCGACGAAATCGAGCTGATGTTTCCAAAGCCGACGGTGGACGTTTCATCGACAAGAGGAGTTCCGACCGGGTACTCGACGCCGATATCAGGCAGAAGCGCGTCTCCCGAAAGATCGATGTCGAACGAACTCTCGTCGTCATCGTTGCTCAGGATGTGGATGGTAGCCTGGCGGATTCCCGAGAAACGAGGCAGGAACGTCACGGTGAAGCTGGTGCTGGCACCGCTGGCGAGCAATGTCAAACCGGGTTGGGTGAACTTGAAGCTGGCGATGTCCACGCCGTCGCCGGTCACGGAAATGTTCTTCAGATTCGCCGGGCCGATGTTTCGGATCACGAAGGTTTTGGCGATTCCTTGCGAGCTGCTGAAATCGATTGCGGCGGAGCCGTCCACCAAGGGAGTGCCGACCGGCTGTTCCACCTGGATGTCCGGGAAGTTGCCCTTGTCGCCTTGTTCGTAGGCTCCGAGATCCAGAGTGCCGCCTTGGATCCGGACGAAGTTGGCGATGTCGATCGGCAATGTTTCCGTTTTGTTGCCGTCCTCATCGAGGTCGGCGGTGTCGTTGGGGAGGAACAATGCCGACCCCTTGCCGATTGCGGGGCTGCCGATATCCAGGCGCAGGCCGTCGTCGGTCGTTCTCCACAAGCCGTCCACGCCGATCGGATCCAGTGGATCGATGAACTTCGGATCGAGATTGATGAAGGTTCTATCAGGCGGTTCGCCGAAATCGATGTTGGCTCCGAGACCGGAGGTGATCGAGTCGAATCCTCCTTTGACCAGGTTGATCGTTTCGGTGGAGGGGGTGGGGTAGGTGCGGTTGGAGATCCGGGCTTTTCCGCCTACGTGGATCATGGCGTCCTTGAAGAAGTCCTCCACGTCATCGTCGTCGAACCAGAAGATGTTGCTGAGGACGTTGACGCTGCCGGCACAGGAAATAGCGGCTCCGACGCCGTGGGTCAGGTTGTTGTAGAACGTGCAGTTCGCGATCGGGAGCACCGCGTTGGCTGTGACGCAAACGCCACCACTGACGATGGTGAAGCCACCGCGGCCGAGCGTTTCATCGATGTTGGCGACTGCGTTTTCGGTGAACGTGCAGTTTGCCACCGAAGAAGTTCCCTCTACGTAAAGGACGGAGCCGTTGCAGGTGGTTTTGGCTTCGTCACCTTCAGGTGACTCGGTTCTGGCGACGTTTTTGTCGAACGTGCAGTTCACTGCGATGATCTGGCCTGCGATCACACCACCGGTGGTGGTCGGGATGGCGGTGTAGTGGCCGATGGCCTTCGGATCGGGGCTTTCATCCGCAGTGGCCAAGGAGACCGCCACGTTGTTAACGAACGTGCATTTTGTGGCGGTGACGTTTGTCGCTGAAATCGCTCCGCCGCGTGAGGTCGCATCGGATCCGCCTTTGGGGAAGTTGAAGGACGACGACGAGGCGATATTACCATCGAAAAGGCAACCGGTCACGTTGACCTTGCTACCGGAAATGGCTCCACCGGTCGCCGACGAGGTGGTCCCCACGTCGAGACAACTGATCTCGAGCTGGTTGTTGAGGAAGTTGCAGTTCACCGCTGTGACATCGCCGGCGATCGCGCCGCCGGAGCAGTCAGGACTGAACAGCCAATGGTGGGGCTTGTTCACCGTGGTGGTGTAAAGGAACTCGTTGTTGACCAGGTTGTCGGAGAAGGTGCTGCCGGTCGCCACCACGTTGCCGAAGACGGCGCCGCCGGATCCTGCCGCGTAGTTACTGCTGAACGTGCAGTTGACCAAAGTCAGGGTCGTGCCGGACGGCGCAAGGACTCCACCGCCTTGGTTGTAGGGAGCGGCGTCACCATTGGCGCGTCCTTTTTCGATCGTCAGGCCGTCGAGGGTGGAGCTGCTTTTCAAAACGACCACGTGCAGTGACCAATACCGCTCGAATCCCAAGGTATCGGGCGTTACGGGCCAGATTTCGCCGGAGAGAATGGTGGGATTGGCAACCGGATCACGCTGGCTCAGGTTGGCTTCGGTTCCTTTGAAACCACCGTAGATTTTCAGGCCGTTTACTTCAAAAGCGAGTTCGCGGTCGCCGATGAAACCCGAGACGCCATCATCCGGATAGTAGGTTCCCTTGGCCAGGTAGACCTGGTCGCCGGGAAGCGATGCATCCAGTGCGTCCCGCAGGGTGACGAAGGGTTTGGCCCATGTCGTTCCGTTGCCAGCCGTCGGGCTGGAACCGTTCACGTAGATGATTTTTGCATTCACTGCGCCGGATCCGATGAAAAGCGACGCCAGAACGGCTGCTTTACCGATTCTGCCGGATTCCGAAAAAAGCTGCAGGCACCTGCTCACCGGAGTGGGCCTCGTTTTAGAGTTTAATTCTAGCATGCGGGAGCGCTATCAGGCGGGTTTCAGGGGGGCAAACAAAATCAGTGGAAATCTGATGGGGGCTGCGCGTTTTTTGCTATCCGTTCAAGAAGAGTCATTTCTTTCACTCAAGTGACAAACCCTTTGAGGTGGAAATTAGAGTCAGGGTTCGTCACCGTGACCCGGCCGGAAAACAAGCGGACCGGGATCTGATGCCGGACGGGTGGGTTTGGCAACTCGCCACAGGGTTTTCCGGGTGGGGATTTTTTCGGGCTAATCGTGGAAAAATCGGCGTTTCCCGCGAAGCGCGTGTTGCCATCCCGGAGGAAAGCTGTTAACCGTCTTTCCAATGGGTCGAAGCATGCCGCAACTGGAATTCCGATGGACTTCCCTGCTCCGTGCCCTCAAGCCTGCGGAAGTCCCACGGACCAAGTCAGTGAGGGAGGATGGCGGGCTGACCGCATGGTGCGTGGAAGCCTCCAAAACCCTTTCACTGCACGAGTTGGCGCGCAAGGTCCGGGTTTCCTGGAACCCGCGCATGCAGACCACCGCCGGCCGCGCCTGGTGGCCGGACCGGGCGATCGAACTCAACCCGAAACTCAAGGAATGCGAGCCCGAGGAACTCTGGCGCACCCTGAAACACGAACTCGCCCACCTCGTCGCCTACGAACGCTGCGGCCGCCGCCGGATCGATCCCCACGGCCCCGAATGGCAGGCCGCCTGCGCGGAACTCGGCATCCCCGGCGAGCAGCCCTTCCACAATCTCCCTTTCAAGCGCCGCAAGATGAGGCGGAACCACTCCTACATCTGCTCCAATTGCTTCACCACCATCCACCGGGTGAAGCCGATCAAGCGCGCCGTCGCCTGCTACGACTGCTGCCGGAAATTCAACAGCGGCGTCTATCACGACCGCTTCCGGCTGATCGAGAACAAGCCGGTGTGATTCTTGTGCGGACCACTCGACTGAAAAAGAAATCGGGCGCGGTCCGATAAACCGAACCGCGCCCGAGATAGCACATTTTTCCCCCCAAAGATCCCGCTTGGCTTTGCCGGCTTTGTCATCGTCTTCCCCCCGGAGTTCGATGGCGCTTTTGGCAGAGTGGCGCAGGACAAGGATATGTTGGAAAGGTTTTCAGTTCATCTGAGTGAGCTGTCGCCTTTCGTTGGATGTAAGATGATCCGGAAGGTTTGGTTGTGGAAGGTAATTGAGGTCCCAGAACCGGCCACGTGGTCCCAAAACCGGACATAGGACGCGATTTCAGTCCCGATCCGCCACGAAAAGCGTGTGGCTGAAGCGTTTCGCCTTCGGATAAGCCTTCGCGCTGATGCATTCGACTTTCTTGAAATGCGCCTCCAGCGAGCGTGCGAACGATTTGTCCGGATGCGCTGACCAGAAAATGACCCGTCCACCGGGATGCAGCGCGTTCTTGATGCGGATGATGCCGGGCTTTGCGTAGAGTCGCTCGTTCCGGTTTTGCACGAAGGGATCGGGGCCGTTGTCCACGTCCAGCAGGATGGCGTGGTAGCGGTCGTTTTCACAGCGGTCGATCAGGTCGTAAACATCGCAAACGTGGATGCCGACGCGCGGGTCGTCCAACAGCTTGCCGTTCACCTCGTGGAGAAACTCACGGTTCCACGCGACCACCTCGGGCAAGAGCTCTGCGACATCGACGCGTGCGTCCGTTCCAGTCAGCGCGAGCACGCGCCGCAGCGTGAAGCCGAAGCCGAGCCCGCCGATGAGTACCCGCGGTTTTTCCGGCAGGTGATGGCACGAAAGCTCGGCCATCTGTTCCTCGGACGAGGAGGCGGTGGTGCTCATCAGTTGCAGGCCGGCGACCTTGAGGAAATGCTGGCCGTCGTGCTCGTGCAGCGTGAGCAGGGCTCCGTCGGGTGTTTTGCAGGTCGCGAGAGTGCGGGTGATTTTCATGAAACGGTCCGACGAGTCTGTCCGGCATTTCCGGCTGGAGCAAATCTTTCGCGCGGCCATCATGGGTGAAGTGAAATTCCTCCGTCGTGCCGCTGTTGTTTTCTGTCTGATTGCCACTGCGGACGCCGCCGTCATCCTGAACCAGATCGAAACTTTCTCCGCGCAGAACGGCTGGGACAGCGGCGATCCGAACCCGAACCCGCCCTTGATCGCCGCAAATGCCGGCCCGCTCGGCTCCGGCGACAGCGCCCTCCGCGTCACTTCCAACGGCGGCACCGGCCCGGGCAGCCGCCTCATCGTTTTCAACACCACCGCATGGACCGGAGATTACCTCGCCACAGGAATTCTCGCACTCGCTGCGGATTTGAGAAACTCCGGCAGCACCTCCCTTTCCATGCGCGTGGCTTTCGACGGGCCCGGCGGAAAATTCGTTTCAGCACCCGTCGTGATCACCGCGTTTTCCGGCTGGGGCCATGCGGTTTTCGACATCAATCCCGCTTCCCTGATCGGCGCGGGTGGGTCCAATGCGGCGGCGACTTTGGCGGGCGTTACCGAATTACGGTTCCTTCATTCATCGACGGTGGACTATCGTGGGGCGCAGATTTCGAGCGGTTTCCTGGTGGATAATATCCAGGCGGTGCCCGAACCGGCGACCGCCGCCTTGTTCTGCCTCGCCGGGGCGATGTTTCTTTTTCGGAAACGTTGATTTGAAACTTTTTTTAAAATCCCTAGGTTTCCGGTTTTCATGATCGGACCAGCACATCGCGCATTCCTTCTGACGGCTCTCTTTGCGGGGCCGGCCGCCGCCGCGCAGTTTACGACCGTCTGGCAGTTGGGAACGGATGATGAAAGCGAGCTGCCGTTCTCTCAGGAAAGCTTCGGCCCCAACAACTCTCCCGGCTCTGCGACGACCAAGGACGACGACTACTATTTCGCCGGAACCTATCCCGGTCCGGTCGGAACCCTCGCCGCGGACGAAAACACCGGGAATTTCGAGCGCGCGGTCACTTCCGGCGATCCCCGCGACCGCATTCATTTCCCGCTCACCGCCGCCCAGGCATCGTCTGTTTCCCGCCTGCGGATCACAGTGGATCTTTTCAACGGCGGCGCGTGGGTCAATCAGACAATCCCCGGTTTTTCGAGCCACAACATCACCGTCACTTTCAACGGCCAGGTGCTCGGCGTGTTCAATCCCATCACTTGGAACCGCACGCTGACATTCACCGTGAACGCCTCATCGGTCGGCGCGGTCGCCGGGGCGAATGTCCTGCAAATCGAGCGCACCGGCGGCGGCGCGGGCGGCTACATCGAGTTCGATTACCTCAAGTTCGAAGCGGATTCCGACGCCCTCACCGATGCCGATGGCGACGGCATGCCGCTGTGGTTTGAGGAAACCTACGGGCTGAGCGATTCCTCATCCGCGGATGCCTCGCCCGATCCTGATGGAGACGGCCTCAGCAACCTCGCCGAGTCCCAGGCCGGCACCAATCCCACGGATCCGGACAGCGACAACGACGGTCTGACGGATTCGCGGGAAATCACCCTCGGCACCAATCCTCTCAAAGCGGATACCGATGGCGACGGTCTGTTGGATGGCGCGGAAACCATCAGCAACCCGTTGCTCGCCGATAGCGACAACGACACTTATCCGGACAACATCGAGGTCGAGCAGGGGAGCAATCCACAGAGTTCCGCGTCGGTTCCGTTCAATTTTCCCGGCTCGGTCGGCCTTCAGTTCGTCTGTGAAAACATGGACTCCGCTGTTCTCAGTGCGGGCGAGCCTGCCGGCTTCTTCCGTTTTCCGAACTGGAATTCATCGGCTCCGCTGCCCCAGTGGATTTCCGACGGAACGGTTCTGACCAGCTCGAAGGCCGCGCTCAAAAACCACCGCGGCCAAGCGACGACGGTGGCCGCAAGCTGGTCCTATCACTTCGCGGGAAACGGCCTTCACAAGGGGCCGGGCGACGAGCGTCTGCTGGACGGCATGATCCGCTGCCAGCGCACCGGAACCATCAACACCAAGGCCACCGTCAGCCTGAGCGGCATTCCCTACGCCACTTACGACGTGCTCGTTTACGTCGGTTTCACCTATCGGAACACCGCCCGCGGAGTCGTGCATCTGGGAGCGGGTTCGACAAACGACCGCTATTTCGTCGCGGATTCGCAGCCGCCGTTCATCGGGTGGCATGAAATCAAGGCCGCCTCGCTCGCCACCATCCAGCCGGGAAATTTCGTCCGCTACCGCAATCTGACCGGAGCCGCGCAGAGCATCGCGCTCGAAGCAGTCGACAATGACCCCGTCGGCATCCACGGCATTCAGATCATCGAAAGTGGCACGGACACCGATGGCGACGGCATGTCGGACGCGCTCGAAGTCGAAAACCATTTCAATCCCGCCCTCGCCGATGCGAATGCCGACGCCGACACCGACGGCATGAGCAACGCAGCGGAAATCGCCGCCGGCACCGATCCCCATCATCCGGATACCGACCGCGACGGCCTCAAAGACGGCGCGGAAGCCTCCCGTGGAACCTCGCCGCTCAATCCTGATAGTGATGGCGACACCCTGACCGACGGCGACGAAGTAAACGCCGTTCCGTTCCCATCCAATCCCACTCTGGCTGATAGCGACAGCGACGGCTTCAGCGATGCGGTCGAGCGCACCTATCATTCCAACCCGCTTTCCGCCGCGAGCACGCCGCCACCCGTTCCGGTCTGGGATGCCGCGGCCCACACCTGGCGCTGGCGGATCGACAATCTCCGGCTGCTCTGGAATCACGACCAGTCGATGCTCGGTGCCATCGAATACGACGAGTCCATGCTCTGCGAAGCTGTCGCGGACATCAACCAGAGCGGATGGAGCCGCCAGCTCGGGATCGGCATCCGCTACTACAAGGGTAAACTGGTGCACCGTTTCCGCGGCATCGAAGGAGTGTTCTATCAAAATGGACATCCGGGCGACGGCTTCTGGGACAGCGACTGGAGCGGCACGCCGGTGGACCGCACCCGCGATTTCGGTTTCAGCGGATATGGCAGTGCGGACGATTCCTATCCGCTGCGGCTGGAGTTCACCGCAGCCCAACAATTTCCTTCCAATCTGTGGACGATCACTTTCCAAATTTCCAATTTCACGAATCCCGCGAGTCCGGTGACGATTGCCACTTATACGAATGCCAACGCGGTCGCCGCCGATCCTTCGCTGCTCACTGGCACGACAGTTTGGACCAATCAGAACGGAGCCACCGGCCGCATTGATCTGGATTTGGAAACCGGCGTGCAGGCGCTGGTCGCTCCGAACGCGCTGGGCCCGGTCGACAGCGACAACGATGGCATGCCCGACGCTTGGGAAACGGCGCACACGTTCAATCCAAACAACGCCGCCGACGCCTTGTTGGACGCGGACTCGGACGGCCTTACGAATTTGAAGGAGTATCTGATCGGCACCGATCCGCGCGATGCGGACAGCGACGATGACGGCGCGTCCGATGGCGTGGAACTTTTCCACGGCACCGATCCGCTCGACGCCAGCAGCCTTCCCGCGTGGTTCAATTTCACTGGGAAAATCGACGACCTCGATGGCGACGGCATGTCGGACGCGTGGGTGCTCTGGAGCGGCGGCAAGCACCGTTCGCCGTTTGCCGATGACGATGGCGACGGACTCAGCAATCTCGACGAAAGCAAGGCAGGCACCAATCCGGACGACGCAAATTCCCATTTCGATCTCAAAGGCTGGCGGGATTCCAACAACTTCGTCCTCTCCTGGACCGATCTGCCTTTCAAAGCAAACCGTGTGGAAACCAGCGACTCGCTCGGTGCTTGGCAAACCGCCAGCGGATTGCCGCAATCCGGCATCGTCGGCGGCCGCAGGCAGGTCACGATTCCTTCCGAATTTCCATCCGCCGTCGGCAGGAATTTCTATCGGGCCGGCGTGCTACCGCTTGATACTGATGGCGACGGCGTCGAGGACTGGGTGGAGAAAAATGTGTTGGATTCCTCCATCAGCAACGGTGGTTCGCTCGGTCAGCCGCTGGTCCGCTCGAACGGCCAGACGCTCGGCGGTGATGCCGGTGCCCTGCTCGACCGTCTCCAGGGCTCCAATCCTAACGGTGGAACTTCGGGTAGCAATACTCCAGGCAAACCGTCACCGGTGAACGCCTCGCGCTTTCTGATGCAGGCGAGTTTCGGGCCGACACCGGATTCCATCAAAGAAGTGCGTGATCTCGGTTTTTCTGGATGGATCGATCGTCAAATCACGCTTCCTGTCTCGTTGCTGCAGCCCTATATCCAGGAAATCAAAGCCGACGGAGCAGGCCCGCGCATTGATCCTTATTACAATTTCAACGAGCTCGATAAGTTCGTGCACGGCAACAACGTCACCACTCCGTTCGCCCGCAACGCCGTCAGCGGGGAGGACCAGCTCCGCCAGCGTGTGGCCTTCGCTCTCTCGGAGATCCTCGTCGTTTCGCGGCGCGATGCGAACCTTGAGGAAAAGGCCGAGGCGATCACCAACTACTATGACACACTCTCGAAGAACGCTCTCGGAAACTATGGCGACCTCCTCCGCGACGTGACCTTCCATCCGGCGATGGGCTGGTATCTCAGCCACGCCGGAAACCAGAAGGCCGATCCTTCGATCCCTCGCTATCCGGACGAGAACTACGCGCGTGAAATCATGCAGCTTTTCACCATCGGCCTGTGGGAACTCAACCCGGACGGCAGCCGCAAGCTCGATGGAAACGGCGAGCCGATCCCCACTTACGACAATGGCGACATCACCGAACTCGCCCGCGTTTTCACCGGCCTGTATTTCGCCTCACCCTACGGCTGGGGCGGCGGCGGTTGGGCGGACGAGCATTTCATTGTCCCGATGGTGATGTATCCGGATTACCACGATTTCGAGGCGAAGCATCTTCCTAACGGTGTGGTCCTTCCCGCGCGTGATGCATCGGAAACCGCCGCGCTCCAGGAAGTGCGCGACGCCGTGGACGCGCTTTTCCATCACCCGAACACACCGCCGTTCGTCTGCCGCCAGCTCATCCAGTTCCTCGTCACGGACAATCCGTCGCCCGCTTTCATCCGCCGCGCACAGGATGTTTTCGTGAACGACGGCTCCGGCACGCGCGGCAATCTGGCGGCGGTGGTGAAGGCGATCCTGCTGGATCCCGAGGCCCGTTCGCAGCCGCTCTCGCAGAATTTTGGAAAAGTCCGTGAGCCGGTGATCCGCACGATGCACCTGGCGCGGCTGATGCATCTGGCGGAAGCGCATCCCAAGTTCGTCTGGTGGAACTGGACGGAGAATTTCTACAACTACAGCGCCGAAGAGCCGATGAATTCGCCGAGCGTTTTCAATTTCTACACACCCGTCTACCAAGCCCCCGGCGACATCCGCAACGCGGGGCTGGTGAGTCCGGGATTCCAGATCGTGAACACGTATTCCGCGGTTTCGTTTCCGAACCTGCTGTGGGACTACCTCCACGACGGCATGAAATCCGGCTGGGACTGGAGCTTTCCATTCGATTACAGGGACAGCCTGGATCTTGCGGAAAACCCGGAAGCTCTGATCGATCAAACCAATTTGCTCGTCTGCGCCGGATCGATGACGGCGCGCACACGCGGGATCATGCTGGGTGCTCTATCAAACACCGCGCTCAGCCAGAAGGACCGCGTCGCCCTCGCCCTCTGGACCGCGATGACCAGCCCGGAAGGCGTCGTGCAGAAATAACAGAAATCCACGAACATGCGCTCACGCCGTCAATTTTTAGGAGAAACCAGTTGCGCCGCGATCGGCTCGACCTCGGTCCTCTCCACCCTGCTCAACCTGACGATGGCGAACCACGCCGCCGCGCAGGGCGGCTTCGGCGGGCAGCGCAAGGCGCTCGTTTGTCTTTTTCTATCAGGCGGCTGCGACACCTTCAACCTGCTCATCCCCCGCGACTCGCCCGGCGGCTACGACGAATACGCGGCGTCCCGCTCGGACCTCGCCATTCCACGTAACAAGCTCATTCCGCTCAATTTCACCGACAACTTCGGCCGCAGCTACGGCCTGCATCCGTCCTGCGTGCGACTCGCGGAAATGTTCAACGGCATGGGCGGCGACACTTCCAAGAAGCGCGTCGCGATGATGGCGAACATCGGCACGCTCATCGCTCCGATACCTAACAAGCAGGCGTATGAGAACGGCACCGTCGCAGTGCCCAAGGCGCTTTTCTCCCACCGCGACCAGATCGAGCAATGGCAGACTTCGGTGCCGCAGGGCATGCAGATTCTATCTGGCTGGGGCGGCCGTGCGGCGGATGTGATCCATTCCGCCTACAACACGGAGCAGACGGCGGGCTATTACATGCCGATGAATTTCTCTCTATCCGGAAACTCCGCGTTCCAGATCGGCCAGAGCGAGGGGCAGTTCGTCATCACCAGCGGCGGCGCGCTTTCGTTCACCGGGACGAACGTCAATACCCCGATCCATCAGGCGAAGAACCAGGCGCTGCGCGACACGGTGGCGAGCCCTCTGGAGGATCACTATCAGAATTTGTTCCAGCGCACCCACGGTCGCATCACGGCGAACAGCGTCGAGCGCGGGATCGAGTTCCAGAGCCAGTTCAATGCGCCGGGTTCCATCAACGGGCAGAACGTGGATGCCGTCCTGGATGCCGCCGGTTTCCCGAACCATTGGTTGTCCGAGCAGTTCAAGGCGGCAGTGAAGACCATCGCCATCCGCGAGCAGCTCAAGCTCGCGCGGCAGACGATCTTCATCGAGTTCGGCGGGTGGGACCATCACACCGAGCTGCTCAACAACCAGAAGACGATGCTCACCGCGCTCGATGGTGTGCTCTACGCATTTCAAAAATCCTTAGAAACGCTCGGCCTCGCCAACGACGTCGTCACCTTCACCTGCTCGGACTTCGGCCGCACGCTGCGTTCGAACGGGCAGGGCACCGATCACGCGTGGTCGGGAAACCAGCTCGTCATGGGCGCGCCGGTGACCGGCGGCGTGGTCCGCGGCGCGTTCCCTTCGCTGGTGATCGATGGCAACGACGACATCGGCCGCGGTGGTCGCATTTTCCCGAAACTCTCGGCGGACGAGTATTTCTGCGAAATGCTCCGCTGGTTCGGCGTGACGGCGGGGGACATGGACATGGTGCTGCCGAACATCCGGAATTTCTACGATCCGGCGAGCGCCACTGGTCCGGTCGGATTCATCGCCTGAGATCCCATGCGTCATCGGACATTCACCCTCGTCGTACTGTTGCTGGTCTTCGGCATGCTCGGCGTGCTCGTTTGGGTGTCGAACAATCTCGGAACGATCAAACGCAAGGCCGTCCCCGCGCCGAAAGTGGGGGGCCAGAGCCAGATCGCACCTACGCCGCCACCCACCCCGACTGCCGGGGAAATGCTGCTCGCAGGCTACGGCGATCCGGCCGCTCCGCCGATCGAGGACCTGCGGAAACTCCAGCACGTGGCGACCGGCTATTTCTCCGTGATCAAGGATTCCGCGCGTTTCCCGATTGGAGGAAACGAGGACTTCTCCGCCGCGCTGCGTGGAGAGAATCCGAACCGCGAGGTTTTCGTCCGTGCCGGAAATCCGGTGTTTTCGCCCGCCGGACTGCTGGTCGATCGCTGGGGCAGTCCGGTCATCGTTCATCCCCAGGCGTGGCGGCAGCTCGAACTCCGCTCGGCCGGACCGGATCGGATTCCATACAACGACGACGACCTGATCCTCGCTCCCAACGGCGTTTCCAGCGGCGGCAGGTGAGAAAATCCGTGCCAATCATGAAGCTTGCGCCGGGGGGAAACAGTCTCCAAACTTCCCCAACAAATTATGAATGAACGGCGCGTCGTCATCACCGGCATTGGATGTCTCTCCCCACTAGGCAACGACTTGGAGTCCACTTGGGATGGTTTGAAGTCGGGCAGAAGCGGCATTTCGCGGATCGCTTCGATCGATACGGAAGCTTTCGACTGCAAAATCGCCGGTGAAATCCGGAACTTCAATGCGGACGATTATTTCAACGTTCCCAAGGACGCCCGCCGCTCGGACCGCTACGTGCAATACGCCGTAGCCGCTTCGAAAATGGCGATGCAGGACTGCGGTGTTGATATTTCGACGATGGATCCCCGTCGCTTCGGTTGCATGGTCGGCAGCGGTATCGGCGGCTTGTCCACGCTGGAGCGCGAGCACTCGACCTATATGTTGAAGGGGCCGAAGCGCGTTTCCCCGTTCACCATTCCGATGATGATTTCCAACATCGCCAGCGGGATCATTTCCATGGAATTCGGCCTGCTCGGACCGAACATGGTGATTGTCACCGCCTGCGCGACCTCGAACCACAACATCGGCGAAGCTTGGCGCATCATCAAATTCGGCGATGCGGACATCTTCCTCTGCGGTGGCGCGGAAGCCGCCGTGCTGCCGATGGGCCTCTGCGGTTTTGCCAACATGAAGGCTCTCAGCACCCGCAACGATGATCCGGAAGGCGCTTCCCGTCCCTTCGACAAGGGCCGCGACGGATTCGTCATGGGCGAGGGTGCCGGTGTGGTCGTCATCGAGGAGCTCGAGCACGCCAAAAAGCGCGGTGCGAAAATTTACGCGGAACTCATCGGCTACGGTGTCAGTGCGGATGCCTACCACCTCAGCGCACCCTCCCCGGACGGCAGTGGTCCAGCCTACGCCATCCAGATGGCCCTCAAGCACGGCAAGAAAAACCCCGAAGACGTGCAATATCTCAACGCCCACGCCACCTCGACCGGCCTCGGCGACATCGCGGAAACGAAGGCGATCAAACTCGCATTCGGCGACTACGCGAAAAACGGCCTGATGGTCAGCTCCACCAAGTCCATGACCGGCCACATGCTCGGCGCGGCCGGTGGCATCGAGCTGATTGCCAGCGTGATGGCCATCAAGGAAGGCATCATCCCGCCGACGATCAACGTCGAGAATCAGGACCCCGAGTGCGATCTGGATGTCGTCCCGAACGTCGCCCGCGAGGTGCCCGTGAAGGTCGCTCTCAGCAACAGCTTCGGCTTCGGCGGTCACAATGCGTCGGTGCTCGTCAGCAAGTTCGAGTAAATTCCGCACATGGAAAATCCGCTGCACCGGCACGCTTGCGAAGTTGCTTTCGGCGATACGGATGCCAGCGGATGGATGCACTTTCCGAACGTTTTCATCTACGTCGAGAAGGCCGAGCATGAGTTCCTGCGCTCGCGGGGCGTGCTGGTTTTCGACCGTGCGCAAGGCGGCTGGCCGCGGGTGAAGGTGTCCTGTGATTTCAAGCGGCCGCTGATGTGCGGTGATAAAATCGAAGTGCTGCTGGCGGTTTCCCGCGTCGGTGCGTCCTCGGTGACGTGGAATTTCGAAATCGTCAACGCCGCTGGGGAAATCGCCGCGTTCGGCAGTATGACAAACGTGCGTGTCGATCACGAGGGAAAGCCCAAGCTGATTTCCGACGACGATCGCCGGCAACTGGCGGAATGAATTCCGCGCTCCAATTTCATGGAAAGCTCACCCGAAATCTCCGGCCGCATCGTCCTCATTCCCACGCCCATCGGGAATCTTGCGGACATCACACTCCGCGCTCTCGAAATCCTCCGCTCGGCCGACCGCATCGCTTGTGAGGACACGCGGCATTCCGGGCCGTTGCTTGCGCATCATGGAATTTCCGGGAAACCGCTCATCGCCCTGCACGATCACAACGAAGCCCGCCGCGCGCCGGATCTCATTGCCGCCGCCAGGGCGGGGGAAACGATCGCGTTGATCAGCGATGCGGGTATGCCGGGGATTTCGGATCCCGGTTATCGGCTGGTGCAGCTCTGCATCGAGACCGGCACGCCGTTCGAGGTGTTGCCTGGTCCTTCCGCGGTGATCACTGCGTTGATCGGCTCGGGATTTCCCTGTCATGCGTTCCGTTTCGGGGGGTTCCTTTCGGTGAAGTCGGGAAAACGCCGCAGTGCGCTCACGGCCGCCTTGGAGTCCGGGGAAACCGGGATCTTTTTCGAATCGCCGCACCGGATTGTTTCCACGCTGGAGATTCTGGCGGAAATCGATCCCGCCGCGCGGACCTGTGTCGCCCGGGAACTGACGAAAAAGTTCGAGACCTACCACCGCGGCACGGCTGCGGAAGTGCTCGCTCATTTCAAGGCCCACCCGCCGAAAGGCGAGATCGTGATTTTAGTTCACGCGGCGGAGTGACAGCCGGAGTGCGGCACGCTTTTCTGCCGCCAGGTGGAGGATGGAGACTCTGCTCCATTTGGCGCGGAGCTCTTCTCGTCATTCATTCGCCGGCCCGAAGAGCTCCGCACCGCATTCAGCAGGGCTGAAACTGCCATCGGCGCGAGCAGAGCCTCGCGCACTCCGGGGTTCGTTCACAATCCCCAGACGCCAACCCGGTTCCGTTTCGCCTCGCGCTCCAGATTTCGGAGGTTTTCCTTCTCCTTGGCGGCGGGTGTGCCGTCGGGGAGGTCGGCGGGTTTGGTGATGAGGCGGACGAGTCCGCGCTCGACGAGGATTTGATGGAGCCAGCGGGTTTTGCCGTCCTGCTGCACTTCGATGTGGGCGTGGTAGCGGTTGTCGTGGAACGGGCTGTCCCACTCGGTGTAGAGGGTGAATGGCTTGCTGGCTAACAATCCGAGTGTGAAGTGCTTGCCCTTCTGGCCGATGTCCACCGCCTGTTGTGGCGTGATTCCACCGAGGTCGGCGGCTTGCTGGCGGATTCGCTCGTGGTTGGTTTCGCCGCCGGCGTAGCTCTTGAAGGCGCTTTCCGGTGTGTCCACGAAGTAGAGGCGGAACTCGGCCTCCTTGCCGTTGGACAGATGGACCCTGAAACTATCACCGTCGTTGTTGCGGGCCTCGACGAGGGTGCAGTTCCGGTAGATTTCGTAGCGGCCGGTTTTTTCCGCGCTCTTCGGGGCGGCGGATTTCTGGGTTTGGGTGGGTGCCGGTTTGGCCGGGTGATCGAGGGATTTTTTCTGATCGACCGCCCAGACGACCACTGCCACCACGACGAGCAGCAGCGGCAGCCACGACGATTTCGGCTTAGGGCGCGGGATCATTTCAGAGGCCCTTGAAGCCTTCGTATTCCTGGTAGGTGCCGGTCGGCATCAGCACTTTGTTCCACTCGCGGTTCAGCTTGCGGTATTTCGTGATGAACTGGGTGGGATCCGCCCAGTTCGCCATGTCGGCGGGGGCGCTGGTGCGCTGCATGCCGATGTTGATGTTGAGGCGGATTTCGAAATGGAGGTGGGCGGAGTACATGCCGAAATTGGTACCGATGGTGCCGATCTGCTGGCCGCGTTTGATCTGCTGGCCTTCCTTGACGAGGATCTCGTTCAGGTGGCCGTTGAGCGTGTCGCAGAATTTCACTCCGCCGGTGGAGGGATCGCGGTAGGCGTGGCGGGTGAGCACCACATTTCCCCAACCGACGTGGACGTTGTGGGCGAAGGTGACGACGCCGTCCGCCACGGCGTAAACCGGATCGCCCAGATCGGTGTCACCGCCGCCGCGGCCGTTCCAGTCCTCGCCGAAATGCTGTGGGCTGCGGAGGCGCAGGCCGCGGGCCTTGAAGTAGTTGTCCGCGTTGGGCTTGCCGACAGGAAAATCAAATCCGTCGGCGAGGCTCACCTTCACGCCTTGCGCGAAAGCGCCTGCAGGAAATGTGACAAAAGCGATGAGCGCCGTCAGCAGCAGGGTTTTTAGAAAAAGGGTGGTGACACGAGTCATTGGCCATCAGTCCACTCTCGGGACCGCCCTGCCGCAAGTGCAAAAAAAGGCGGCATGACCTTGATAATCATGCCGCCTTGGGAATTTTCAGCCGTGGCTGGGAATCATTTCTCTCCGTCGATCGTGAGCGGACGGTAGCCGCCGATGGACTTGAAATAGAGCGCCAGCAGCAGGAAGATGGCGGCCATGGTGGCTGGGATGAACGAGTCCGCCTTCAGCGTCTTGCGGTCGCCAACGATGCTGGCATCGGCGAGGGCTTTTTGGTCCGGATTCTTTTCCTTGGCTTTTTGGGCGTCGGAAAGCTTGGTGCCGTCGAGGCCGGTGACGGGATCGAGGAATAGGAATGTGCCGGCTTTTTCCGCCTTGTTGGCTTCATAAAGCGGGGCGTTGGTCGCCTTGAGGTGGTCCACGGTGAAGCGGTCCTTGGCGTAGCCGAGGCCGGGGCCGCCGAGGAGGCCGGCGGACATCATGCCGATGCCGCCCATGATGGACATGGCGATGGCACCGGTGCGCGGGAATCGGTCGCCGACGACAGCCAGCATGGTGGGCCAGAAGAAGGTCTTGCCGAGAGCGTAAACTCCGAGTGCGAGCAGGGCTCCACCGAACGAGGTGATGCCGCTGACGAGATTGAGGCCGATGACGGCGAGCACGGCGCAGATCGTGAGCAGGCCGACGGGCGAGATTTTCAGTTTGCTCTCGATGAAGTGAGCCGAGAAACGGAGGCAGAACATGAACATCGAGGTACAGACGAAGAGGATCTTACCTTGCGCCGGGGTGAGGATGTTGCCGGTGATGTTCTGGATCCAGCCGTCGGTGCCGAGTTCCACCGCGCCGACGAGGGCGTGGGTGATGAAGAGGATGAAGAGCAGGAAGGAGCCGACCGCGAAGCCGGTTTGGCCACCGACCGCGAGCCAGAGGAGCAGGGCGACGCCGACCGAAACGTAGGTCCAGGCAGTGCCGGTGAAGAAGTCACTGCCGGTGAAGAAGGCGAGCACGCCGCCGAGCTGGGCTTTGAAGAAGAGACCGATGATCGCACAGGCGACGAGTGCGCCGAGCAGGCCGACTTCCTTCATCATTTCTCCCATTTTCAGACCCTTGGCGGAAGCCTCTGATTTCGGGAAGGTCTGGCCCATGAAGGCGAATCCGTAGAGGACGGTGGGGATGAGGAACAGGCCGAGCTGGATTTTCCAGTCGACGCCGTTTTCACCAAGCGTCCAGCCGATCAGGCCACCGCCGACGAGTCCGGCAGGCCAGGCGGCGTGCAGGATATTCAGGTAATGGGTGCGGTTTTTCGGGAAGAGCGTGGCGACGAGCGGGTTGGCGACCGCTTCGAGGGTGCCGTTGGCCAAGGCGAAAACGAAGGTGCCGATGTAGAGATACATGTAAGCGGTGCTCTGGACCTGCCCCTTGTGGGCGCCGAAGGTGATGACCGCGGAAAGGATGTGCATGACGAAGGCGGCGGCGACCAGCTTGCCGTAGCCGATCTTGTCCACGACCACGCCGCCGATGATGATGCCGAAACAGAATCCCGTGAATCCCGCGCCGCCGATGTCACCGAGCTGGGCACCGGTGAATCCGAAGTCGGCAGCCCAGTTGGCGAGGATGCCGCCGCGGACTCCGAAGCCGATGCCGGTTGCTAGAATGGCGAGGAAGCCGGCCCATAACAGGCGCTTGGCGTTGGGGACTGTGGAGGCGTCTGTGTTTGTCATGGGTTGGATTGAATAGTGTCTGCGGGAATTATCGGGTCAGTTGGCGAATAGCAAGGTTCCGGATGGGAATGATCGGATTTTTTTCACCCTTTTGGAGTATAGGGCCTCCGGAATACAGTGATTTTCGGCGGCAGCTTTCAAAGGTCGGCGCTTTGATGGACTCCGCTGGCGAGTGTTTGAGAGAAAACGATGCAGTTGTCCAACAGGGCGTCGGGGGAAACGCGGCATTTGGGCCAGACGACGCTGTTTCTCACGATGGCTCCGGCCTCAATGATCGCGCCGGGGCCGATGATGGAGTTTTCGACGTAGGCGGCGGCGCTCACTTCCGCGTCGGGATGGATAGCGGGAGCGAGGTCGATTTCCTGATGGGCCTGGAGGTAGGATTTCCGGTCGCCGAGATCGAGCCAGAGGCCTTCGTCGAGGGTGATGGCGCCGAGCAGGTTGTTTTTCGCGAGTTCGAGAAACGCGGGGATGACGGAGATTTTTTCGCCAGCGGGCAGGAGGCCGAGGAAATTCGGATCGATACAGTAGATGCCGGTGAAGACGTGGGTGCCGTCGGCCACGCCGAGGAATTTGCGGATGTCGGTGACGCGCTTTCCTGATGGATCGAGAGCGATGTGCCGTGCGTCGCCGGAGGAGCGGAGGGCGAGGGTGACGGGCAGGGCGGACGCTTCGTGAGCAGCGATGAGTTTTTCCAAAGGCAGGGTGGAGAAGATGTCGCCATTATGGATCAGCAGGGGCTCGCCGCCGATCCATGGCTCGATGTTTTTCAGGCCGCCGCCGGTTTCGAGCAGGACGGGTTCGTGGAAGAGAGTGATGTCGGTTCCCGGGCGGAAATTTTCCCAGGCCTCGGGTAGGTGGTGGGTGTTGATGGCGAACTTCGACAGCCCGGCGCGTTCGCAGGCGGCGATGGCCCAGGCGGCGAGTGGTTCGTGAAACAGAGGGACGAGCGGCTTCGGCAGGCGGCTGGTCAGAGGTTGGAGACGGTTGCCGAGACCGGCACCGAGGATGAAGGCTTGATTCACCGTGCTGGTTTGGCGGCTGGGCTGGCGGATTTCAAGAGCGGTTATGGAGTTCTCCCTGTTATCCGATTGGAAATGACCGGAGGTCCGGGCGCTTTGTTGGAACGAAGTTCAGTAGGAAACCGCCCAGTATTTCTCTCGGTGGTCGGCGGGTGCCAGCGCTTCCACATGGCCGTCCACAAAGAAGAAATACCCTCTGCCCCCACCGTAGCGGAAAAAATCAGGCATTGAACCATACGTTTCGTTTTTCCCGCTTCCCGCCGGGAAACGGATTGGGACTTCGGCGTCCGCAGGATCGAGCTCTGGTGGACTGCCGTCCGCAGGTGGGCCGCCGATGAGGCCGGCCATGTCCCAGAGCACCGGATGGGTCTCATGATATTCGCCGTTCGCGGACTTGGCGATCGCGCCGCAAAGCAGCATTTGTTCGGAAGGGCGGTGGAGTTGGGAGGAGCGGAGTTTCAGCTTGGGCACGATGTCCCCCGACGGGTCTTCCACGGCCTCGTTCATGATGGATGGATTCACCGCGAAGTGGGAAACCGCCTGTCTGCGGAGGTTCGCCGGAATTTCCTGAACCCAGAGTGGCGACCAGAGCATCGGGATCTGGGTTGTTTTCGAGTCATCCTCCCCGAGCTGGTCCCGCACGACGAGGTCCGCCCAGGTGATGCTGTTTTGTTCGATGCCGATGGGAAAATAGCCGGACCCGGCAACGAGCTGACTCAGGGCAAGCCCTGTCTGGCGGAGGTTGGCGATGTCCTTGGTGGCTCTGGCGGATTGCAGCATCCGCCGGGTGGTCGATAACGAAAGCGCCGCAATCGCGATGATGATCACGATGACTACGAGCAATTCCACAAGTGTGAATGCCTTGGAGCTGTTGCGGCGGGGAGGGCTCATCGGGGGGGATGTTGAACTCGGCCGACATTCATGCGTATTTTCGGATTTCATGCGAGCGCAAATACGCTGGCTGACGCACTGGCGTCCCGGAGTTACTTGGCTGGACAAGCGCCTGGTCCTGCGGCATTGAAAGGCACGCAGGATGATCTTGGAAAACTCCCATCGCTCGCCCCTGTGCGACTCCCATCGCGAGGAGGTGGCCAGTCTGGTGACGCATGGAATCGGCGTGGTTCTCAGCATCGCGGCGCTGGTGATCATGATCGTGCTCTCGGACGGCGAGCTTTTGAAAATCGCCTCGGCGGTGGTTTTCGGGGTTTCGCTGATCCTGCTCTACGCCTCGTCCACGCTTTATCACTTTTTCACGTCACCGCGGTGGAAGGCGCATTTCCAGGCGCTCGACCATGCCTGCATCTATCTGCTCATCGCCGGATCCTACACGCCGATCACGCTGGTCACCTTGCGAGGGGCGTCTGGCTGGTGGCTTTTCGGTGTGGTGTGGACGCTGGCGATCGTCGGCGTGCTGGTGAAAACGCTGCGGAAGGGGAAAAAGGACCACTGGATCTCCACCGCGCTCTATCTGGCCATGGGCTGGTTGATCCTTTTCGCGCTGAAGCCGCTGATCCGCGAACTGCCGGCGGCGGGTGTCTGGCTGCTGGTTGCCGGTGGTTTCACCTATTCGTTCGGCATCGTTTTCTACGCATGGCACAAGCTGCCCTTCAACCATGCGATCTGGCATCTGTTCGTGATGGGCGGCAGCGTCTGCCACGTGCTGGCGGTGATGCTTTACGTCCTGCCCTGATCCCATGCCCGAACTCCCCGAGGTCGAAACCACCCGTCGCGGCATCGAGCCGCATGTCACCGGAGTTCGCATTGAAGAGGTGATCGTCCGCCGATACGACCTGCGGCAGCCCGTTTCTGCGGGAATCGGGAAGTTGGAAGGACAGGTGATCCTCGCTGTGGCGCGGCGCTCGAAGTATCTTTTGTTAGCCATCGACGACGGGACCACGCTGCTCATCCACCTCGGCATGTCCGGCAGCCTGCGGGTGATCGATCCGGCGGGCGTTTGGAAAAAGCACGATCACGTCGGCATCAGTTTGGAAAATGGCAAACAGCTCCGGTTTCATGATCCCCGGCGGTTCGGGCTCGTGCTGCATCTGACGGAAGCGGACCCCATGGAGCACGCGTTGCTCAAATCCCTTGGGCCGGAGCCGCTGGAGGACGGCCTCACCGCCGGATATCTGCACGGGATCTGTCAGAAGCGATCCGCCGCGATCAAGCTGGTGATCATGGACTCGAAGGTAGTCGTGGGCGTGGGGAACATCTACGCTTCCGAAGCGTTGTTTCGCGCCGGCATCCGTCCCCAGACGCCTGCTAACAAACTCACGAATCCCCGGCTCGCGAAACTGGTGGCTGCGATCCGCGCGGTGCTTTCCGACTCGATCCAGGAGGGCGGCACGACCCTCCGGGATTTCCTCAACTCCGACGGCGAGCCCGGATATTTCAAGCAGCGGCTCTTCGTTTACGAGCGGAAAGGCGAACCCTGCCGCGTTTGTGAAACGCCGATCCAGCAGGCCGTGTTAGGCCAGCGATCCACCTATTGGTGCCCGCAGTGCCAGAAGTGATCAGGCTCCGGCCTTCGCCAGATCGTCCATGTGACCGCCGTGAGCGGTGACCCATTTTCCCTTGGTGATCACTTTCGTGAAACCCAGCCCGCATCCCGCCGCGGCGGCAAAAACGTCCCACGCCTGGGTGGCGAGGATGCCGGAAACAATCAGGTCGCCGCCGGGTGCGAGGGATTTTGCGATGACCGGCCATGCCTCAATGAGCACGGTGGAGAAAAGGTTGGCGAGCACGACATCGTAGCCCTTTTTGCGCGGCTTCCATTTCAGGACGTCCTGCTCCTTCATCTGGATGTCCGGCGTGCCGTTGCGCTCGATGTTGCGGATGCCGACGGCAACGGCGAACGGATCGAAATCACAGGCGAACGTCTCACCGGCTCCGAGTTTTTTCGCGGCGATGGCGAGAACTCCGGTGCCGGTGCCCAGATCAGCGACGGTCCAGTTGGTGCCTTTGCGTTTCCGGCCGACATCGACGAGCAAACGCAACACCGTCGAGGTCGTCGCATGATCGCCCGTGCCGAAGGCCATTTCCGGCGGGATCACGATGATCTCACGCTTCGGATTCGCCTTCTTGAGCGCGGCGAGTTCCTTCGGGCGGTTTTCCGCCGTCAGGACAAAAACGTCCCGCACCTTGAGCGGGCGGGGTGGGGCGACCGGCTTGTTCCACTCGGCGTGGGCCATTTTCCGCACGCTGCCGCCGAATTGGGCGACGATGGCGTCCGCTGCTTTTTGAGTGTCACAGAAAACCCGGATGCGGATGGAGTGGCCGCCCTTGATCAGTTCGATGACCAGATTCGGATTTCCAGCAAACCGTTCTTCCCAGGCATCCATCCATTTCGCGGCGGAGAGTTTCGACCAGACGAACATGATGGGGGAAATGGGAGGTGTGAGGTGGATACAAAAAAACCGCTGGGTATCAGCGGCTTGCGGGGTTCCGCGTGGAGCGGGCGATGAGATTCGAACTCACGACATCCACCTTGGCAAGGTGGCGCTCTACCACTGAGCTACGCCCGCGTCGGGAAACGCGTCGACGGCTTTCTACATGCGCGGCGGGGGCGGGCAAGTCATTTTTCACAAATTTTCCATGTTCATTCCTCCGGTGGTGAGTTTCCTTTCCCGCACGCCATGTCTGACAAGCTTGCTGAAATCATCGCCACCAAACACCTTGAGGTCGAAGCCCTCATGCCCCGCGCCGCCCTGCTCCGCGCCGCCGCACTCCAGCGCAACGACTACGGCGGCTTCCGCAGCGCCATCGACCGCGGCCCCGGCAAACTCGGCGTGATCGCGGAAGTGAAAAAGGCCTCGCCGTCCGTCGGCCTGATCGATCCGAATTTCGACCCCGTCCGGCAGGCCCAGCGCTACCTCGACGGCGGCGCGTCCTGCCTTTCCATCCTCACCGACGAAAAATACTTCCAAGGCTCGCTCAGCTACCTCACCCAGATTTCGAAATTTTCGTCCGCTCCGCTGCTCCGCAAGGATTTCATGATCCACGAGGTCCAGATTCACGAAGCCATCGTCACCGGTGCGGATGCCATCCTCCTCATCGTCGCCGCGCTCGATGACGAGACGCTCCACCGCCTTTACGACGAGGCGAAATCCTTCTCTCTCGACGTCCTCGTCGAAGTCCACGACCTCGCGGAAATGGAACGCGCCCTCGATCTCGGCGCCGACCTCATCGGCGTGAACAACCGGAACCTGAAAACCTTCGAAGTCGATCTCGCCACCACCGAGCGCCTCGCCGAGGAAGTTCCCGACGATGTTCTGCTAGTCTCCGAAAGCGGCATCAAGTCCGTGGACGACGCCCGCCGCGCCCTCGAAGCAGGCGCGAACGCCGTGCTCATCGGCGAGACCCTCATGCGCGCCCACGATCCCTCGCGGGCCATCGAGGAATATCTTGCGCTGGAGCTGACGTGATACAGGCATTCCTACCTGTTCTTGAAGTAGTCGGCACAGTCCCCTGTAAGGCATCGATGATCGTCACCGATGTCTGATGGTTTTATTGAAAATAACAGCCTCCCAGAAACATCGATCAATATGGGTCGCCAAAACCTTTAGAAATTCATGACACACGATATCCCCCATGAACAGAAAGCCGAGGCGATCGGTTCTCTTCAGCGGTATTTTTCCGGGAATCTCGACTGCGAGCTCAGCGAGATGCAGGCGAACTTGCTTCTGAAGTATATTTTCCAAGAGTTCGGCGCATTTTCATACAATCGGGGAGTGGAGGATGCGCAACGATTTCTGCTGTCGAAGGCGGAAGATTTACCGGGGACCTGCTTTGAGGAGCCCTTCGAATTTTGGTCGGGCTCGCAAGCGGCAGGAAGAGTCCGTCGGAAGCCGGATTGAGACCTCGAAAATGACACCGAAGCCGTGCGAGGCAACCGGCAACACCAGCTCACTCCGACAAATCCTTCACCACGATACTCACGCAATTCGCGACCACCGAGCGGATACCGTTGTCGCGTGAGGCTTCCGAGCCGTACATCTCGCTGGCACCGATGATCTGGCCGTTGGTGGCTTTCAGGAGGAAATACGGTTCGCCCTTGGCGGAGAGTTTCCGCTCGTAGCGGGCCTCGTGGATGCCGTTGCTGCGGGTGGATTCAATGCCGTTCTCCGCATTGGCTTTTTCCGCATAGAGCTGGCTGCTGAGGATGACCTCGTGGTTGCCCGCGTTGAGGGTGAAGTGGAATTTTTCCGCCTCGGTTTTCTTGAGTTCGTAATAGCCTTTCATGGGTTCCAGGGATTTTCAGGTGAAACGGAAACGCCGGTTTCACCCTGATAGGGAAAAGCGTTTCCGCCCGGATTGTCGATGAAAAACACGGCGGGCGAGGCCGCGGATTCCTGCTTTCCAAATGGTATGCGGTGGTCTATGTTTCCCGCTCGTTCCGCCTGCGGGAAAATGCCGGGGCTGCGAAACTTTCGACGCCGCGCGGTGTTCAAAGGCCAACCCATTGCCGATACCGGACTCATTCATCCTTCATGAAACGATATTTCCGGCCCATCGTCGCCTCCCTGATCATCGCCATCTGCGGGCTTTTGGGCTGGTGGCTGGCGCGCGATTTCACCGTGGTGAGCGGGAAAAAGCCGCTGGTTTCCAAGGAGGAAGCCACCCCTGTGAAGGTGGCGACGAACACCCGCCACCGGTCGCGGCCGATTTCCCGGGATGAATTCCGCGATGGCACGACGGTCGAGCTCTTCGCCAGCAGCAAGCCGGACGAGGTGATCCTGCGTTTCCCGTCCGAGGATACCTATCAGGCGTTTTTCTTTGTCCTGGCGAAAAGCAATATCCGCCTCGTGGACCAGCTCGACCCCCTGCGTGCGATGCGGCTGAGCTACAACGATTGGGAGGAGCTCTCCAGTCTGCTCGATGGCGAGCACATCACTGCCTACGATTCGCTTCCTGCCGATCCCGCGCCCAGTCCGACGGGCGGAGGGAACCAGCAGGGCCTCGTCGGTTTTGGCGATTCGGTGCTCTCCTGGCTCGGTATCCATGGCGACAATTCGCAATGGGGCGCCGGGGTGAGGATCGCCGTCATCGACAGCGGCGTTGTCCCTCATCCGGATCTTCCGGGCCTCAGGAGTTCCATCGCGATCACGCCGTTTCCGCAGGATCTCAATAAAACCTACGGTCACGGCACTGCGGTGGCCTCGTTGATTGCCGGAAGCAACGCCCTCGCGCCCGGAGTCGCCCCGGCGGCGGAGCTGGTTTCCATCCGCGTGGGCGACGAATCCGGAAAAGCCGATTCCTTTGCGCTGGCTGCCGGCATCATCGCCGCCCTCGATGCGAAGGTGCAGATCATGAACATCTCGATGGGCACCACGGAAAACAACCCGCTCATCGAGGAGGCCGTCCTGTTGGCCCGCGAGCAGGACGTGCTGATCGTCGCCGCCTCAGGAAACTCGGAGCAGGACGAGGCTTGTTATCCCGCTGCCTATCCGAGCGTGATCAGTGTCGGCTCCGTCGATGCCCGCGGCGTGCATCTGGATTTCTCGAACTTCGGCAGTTTCCTCTCGCTCACCGCGCCCGGTTACTCGATCAACGCCGCCTGGCCGGGCGACCGCTACGCGAAAATCAGCGGTACATCCGCCAGCGCGCCCATCGTCACCGGCGCGATCGCAGCCACCATGTCGAATGGCTCCGGAGTCCGCATGAGGGCCAGCGAAGCGGCTGAGATCGTCATGAAAAACGCCGACGAAGCCGGCCTGCCCGGCCCTGACTCCGAATTCGGCAGCGGCATCCTCAACATGGCGCGCGTCATGAACCGCAGTATTTCCGGCATCGTTGACGCTGCCATCACCGACCAGCGCTTCGTCAGGGGCGCGAACGGCTCCAGCGACGAACTCGAAGTCACCATTCAGAACCGTGGCACTTCCATCCTCGTCAACACCTTGTTGGAAATCAGCACCCCCCTCGGCTCCCGCCAGTTCAACGCCACCACCATCGCTCCCGGCACCATTCAGACCTTCTCCATGCCCGTCCGCCTCAGCGGACTGCCTCGGAACGAACCGATCCAGGTCAATTCCAGAATCACCCTCGGCACCTTCGGCCAGGACATCACCCCGCAGAACAACCACCGGGAAGACACGCTTTACGTGCCTTGAATGAGGCGATCTGATCTTTCTCTCAATACTCCGGCGCTCTGATCTTTCCCATGATCACCGGAGTTTTTGAATCCTCATGCGATGCACAAACCACACCGCCCAATCGGGTTGATTTTGGAGCCATATCATCGCATGCCGCTGAAGATAACGATAGCGCAACCGCCGCGACCTGAGCCACTTTGATCGATCCGCAGATGGATCCGTGTTTGCGCTGGAGGGCGATGACCTCGTCGATCGAACAGTTCGTCAGATCGAAAACCTCCTTCCGGCATTTGTTACAGAATCGTCCGTTTTCCGAGGCGGCCATCTCGTCCCAGTTCATCGGGCATTTGAATGAGAAATGATTTTCAGTGAGTCGGTTCATCAGATCCCGCAGAAGTATTCCGGAAACGACCGCACGTCGATGATGGAAAGACGCGCTGCGGCAAAAACCCACGCAACCCGTTGGCACATGGAGTGCTTGGCCGTTTTTGCTTCCATGCATTCATGCCGAAAACCCCAGTCGCATTTCCCTCGGTAAAGGCTCCCGCGTTGACCGCGCTAGTGGCGGGAGTGGTGCTGACCCTGCTGGTGACGAGGGAGTTGTGGCACATCAACGGGCGATCGTTGCAGAACGAGGTGGCGCGGGTCTCGCAGGACCGGGTGGACGTGATTCGCGGGCAGATCCTCCGCTCGATGGAAGTGCTGCACTCGATGGTGGCGTTTTTTGAGGCTCGTGGGGATGTGACCCGTGCCGAGTTCCGGACCTTCGTGGACGGCTCGCTTTCCCGCCAACCGGAGCTGCAGGCGCTGGCATGGGATCCGAAAGTGCCGGGAGCCGAGAGAATGGCTTGGGAGGCCCGTGCGCACGGCGAGGGGTTTCCGCAGTTTCATTTCACTCAGGAAAAATCCGAGGGCGGCATCGGTCCCGCCGAAGAGCGCGAGACGTATTTCCCCGTCTATTTTCTCGAAAGCCTGCAGAAAAACGCACCTGCGCTCGGCTTCGACGTGGGATCGGAAAAACGCCGCCGCGAGGCGCTGGAGCGGGCGCGGGACACGGGTTTGCCGACGGCCACGGCACCGATCCGCCTGGCGCAGGAGCGGGAGTCGCAGCAGGGATTCGTGGTGTTCGAACCGGTTTATTCGCGGGAGGTGAAAACCGCGGAGGAACGGCGGGAGGCGCTGGTCGGTTTCACCACTGCGGTTTTCCGCATCGGCGATCTGATCGAGCTGACGCTGCGACCGATGCGTGAGAAGTCGGTGGCTCTATCAGTTTTCGACGAGGCGGACGGGCAGTTGCTCTATCGCCAGCCGGTCGCGCGCGAACCCGGTGCGCCACAATGGGAAACGTCTCTCGATGTTGCGGGGCGGCACTGGACGCTGCTTTTCGAACCGACTCCGGCGTTTCACGGGCAACAAGCGAACTCGTTGCCGTGGATCGTGCTCGGCTGCGGCCTGACGATCACCGCGCTGCTCTCCGCCTATCTCTGGAGCAGTGCCAGCCAGACCGCCCGCATGCGCCGCGAGGTGGCCGTGCGGCAGCAGGCTGAGGCTGCGGCGGAGGCTGCGAACCAGGCGAAATCCGAGTTTCTCGCGAACATGAGCCATGAGATCCGCACGCCGATGAACGCGATTCTCGGCTACTCGCAGATCCTTTCCCGTGATGATGCACTGCCGTCTTTCCACCGCGATGCCGTGGCGACCATCATCCACAGCGGCGACCACCTGCTGCACTTGATCGATGAAATTCTCGATCTATCAAAAATCGACGCCGGCCGGATGGAACTCGCGCTAACCGACTTCGATCTCGCCGCGCTCGTCCGCGAGATGGAGGCGATGTTCCAGCATCCGTGTGAGGAAAAGCAGCTCGGCCTGCGGATCGATTTTCCAGGAAGTCCGGCGGTGCTCCTGCACGGCGACGAGGGCAAGCTCCGTCAGGTGCTCATCAATCTGATGGGAAATGCCGTGAAATTCACCCGCGCCGGCCGCCTTTCACTGTCTGTGGCACGAGGGGAGGGGAATGAGTGGGTTTTTCAAGTGGAGGACACCGGCATCGGCATCGATCCGGCGATGATGGAGAAGATTTTCGAGCCCTTCCAACAAGGCACCGTCAAGGAAGGCGGCACCGGTCTCGGCCTCGCGATCGCCCGCCGCCAGATCGGGCTGATGGGCGGCACGCTGGCGGTGAAGTCGGTGCCGGGCGAGGGATCCTGTTTCACGGTGCGCGTGCCGTTGCCGGACGCTGCGGCGCGGGTGGAACCCGCCCGTCCGGCAAGGCGGGTGAAACATCTGGCGGAAGGCGTGCGCATCCGGGCGCTGGTGGTGGACGACATCGCCGAGAACCGCAGCGTTCTATCAGCCATGCTGGGGCAGATCGGCTGCGAGGTCGTACTGGCGGAAAGCGGGCGGCAGGCGATGGAGGTCATTCGCATTTCCCAACCGCGGATCGTCTTCATGGACATCCGGCTGCCGGGGCTCGACGGTATGGAAGTCACCCGCCGGATCGTCGAGGAATTCAATGCGGGCGGATTGAAAATCATTGCCACCTCCGCCTCGGCGCTCGCCCAGGACCGCGAGCAGTGCCTGAAGGTCGGCTGCGATGATTTCGTCGCGAAGCCCTTCCGCGCCGAGCGGATCTACCAATGTCTGAAACAGTTGCCGGAAGTTTCCTTCGTCTATCAGGAGGAGGTGGAGGTGCCGTCCGGTCCCTTCGATCTCGGTCAGATCACGCTGCCGCAGGAACTCGCCACCCGCCTGACGATGGCGGCGGAACTCCACAGCGCCACCGTTTTGAAAAACTGCCTCATCGATGTGGAAGCACTCGGTCCCGCTGGAGAAAGGCTGGCCAGCCATCTGCGCGAATTCCTTTCCAGCTACGACATGAAAACCATCCAACGCCTGGTCGCCCAGATCCCCGTCGCATGAATGCCGGACGCATCCTCATCGCGGATGACACCGCCGCCAGCCTCTCGCTGCTCAGCGATCTGTTGGAGCCGGAGGGTTATGAAATCCTCGCGGTGTCCGACGGCCGCGCCGCCATCGATCTAACCCATCGCGCCAAGCCGGATCTGGTGTTGCTGGACGTGGTGATGCCGCGCAGCGATGGATTCACCGTCTGCCGTGCTCTGAAGGCGGATCCGGAAACGAGTGACATACCGGTGATCTTCATCACCAGCCGCCAGAGTTCGGAGGACATCGTCAAAGGCTTCCGGCTCGGTGCGGTGGATTACATCCTCAAGCCGTTCCATGCCGAGGAGGTGATCACCCGCGTCGCCACGCATTTGAAACTCAGCCGCATGACCCGCGAACTCCGCGAGCGGAATGCCGAACTTGAAGAGGAAATAGCCCGCCGCGAAGCTGCCGAAAACGCGCGTGACAAGGCCACCGAACGGTTGTCCTCGCTGGCCTCGTCCGAAGCGAAACGCTGGGGCATTTCCGGCTTCGTCGGCAGCAGCACCCATCTGAAACGCGTTCTGGCGGATATTGAAAAACTCCATCAGTTCGGAAAAACCAGCGTGCTCATCACCGGCGAGAGCGGCACGGGAAAGGAGCTCGTCGCGCGTGCGATCCATCACCAGAGCCCGCGTGCGAACGGGCCGTTCATCGCGGTGAACTGCGTGGCCATTCCTGGCGAACTCGCCGAGTCGCTTTTCTTCGGCCATACGAAGGGCGCGTTCACCGGTGCCACCTCGGACCGCAAGGGCTACCTCGAACTCGCGGACGGCGGCACACTTTTCCTCGACGAGATCGGCGACATGCCGGCCACTCTGCAGGGCAAACTGCTGCGCGTGCTGGAGGACGGCGAGGTCACACCGGTCGGTTCTAACAAATCGCGCCACGTCGATGTCCGCATCGTTTCCGCCACCAACGCGGATCTGCCGGAAAAGATGGCGTCCGGCGCGTTCCGGCAGGATTTGTTTTTCCGGCTCGCCCGCTTCACCGTCGAGACACCTCCCTTGCGCGAGCGGCGCGAGGACCTTCCCTTGCTGGCGGCGCATTTCCTCGAAGTGTTCGCCGCCGAAATGGGAATGGCTGCTCCGCCGCTGACCCCGGAAGCGCTTTCCATGCTCGGCTCCTATCTGTTTCCCGGCAACATCCGCGAACTGAAAAACGTGATGGAGCGCGCCCTCATCCTGAGCGGCGGCATGCCCGTTGCCCCGCGGCATTTGCAGCTTTTCCAAACATCGCCGCCACCCGCGGACCTGCCGACGCCCACGCCTCCGCCGTCCGGCCTGCCGCTCAACCTTGATTCCGCGGAACACGCGCTGGTCCAGCGCGCGCTCGAACAAACCGGCGGAAATGTGGCCGAGGCGGCAAGATTGTTAGGCGTGAGCCGCAGCCGTATCTATCGGAAGTTTCCCCAGGCCGGGAAACCGTAGCGGTGAAATGTGTCGCAGGTGTGGCGGTGTGGAACAGCGGCGACACCTGCGGTGGATTGGTGGCAGCGGGTCGGGATCCGCAACTGTCTGAAAACAAGCGGGATGAATCGTGGTTCCACGCTTGGCACGAACGATGCAAATCATTCCGTGCGCATCAAATTCCCCATATCCATGAAACCATCCCTACTGCCATCCCTCGCACTCGTCGCATGCCACGCGTTGATCTGCTCGAACACGCTGTCCGCCGGCGAGGTTCAGTCCGCCCCGGCCGCGCCGGAAATAACGCCCGCGCTGCCCAAGCTGAAACTCAACATGCTGTTGCAGCTTGATGTCTCGGATCACTACATCACTCCCCGCGGACTCGATGTGGAGGATGATGGCGTCGTTTTTCAACCGCTTGTCCTCCTCTTCGCGAATCTTTATTCCAGTGAAAGCAGTTTCGTCTCGTCCGTCGATCTGACGGCCGGAGTGTGGAGTTCCTTCCACACCGAGACCGAGGGATCCGGCCCGGATCCCAGCCATTGGAACGAGTTCGATCCCATCCTCGGTCTCTCTTACAAGTTTGCGGATTATTTCAAATTTGAAACGAACTATACCGCGTTCAAGAGCATGACGGACGCCTATCCGCTTTCCCATCACCTCGAGCTCAAGCTCTCGTTCGACGATTCGAAGTGGATGGGTGCCTTCACCCTCAATCCCTATGTCGCTTACTGGAGGGAACTCAACGACAAGGCCACCGTCGCATTTGATCCCTCAAGGGCTCCCGAATCCTATTACTTCACGCTCGGCATCAATCCCTCCGTGAAGTTGGGCTCGGCGAAACTCGAGTTCCCGACCTTCATGAACATCGTGGGTGATCATTTCTATCAAAAGCTGGACGGCAGCGCGGGTGGTTCTGGCGTGGCGGTCATTTCCACAGGCGTGAAGGCGAGCGTGCCGCTGAAGTTCATCCCGCAGGAATACGGATTCTGGACCTGGTATGCAGGGGTGAAATACTATCACCTGGACAACGACGGCCTTGAGGACGGCAACAAATACGCCTTTGGAAATCCCGACAGCGATCTGGTCCAGTTCAACACCGGACTCACGATCTTCTTCTGACGGCCCGGTTCGTGCTGTGACCTGAGATTTTCACCCGGAAGACCCCTCCATGAACGCAACCAGCCCCATCGTGCAAGTAGAGGCGGAGCCGTATCCTTTCGAGCTCGATAAGGAACATTGCGCCTTGCTGATCATCGACATGCAGCGCGATTTCCTGGAGCCCGACGGCTTCGGTGAAATGCTCGGCAACGACGTTTCCCAGCTCCGCCGGACCATCGAACCGAACAAGGTGCTGCTCGCGGCATGGCGTCTCGCCGGACTGACCGTCATCCACACCCGGGAGGGTCACCGGCCCGACCTCAGCGATCTCCCCCCCGCAAAAAAAATCCGCGGTCATGGTGCGAAAACCATCGGTGATTCCGGTCCCATGGGCCGCATCCTGATCCGCGGAGAGGCCGGGCATGACATCATCCCGGAACTCTATCCGCTTCCGCTCGAACCGGTGATCGACAAGCC
>JBDSNC010000246.1:0-10290 GCA_039915545.1 Luteolibacter sp.
CACTGCTTACTCCTCGCGCCCGCCTGAAATGGTGGTCGTAGTTCAATGGTAGAGCCCCAGATTGTGATTCTGGTTGTTGCGGGTTCGAGTCCCGTCGATCACCCCATCTTTCCCATCGGGACCTCAAAGGAGGTTTGGAAGGGGGAGAAGGAACCTTAGTAGAACGACTGATGCAGCCGCTTGAGAGCAGGATTCACTACAAATTTCGCAATTCGCTGCTGTTGGCGGAGGCGCTGACCCATCCCAGTCTGGCTTACGAGTCGCAGAAGCCGCATTTCGACAACCAGCGGATGGAATTCCTCGGCGACGCCGTGCTCCAACTGATCGTGACCGAGGAGCTTTTCAAGATGTTCCCGGATTTCACCGAGGGCCGCCTGACGAAACTGCGCTCCCGCGTGGTTTCCCGCCGCGCCCTCGCCCGTTTCGCGATGGCCATCCACCTCGGCGACTACGTGCTCCTCGGAAAAGGCGAGGAAGCCACCGGCGGCCGACGCCGATTGTCCACTCTCGCGGATGCCTTCGAATCGCTGATCGGTGCGGTCTATCTGGACTCCGGCCCGGTTCCGGCTCGCGAACTGGTGCTGCGGTTGTTTGAGTCCGAAATCGGCAACATGATCACCAGCCCGGAAGAGCGGAATCCGAAAGGCGAGCTTCAGGAATGTCTCCAAGCCATTCACCCGCAAGCCCCGATGTACAAAGTCATCGGCGAGAGCGGTCCCGATCACCGCCGCGTTTTCCAATCCGAAGTCTCATGGCAGGGCATCATCCTCGCCACCGGCAAAGGCAAGAGCAAGAAGGAAGCCGAGGCCCGTGCCGCGGCTGAAGCGCTGCGGGCGCGGGTTTGGGAGAAGTGAGCATCCTCGCAGGAAGAGGAAAAATCGCCCGTAGCGATCTGGAGATGGCCCGTTTGACGCCACAGTTGGATCGGGAAATCGTCTCTGCTTTTCAGTAAGAATAAGCACGACCTTGCGCATGTCACGAGGTGATTGTGACATGCAATACCTTGAATTCCCGCACCACACTTAACCTGATTCTGGAACACGCTACTCCGTGAGTAATGACTCCATTCAAGAATCGCCACGCTCTCCCCAATAAAGACCTATAGAAATTCACGCATGATTTGGTGCCAGCCTCGATCGCGCCAAGTGAAATCGACGAGGCATTAACATTGTTAGGTCCAGTGTGCGCGAGGGTCCTATAAATTCAACTCTCCAGGATTCACACCGAGCAGAGTCTTCAGCATATCCAGCGCCCGCTGCTCCCCGGGCGAAATTTTCGACCCGAATCCCAGAAAGCCGCCCGAAGCGTTCGCGATTCGGTAGGCGATCACGTAGAGACCATTCCGGATGAGGTCAGCCTCGCCTGCCGGACATTTTTCGAGCGCCTGAAGCAACTGCACCAGCTGTGCAAGCGGTGCCTCACCAGATGCCATCACCTGCTGAAGAATCTCCGCCTGACTCACGATGCTAGTTGCTAGCATTTTTTGGAAAATTGAGCCGGGAAGCGCTGCCGCTTTGCTCAGAATCGCCCCGAATTCCAGAATTTCCTTCTTGTCCACGCTCCCATCCGCGGCAGCAACCAGCAAGAACACGAGCACCGGCCCGCGAGATAGGGCATTCAGATCTGTTTCAGTTAAATCACCTGCCCCACCCGGCTCATAGGCATCAACGGCGGCCTGTAATTTGCTCATCACTTCGGGATGCTCACTGTATTTGAAAAGCGGTACATAATTGAGGCCTCCCAGCACCTCCACTTCATTCCTCATCACCTCGAGAAACGGCCCCAACGGCACAAGCTTTTTACCAAACAGAGCGTCGCTCGCCTCCATGGCCGCTGGCGCATCGAAGAGCATTAGCGCGTCAACATCTGCTGCGATCAATGTGGGTACCGCGCCCGCAACATTGATCTCCAACTCCGCACCGGTCTCGGTCCGCACGCTCATCGTCGAAGCCACATGTGCCTCGGAATAGCGCCTCATCCGCTCTGTCAGATCATCGTGAAATGCATCACTCGCCGCATCATCAGCGGTCACCTTCAATTTAAGCAAATTCCCCAGCACTGGAAGGTCGATACTTTTATCGTCCGAATCGCTCGCCAACTGTCGGATCATGCTTGTTTCAAACTCCCACTGTTTCTCGAACAATTTGGTGAGATCCACCGATCCATCTCCTGCGGTGACCACCGTCTCACCGTCCACTTCCAGCTCCGCCCCGGATGCCATTCCGCATTCTCCCAGCCTGGCCGCGAATTCCCAATCTCCCCGCCCAGCACCTGACGGCAGGGAAACGCTCACCGAACCATCAGCGAAACGCCGCACCGTCACGCCACGGATGGCACCCGGGGAGTGCAGCCATGTTCCGTCGTCACCCAAGCACGTCGGCTCGCTCGACCCAGCCTCAGGAAACACCTCGGCCAGTTCCTCATTAAACACCATGCAAAGCGGCGAAACTCCCGGCTGATCCCGCTGCCAAATCAAATTTCCCACAGCTATTTGCCACGTTGCTGCGTCAAAATCCGGTCCATTTATTGTCAATATCGCACCCATGGTTAGGAGGCTAGAAATCCCAATTTAACACAGCAAGATAAATTCCAATCACCCTGCTCAATCATCAGCGACCACTGCCTTCACGTAAACACGGATCACAAATCCACATTTTTTTGAGAACAGTGTTAGATGCCCGCTCTCAATAGTTCCCCGGTCCCGCTACCGCGCACTTCGATGGCCCGCAGAATACCGCATCACGTGGCAGACCCATTGACGGGTGGCGGTTTTCCAACGCGGCCCGCTTTCGCTCCCCGAGGCCGCCGGTGGACAGGCAGCCGGTCATTGTGGAACAAAGTCTGTCCCGCAGCCATGATCCTCGCAATGTGAGGAAAAATCGCCCGTCGCGATCTGAAGATTGTCCGTTTGAAGTCATGGTTGGATCGGGAAATCGTCTCTGCTTTTCAGCAAGAAAATGGACGAACTTGCCCATGGAACGAGGTGGCCGATGCATAAAAACCTTGAAATCCAGTGCTGCCGTGCCACCGTGCAGCACTCACAAAATACATGAACGTCACCCTCAAACTCCCTGACGATCTCTGCCGCGAGGCGAAACACCGTGCCATCGACGAATCCAAGTCGCTTTCCGCATGGGTCGCGGCCGTCGTGGAGCGAGAACTTGCTGCTGGGAGAGAACCTTCTCCCAAGCCCCGCACGTTGATCGAAGCACTCAGCTTGAAGGATGCTCCCTCTTGGTTTTCCAAGCGCGAGTTTCCACTCGAAGACCGCCGCGCCGGTAAAGTGCGCGAATTCTCCTTTGAAGACTGATGGCCTTTCTTCTCGATACTGTCACGCTCTCCGAATTCCGTAGGGCTGAAAATGCGGATCCCGCGGTCTTCCGCTGGCAGGCTTCACTATTGGGGCAACCGGTTTACCTCAGCGTCATCACCCTGAACGAGATCTGGTATGGCATCCGCAAGATCGAGAACCGTGATCCCGCCTTCGCCACTCTTCTTGGCGAGTGGTATGCCAATTTGATCGCCCAGAGCGACCTGTTCCTCATCGTTCCCGTCTCCCGCCAGATCGCCGAAAGTGCCGCCGAATTACGGGCTACCCACGGCACGCCTTACAACGACGCTCTCATCGCCGCCACCGCCCAAGTGCACGGCCTCACCCTCGCCACCCGCAATGCTTCGGACTTCGCGCAGACCGGAATCTCCATCGTCAACCCGTGGGAAGGTGGCGTGAACGAGGCGCATCAAGGCCAGTAATGATTCATAACTACGGGATATGAGTCCTGTCATGTTTGTGACTCGACGCGGAAGGGAGGGCTACCAACCCTTTGAAGGGTCATACACGGTCGGTTTGTCATCGAAACCCGGAGGGGCGAGATCCTTTCTGTAAACAGAAATTAAGTCAATTTCCCCCGCGCGGAAAGCCTGGTTAAAGTCGCGATACGCTTCGGAAGAATAGTTAATCCGATAAGTTGTCGAGCCCATTTGCCATGCGGCCTCCCGAGTTACCGGTGCCGTTTGGACATCATTGACAGGCTGTCCAAGTTTCGCAACGCAGGTTTGAAAAGTGTCGCCAGCGGCTATCGAACCGACTTTCGGCATGCTGCTCTGTGGTTTAACGGGCATGTGCAAATACCAGATTTTACCTGAATCCGCATTAAAACTGACGCGCAGCGGTCGGCCGATAGACGCACCATCGCCATTGACCCATGTAACCATAAAAATCATTCGACGCCACGGATGCTCTTTGCCGCCCACGTCAGTTTTCGGAAGCCATCTTTCCTGCTCCTTTTCTTCGATAAATTCTAATCCTTGCAAATCGTGCACCACCTCTACCTTGCCCTTCCCGAGCCAGACCCCGATGTCCAGCGGGAGCTTTGACAAATCTGTGACAAGTTTGAATCCATCTGACGCTGGAACTGCGGGTTCGCACACAACTCGCTGAGAGAATCCTAAACTACTCAAAACCACGGCAAGCCATCTGATCGGTTTTTTCATGGCTCGGATTGGTAGCTAGGGATCTGCTCTAGGGTTGAATGCCGTGGAAACAGTCGCTGTGACCGGTTTCAAGTAGTCACCTGTGAATGCTAGAGAGATTCACATCCTACACTCTCCTCCTTGTCGATAGTATTTTCCATTATCGCCTCCGATTCGGGCCACACAGTCCTCCCCAATAAATGGGTTGAGAGTAAAAAAATCACAGTCATGGGCGGTTATTATCGTGAGCGGAGGATCTAACTGGCGCCTTCGTCATCATCTGGCAAAGGGGTTCGAAAATGAAATAGGTATCCGCGAAAATTTGGGTGGTCTTTGGGAAAGCCGGCCCGCCTCCCAAAGCGGTGAAGCGCCTTGGGGCTTCCCGCTGCACTCCAAAGCACCGCCTGCGGCGGGAACGGGTCAGCGGAGCTTCGCATACGCTCTGAGGTAGCCGGCGCATTGGGCGATTTCTGGCAGACTGGTTTGCCAGTTGTGCTCGTATTCGATGCTGACGTTTCCGGCGAAACCGTGGTGGCGGGCGGCGGCGAGGATGGCGGGGAGGTCGAAGATGCCAGTGCCGAAGGGGCGGTCGTGGGTCCACTCGCTGATAGATGCGCGGTCTTTCAAATGGAACGAGCGGATGCGCGGGGCGATTTTCCTAACGACTTCCAGCGGATCGAGGCCGGAGCTGGCCCAGTGGCCGATGTCGGCGCAGAAGCCGAGGTTTTCGTGACGACCTTCGAGGAGTTTCCAGACGGTGTCCGGATGCCAGAGGGCGGTGGGTTTCGGGTGGTTGTGGAAGCAGACCTTGATGCCGTATTCCTGGGAGAGTTTTTCGAGAGTATCGATGGCGTTGGCGGACTCGGTGGTGACGCCGTAGAGGTTGAGATTTTTTGCTAGATCGAAGAGTTTGCGGGCTTTCGTTTCATCTTCGGGGAAATCGACAACGCCGAGGTTGAGGGCGGCGATGTGATTCTTTTCCAAGTGATCGATCACGGCCTGTAGCTTGGCGTCCGGCAGCTCTTCGCTGAAAACGAGATCGCCATGACCGCCGCCGAGGCGCTGGCCCGGATAGAGTTCGACGCCGCCCGCGCCGGCGGCGGCTGCCATTTCGATGGCTTCGAACAGGGTGAATTCCTTGAACGACCAGCACTGGATGGAGATGGAGAAACCGGCTTCGGTAAGTGTGGGCACGACGACTGGCTCGCCTTTCGATAGCAGCGACGACACGGCGGATGCGGCTGGGAAAAGTTTGTGCAGGACGCGGCGGATCATTGCAGGGAAAAAATTTGAGCCGCGGCCGAAGGTCTAACTTTCGACCCGCCAGTCATGGCCGATGCCTTTGCTGAAGGCGTGGCAGGCTTGTCCGGTGGAGTCGATATGGCGGACATGCAGGCGTTTTTCCGCGACGAAGAGGTGGCTGAAGCCGTGGGTGGGCTTGATGACGGAATTCTGGCGCGCCTTGGTATTCATGCAAAGCGGCGCACCACCGCCGCCGGAGATGACGAAGGAGGTCTTGAGGCCTTCGAGTTCGAGGTGTTGGAGATCATGGTCGTGGCCGCAGAGATAGAGGTGGACGCCGTGTTTTTCCAAAACCGGACCGAGTTCCTGAACGAGCTCGGGTGTATCGCTGTGGGCGCCATCCGAGTAGATCGGGTGATGGCCGACGACAACGGTGAAAGGCGCGCGCTTCGAGGCGAGCTGGGATTCCAGCCAGATCGCTTGCTCCGCCTTTTCATCGGCGCTCATCCAGCAGTTGAAACTACCGCCGTGGATGCGGCGGTTGATGGACTCCCAGTTGGTGTCGATCATGAGGAAGGTGACCATCGGATTCACCGCCGGCAGATCGAGGCGGTAGTGTTTCGCCGGCATGGTCCAGCGGGTCTTGTGATTGCGGAATGCGGGGTAACCGAGCTGGATGTGCTCGTTGCCTGGGGTGTCGTGGTAATCGTGGTTTCCGAGGATCGCCCAGCAGGGTCCTGGAAAAACACTTGCAGGATACACGTCGGAAAAATCCGTCTTCCAGCGCGGAGCCTGGTAGCCGCCGGGCATCGGGTGATAGAAATTATCGCCCAGCAGCAGCATGCCTTGCGCCTTGTTTTTCATGGCGGCGGCATACCCGGCCATGACGAGGCCGAGGTCCTTCTGCGCCTTGTCGCCGGTGCCGAAATCGCCGAGTGCGAGCAGGTCGAGCAAGTGATCCGGGGCGGCGGCGGGAGTTTCCTGAGCGCGGAGGTTCAGGCCCATCGCGGCGCTGGAGCAGAACAGCGTTTTGAGCAGGCGGCGGCGGCTGATGTGTGGACCGTGGGGCATGGGATTTTATAATAAACGAAACCGACCGGGACATTTGATCAAGCCATTTCAGCCGACAATTCCGGCCAGCCAGAGCGCGGCGTGGATCTTGAAATCGACGATCATCCCCTCCTCCACCCGCGCGGCGAGCCAGGTGCGGAGCTCGGGGATCGGCACGTGGTGGACGATGATGTCCTCCCCGGCCACTCCCCCGCCGGCGTGCTCGCGGACGAGGTCCTTCGCGTGGAAAAGGTGGATGTATTCCGAACTCATGCCCGCCGAGGTGGGTGCGGCGATGAGCGGCGTGACCGATCCGGCGCGGTAGCCCGTTTCCTCGAGCAGCTCGCGGCCGGCGGTGTCCGCGAGGGATTCGCCGAAAAACTCCGGTTCGTCGCCGACGATGCCGGCGGGCACCTCGATCACGCGCTTCTGCATCGGGATGCGGAATTGCTCGACGAGGACGATCTCGTTTTCTGGCGTGATGGCGAGGATGCCGACGCAATGCTCGGATTGCGGGCGGCGGACGAAATCCCAGCGGCCGATCCGATAGACACCGAGCCATTGGGTTTCGAAGAGAGTTTCAGGAACGGACATTGGGCTGAATTTGAGGGCAAGAAACGATGGCGCGCGGGCGTAAACGGGGCTACTGCTTCCGCGCAACTGATGTCCCGCTACGATTTCCAAATTCCCGTCACCTTCAAGCACCGTATTGTTTTCACGAAGGATGCCTTCTCTCCGGAGAACGCGGATCTGGCCGAGATCCTGAGCGAGGGAGGCGGCCGCCGCGCGATGGTTTTTCTCGAAGAAAGCGTGTCCGCCGCGTGGCCGGGATTGATTGATCAGATCCAGACTTACTTTTCCGAACTCGATCTGGAATTCCGTGGCACCACCTTGTTTCCCGGGGGCGAAACCTCGAAAGCCGACCACCATCTCGTGCGGGAAATCTGGGCGGCCATTGATGCCGCGCACCTCGACCGTCATTCGTATGCCATCGTCATCGGCGGCGGGGCGTTTCTCGATGCCGTCGGATATGCCGCCGCCACCGCCCACCGCGGCGTGCGGCTGGTGCGTTTCCCGACGACCACTCTCTCCCAGGACGACAGCGGCGTGGGCGTGAAATGCGCGGTGAACGCGTTCGACAAAAAGAACTGGGTCGGTGCGTTCGCGGTGCCGCACGCGGTGATCAATGACTTCAATTTCCTCCACACCCAGGACGAGCAGACGCGCCGCGCGGGCCTTGTCGAGGCGGTGAAAGTCGCACTGGTGAAGGATCGGGAGTTCTTCGAGTGGATCGTGAAAAATCTTTACGAACTCTCCGCGCTGGAGCCGGAAGCGCTCGAATCCTGCGTGGAAAAATCCGCCCTGCTGCACGCCCGCCACATCGCGACCGGCGGCGATCCTTTCGAAACGGGCTCCAGCCGGCCGCTCGATTTCGGCCACTGGGCGGCCCACAAGCTGGAGGCGATGACGCACTATCAACTCGCCCACGCGCCCGCCGTGGCCGTCGGACTGGCGCTGGACACCCTTTATTCCGCGCGCTCCGGCCTGCTGAAATTCTCCCTCGCGACGCAGATCCTCGACGTTCTCGACGAACTCCAACTGGCCATCTATCACCCGGCGCTCGACTGGCTCGACGACAACGGCCGGCGCAGGGTGCTCGACGGGCTCGACGAATTCCGCGAGCATCTCGGCGGCGAGCTGACCGTCCTGCTGTTGGAGGATTTCGGCACCGGAGTGGACGTCCATCAGATCGATGAAACCCTGCTCGGCGAGTGCATCAACGAGCTCCGCACCCGCTGGGAAAGCCGGGGCTGAGGATTTTCATCGCTTGCATTACCAAGGGGATTTCGCCTAATTTCGGGAATGCGCCTCCGCCCACTGACCCATCTCCTGCTGTTTTCAGCACTCACCCTTTCCGTCAACGCCGCCGTCTCACTGCCGTCGGACAACTCCGCCGCCGTTCCCGCCGCAGCGGAAGGCCCCGCCAAGGAGGCCATGGAAGCGTTCAAGGCCGGCCGCCACGCGAAAGCCGTCGAACTCGCCAAACCCCTTGCGGATCAGGGAAATCCGGACGCGCTCTACCTGATGGGATTCGCCAGCGAGTCCGGCCAGGGCATCGAGGCGGACAAGGAAAAAGCCCTCGAATACTATCGCAAGGCCGCTGCCCTGAAGCATAAGGACGCCGTCTATCGCCTCTCCTTCATCCTCCTCGCTTCCGAAAAGGAAGAGGAGCGCGATCAAGCCCGCCAAGCCCTCGAAACCGCCGCCAAGGACGATCCGACGGTCGCCGCCCGCATTCTCGGCGAGGCCTACCTCCGCGGCCGCCTCAGCCCTTCGGCCGATCCCGACAAGGCCGTCTTCTGGTGGAAACAAGCCGCCAACGCCGGCGACCTCCCTTCCCTGCTCCTCGTCGCCCGCTTTTATGAAGGCCAGTTCGGTTTCCCCGAATTGAAGGATCCCAAGGAAGCGCTCGCCAACTACGCCAAAGCCGCCGGTCTCGGCGACGCCGGTGCCATGGCCGCCCTCGGCTCCCGCCTGCTCAGCGGTGACGAAAAGACCCGCGACGAGAAAAAAGGCCGCGAGTGGCTCAAGAAAGCCATCGATGCCAAGGAATACACCGCCTATCTCGCCCTCGGCGACTACGAGGAAAACGTGAAAAAGGACCTCAAGGCCGCCCTCGCCGAATACGAACGCGGCAAGGACGCCGGTCAGGTCGATTGCATCCTGCGCACCGCTGATTTCTACATCGAAGGAAAAGGCGTGGAAAAAGACACCGCTCGCGGACTTGCCCTGCTTGAAAAAGCCGCCGAAGCCGGCAACGCGGTTGCCAATTTCCGCCTCGCCGTCCAAGCCCTCTCCGTCGAGAAGCCCGATCTGCTCGGTGGATACGGCCACCTCCTCAAGGCCGCCACCGGCAATCTTGTCGAAGCGCAGAACGAACTCGGCCTGCTCTATCTCTCCGGCAAGCTCGCCTCCGCGGATTCCTCCGCCGGTGTCGCCTGGCTCACCCGCGCCGCCCAAGGTGGCTACGCCCAGGCCCAGAACAACCTCGCCACCCTCTATGAGCGCGGCGCGGCCGGCCTGACCCAGAACATGGAAAACGCAGGTCAGCTCTACTCGCTCGCCGCGAACCAAGGCAATGGTCCGGCCACCCTGGCTCTCGCCCGTTTGCTCAACGAAGGCATCGGCACCAAGGCCAACCCGGAAAAAGCCTGGGCCCTCGCCACCCTCGCCGCCGAGCGCGGCACCGAGGACGGCAAGAAACTCGCCACCGAAATCGACGCCAAGTTCGACGAAAAACAACGCGCCGCGGCCAAGAAGGAACTCGACGACATCAAGTCCGGCAAAGCCACCGACAAGCCGAAGTCGGGCGACACCAAGCCCGCTGCCGCGCCGAAGGCCGCTGATCCGAAGAAGGCCAAATAAGCCGGCCGCCACCGAAATCCTAACATTCAAGCCCGCCCCGGTCCCCCGGGGGCGGGCTTTTTTGTAACCCCGGACTGCGCGAAGCTCTGCTCGCGCCCC
>JBDSNC010000267.1:0-6553 GCA_039915545.1 Luteolibacter sp.
GAAGCTGGCCCAGTTGGCCGGGTACACGATTGCCCGCCACGACCCCGCGCTTGCCGGCCTGCCAGACCGGCATCTGGCTCTTCTGAGCGCCGTGACAGCCCGCCAAGCCTCGCTGCTCGCACAGTGGATGAACGTTGGCTTCATTCACGGAGTGATGAACACCGACAACATGGCTCTATCAGGCGAAACCATCGACTATGGCCCATGCGCGTTCATGGACGACTACGATCCCGAAACCGTCTTCAGCTCGATCGACCGCCAGGGCCGCTACGCCTACGACAAACAGCCGCAGATCGCCCGCTGGAACCTCGCCCGCCTTGCCGAAGCCCTATTGCCGCTGCTCCACGAGGATCAGAAAACCGCCGTCGATCTGGCGAACGAGGTGCTCGGCTCATTCGAGGTCCGCTTCCAAGGCCATTGGCTGCTAGGAATGAGATCCAAACTCGGCCTCTTCACCGCGGAAAAAGAGGACGCTCCGCTCGTCCAGGAACTTTTCGACTGGATGCACGCGAGCCACATGGATTTCACCAACACCTTCCGCGCCCTGAGCGATGAAAGCGCCATTGACGGGCCCGTCTTCGTCGACGCCGGCTTCCTAACATGGCATTCACGATGGACCGCCCGGCTCACCCGCCAGCCGCAATCTCCGGCCGAAGCGGCCGAAAAAATGCGCGCCCACAACCCTGCCGTCATCCCCCGCAACCACAAGGTCGAGGAAGCCCTCGCCGCCGCAGTGGCCGGAGATCTGACCGTGATGCACCGACTTCTCGAAGTCCTTGCCGATCCCTATGGAGACACAGCTTCATCGGAATATACCACGCCACAGCCGCCCGGGGCTCCCACCTATCAAACCTTCTGCGGAACTTGATAGTTACTGATGCATTCCCTGTCACGGAGCGATCTTGATAATCCTGGCATCCTCGATGGTATAGAGAAATTGTTTCGCCTCCTCGTCCTTGCAACCGCGGCGGATGAGATGGAGCGTGCCTTCGGCGGTGATGTTTCCGGTTTCCGCCTCGGGCGGCTTTTCCTGCGGTGAGAGCCGGATGAAAACCACCCCGTTCTCTTCGGGCGGATTGCAGAAATAACAACTGGCGGACGACTTCGTGAGCAGGATCTTGTTCATCTCATGCGGATCATCATACGGAGCCATGAAACCCGATAGAGAGATCCGCTGCCCCTCCAGCGCCAGCAGCTCCGGCGGAAACACCGGCGTTCCGTCATCCTCGCAGACAGTCCGGAGGATCACCTTGAATTCGAGAGGTCGCGCCGCTCCCGCAGGCAGCGGCGGCGCTGGTTTGCACGACACCGAAAGAACAGCCAGAATGATCGGACGGGAAAATTTCATAGAGATCCTTTGGCGGCGGACGCTGGCATCCG
This sequence comes from Luteolibacter sp., assembly GCA_039915545.1. Taxonomy (GTDB): domain Bacteria; phylum Verrucomicrobiota; class Verrucomicrobiia; order Verrucomicrobiales; family Akkermansiaceae; genus Luteolibacter. The sequence continues at coordinate 1,381 of JBDSNC010000267.1, forward strand.
GAGGTCTTCGTTCCGGACCAGACCGGCGTCGTCGAGAGTGAAAAGAAACCGGCCCGCCTCCTCATCGGTGGAATCCGCGCGGGTCAGGTGAAGGGTCCCCTCAAAAGTGAGCGGCTCGTTCTGCCAGAGGGACAGCGGTGCTTTCGACGCCCGCCTCACCAGCACCACACCGTTCGCTCCGGGTGGGGCGCAGAAATAACAACCGCCACCACCTTCGGAAAGCAACAGCTTCGCAGCAGTCTGCGGGTCATCGTAGGGAGTGGCGAAGCCGGAAATCGTCACCCGCCTGCCATCCAAAGCCACGAGACCGGCGGGATAAACGGGAGGAGCATCACCGTTCCGGATCGTTTCCAACAACAGTGGAAACGGAACCGCCGTCGAGGAACGGGATGCCGTTTTCGGCAGCGGAGGCAACGTCAGATAGATGGCGGCGATGGCCACCACGCCCCATAACAGCCAATGGATCTTTTCACGATCTGTCATCTCAATGACCTGCCGGAATTAGCTTCGCGTCGTCGATGGTGAAGACGAACTGCTTCGCTTCCTCGTCCTTGGACTCCGCGTTCCTGAGATGCAGCGTACCCTCGACGACGAGCTTTTCGCCATCCATTTCCGGCGGCTTTTCCTTCGCGGAGAGGCGAATGAAAAGCACCTCGTTCTCTCCGGGAGGGTTGCAGTAGAAACAGCCGTTGGTGGACTTCACCATCAGGAATTTTGACATTTTCTCCGGGTCGTCATACGGAACGACGAATCCGGAAACCCTGACCCTCTTGCCTTCCAACTTCATGAGTTCAGCCGGAAAAACCGTGGGCGCATCCTCCTTGTAAACCGCCTTATCCATCAATTCGTAGCGCAACGGCGTCGCCACCTCAGGCGCGGCAGAAGCCGGTGAGGCGTGAAGGCAGAGAACGGCGGCGATGGCTGCCGTTGTCAGGAATTTCGAAATTTTCATAAGTGGGGAATGGCTGGATCAAACGGACGAAAGATCGTTCACCGGTTCGCGCCGGTAGGCGAGGATGGCAGGTAAAAACCCGGCAATCAATCCCCCGGCCGCCACGGTCCCGAGAGCGATCCATTCGAGCCGGTCCGTCGTCCAGGACGAAACTCCGATCCCGAAATCGTCCCGCAGATAAGGCCCGGCCAACGCCAGGCCACCGTGCCCGAGCAGCCATCCGGCAGACAGACCCAGCAAGGTCAGCAACAGCGCCTCAATGACCACCAGCGAGAAAATCTCCCGGCGGCGGGCACCCAGAGCGCGGAGCACCGCCAGATCGCGGCGGCGGCGCTCGGCGGATTGATAGAGCGTCGCCGTAATGCTCAGCGCGGACACCACCACGACGAGCGCCGCCACGCCCAGCAGGATCCGCTGCATCGGCCCGAGCACTTGTTGATAGAGCCGCAACATCTCGTTCACTGGAACCGCCGCCATCGCTTCGGTGCGCTTCTGGATTTCCTGGCCCATCCACAGCCGCAGTCCCACGGATTTCAAACGGACCAGCACCGCCGTGACCTCCAGCTCCTGGCGGGATGTGGCACCAGCAGCGGGTCCGACCCCGGCGATCTTCCGATGAACCTCCGCTTCCTTATCATGGATGCGCCACACGGACGCCAATGAAACGTAGATCGCCCGGTCTGTCGAACTCCCACTATCAGAAAGAATGCCTACGACCTTGTATGGGAAATCTCCATGCTCGGAAGAGCCTGCCGTCACCACGAGGCCGTGCGTGCCGACGAAGCTGTCACCCGTTTTCAATCCCGACTGCCGCGCGACCTGGGCACCGATGACCGCCTCGAAGTCGGATTGAAAAAACCGGCCGCTCCCAAGTCGATAGAGAGGGGTTTTCGCGTCCTTGCGGTCTGTCAGCGAGAAGAGTTTGTCCTCGGTGCCGACGATGCGGTAGCCGTGGAAATTATCGCCGAGGCCGAGCGGGATCGCACTGGCAACGCGCTTGTCATCACGCAGTGCCTCGTAGCGGGAATAGGGAATGTTTCCTGTGGGCACATCGAGTTGATAGATACTACTCAGGACAAGCTGGAGCGGACTGCCTTTCGCCCCGGCAACGAGATCGAACTGGCCGCTCTCCCGCAGGAAACCGGCCTCGCTCTCACGCCGCAGCGTCAGCACGCTGCAGATCAGGGATGTGCCGAGAGCGATGCCGGTGAGCGTCAGCACCGTGACCAGCGCCCGCGCCCAGAGATAGCGCCATGCCATGCGCCAGAGACTCATCGTGTGTCCTCCTTTTCGGAAACATGGCGGATCAGTGCCCGGCAATCGACTTGTCGTGGCAACCGCGCCGCCAGATCGAGATCGTGCGTCACTAACACCAATGCGCACCGCTCCTCCCCGCAGACCGTGCGAATCAACCCGAAAACATCCTCCGCGGTGGCCGGATCAAGCGCGCCGGTCGGTTCGTCGGCGAGCAGGATGGCAGGCTTGTTGGCCAGCGCCCGGGCAATGGCCACGCGCTGTCGCTCGCCCACCGACATCCGCCCCGGCAGTGAATCGAGCCGCCGCTGCAGGCCCACGCGCTCCAGCAGGGCCACCGCCCTCGCCCGACGCTCGCCACGAGGGCAGGAACGGCCGAAACGCAGGCCGACGAGGACGTTTTCCAGCGCGGTGAAGCTGTCCAACAGATTGAAACTTTGGAATACGAAACCCATCGTCCGCCCGCGGAAGGCATCGAGCTGCGGCGACGAAAGCCCTGCCAGATCGGTGCCCCGCACGATGATGCTTCCCGCATCGGGGCGGCGGAGTCCGGCGATGAGATTGAGCAGGGTGGATTTCCCACATCCGCTGGGTCCCGTTAGAGCAACCTGCTCCCCCGCCTCCACCCTGAAATGTTCGAGGTGAAACCGGATCGCCTCGCCTGCGGAGACTCCGAGCCGGAGTCCGCAGTTGCGAATCTCAATGGCTGCCGCGCCGTCGGTCATTTCGGCTTCTTTTCCTTCTCATCGGTCTCGTGGACATGCGGCATGCCGGAAGCCTCCATCAGTTGCCCGACGATGGGATGCACGCCGGCGAGCAGCGCGGTGAGTTCCTCGCCGTCCTGTTTTTCCGGATCATCGATCGAGTCGGTCAGGCTTTTCAGATCACCCTGGAGAATTTTCACCTGTTCCGGCTGCTTTGCTTCCTTGGGAACGGCCTCGCAAGCGACGGCTACGGCGGCGGTCTTCACGGCAGCGGCGATTTTCCGCAGGCCGGGCACGTCCTTATTTTCCGATAGAGCCTCACATTTCTCGGCAAGGTCGTCGAGTTTCTTCAAGGACGGCCATTTGACAACAGCCTCTCCGGCTTGAGCGAGGGGCAGCACGAGGATGAGGATCAGCCCGCGGATGCCGGGGGTTCTGAGTGAATGGATCATGTGGCAAATGAACTCGACCGAAACAAAGAGGCGGCGGATTGGCAATTTGTCTTTTTTGTCGTCCCGATTTGCAAATACCACGCGAACGATGAACTGCGCCGCCCTATTTCTCCGCCAGCGTGCCTTCGGTGACGCCGAGTTTTTCGAGGGCTTGGACTTGGTCGATGAGGTCGAAGGCGTCGGTTTTTCCGGAAAGCAGGTCCTGATAGGCGCGGATGGTTTTCGGGGCGTCGTCGGTTTCATCCAGCAGCTCGATGCGGAACCGCGAGAGGCCGGTGGCGCGGAGGTGTTCGTAATAGCGCGCGCCGGTCTGGGCCTTGCCGTTGAAGAGGGTGTTGCGGCAGCCGACGTCGGCCTGCAGGCGGTGGAGCTGGCCGACGCGGTCGCGGAGGTGGACGACGTGGGTTTCGCAAGGGCGGCCGCAGTCTTTGTAGGTCGTTCCCTTGCTGAGGAAGGTGCAGAAGACGCAGTGCTCCATGTGAAACATCGGCATGTGCTGGTGAAGCGTGAGCTCGAACCACTCGGGCGGCGCGCCGCCTAGCAGCTCAAGCACCTGGCCGATGTTGAGATCGTAGGAAATCGTGAGGTGATCGAGTCCGGCGTTTTCCATCAGGAGCTTCGCGGTGATCGGGTTGGCGACGTTGAGGGAAAAGTCGCCAATCTTTTTCAGGTCGTGGCGGTCTTTGTAGAAATGGAGCGCGGCGAGGTTGCGGAGGAGCAGGCCGTCGGGCGCGGCTTTTTCGATGAGTTTCAGATAGCCCATCTCGCCCGGCTTGAGGATGCGCGGGGTGGCGAGGGCGATTGTTGATTGAGGATTGACGATTGAGGATTTGAAGAGTGAGACGGCTTCCTTGTAGCGGCGCGAGTCTTCGAAGTCGCAGTAGATCGTTTCCACGCCACACTCGATGGCGGCGGTGAGCTGGCCCATGGTGCGGCAGAGAACCGACAATTTTGGAACATCGAACATCGAACGCCCAACATCGAACGTCGAAGGAAGAGGGAAGAGGTCGCGATGCGTCGCGGTGATTTTCGGGAGGACCGGCTTGGTGGCGGCGGCGTCCTCCAACTGCTTGACGAGGGCGCGGCGGAGTTGGTTGAGAGCGGAAACGGCGATGTGGCAGTTTCCTTCGAGTTTGTTTTCGAGCGAGCCGAGTTCAAAGGACGAATCACCGAGGCGGCCGAGTTGTTCGGCGAGCTTTTCCGCGCCGAGCGGATGTTTCGCGGCTTCTTGGAGCGGGACCTCGCTGCGCACGCTGAATTCGCCGCTGCGGATTTCGATGGGCTCACCGGGTTTGCCGCTAACAACGAAATGCAGCGCTGTTTTTTTCTCGACGGGACGCGTGTTCTGCCAGAAGCGGCGGAGCTCGGAGTCGAGCTTGGGATCAGAGGTTTTGTAGAGGGTTTGACCGGGTTTGATGCGGTCGAAATTGATGCCGCTGTAGGTGAGGTGGAAAATGAGGCGGTCGCCCTCGATCACCCAGATACGCGCGCCCTGTTCGAGATCGCGGTTTTCGCCAGCATCGAAGACCACGCCGTCGCCGGCGGTGAACGGCACGCCGGTTAGATCACCGAGCCGGATCCAGCCGGGGCCGCAGTCGGTGATGGTGCCGAGCAGCGGACCGCGTTTTTTGCCGAACTTGCCGTGGGTGAGATACGGGTGGTTGGTGCCCGCGAACCAACCGGTACTGAGGCCGCGCGAGAAGGTCATTTCCAGCTCGTAGCGGTCGGACGGGGTGATTGGTGATTCGGTATTCGCGATCGCGGCGTCGAGTGCTTTCCGATAGACGCGGGTGACGGCAGCGACGTATTCG
>JBDSNC010000023.1:0-6009 GCA_039915545.1 Luteolibacter sp.
GATGTCCAGCGGTTCGTTGAGCAGACGCGGGGTTTCTGCGGCGAGCGGCGTGCAGGCAGCGAGCAGGAGGCTGAGCCCGATGGCCCGGTTTGCGAAGCTGCCCCGACTTGGGGTTTTCTCTGAATGATGCATGTGACCGAAAAGTCGATTAGGAAAAATCCTCAGTAGCCGAGGCCGAAACCGAGCGGGAAGAGAGGACTGTCCGGGGTGTCCTTGCGGTGACCGGAGGGAACCTGTGCGATACTTCTGGGCCACGTGAACGACAGCTTGCCGGACGGCGAGTGGTCGCCAAAAAGAACATCCGCCACACCGGCCCCTTCCGTGCCCGGAAGCCACGCGGCGAGCAGCGCGTCCGCCTGATCCGCAGCAGAACCCAACAGGAGCGGCCTGCCTGATAGAACCACAACCACCACCGGGGCTCCGGTCTTCTTTGCGGTTTCAATGACGTCGGCATCCTCTTTCGCCAGCGCGGGCGACTCGGTGTCCCCATCCATCTCGGCATAGGGTTCCTCACCCACCACGACTACGATTGTGTCGGCACCCGACGCTCCCGAAGCATCCAAATCATGCGTGACTCTGGTATTTCCTCCCGCAGCCCCGCGGGTGATGGCCTCGAGAATGGTCGTGCCGCCGGGCGTGACCTCGCCGCGTTTGCCCTGCCAGTCCACAGTCCAACCGCCGCACTGCATGCCGAGATCGTCGGCTCCGCGTCCGGTCACATGAATGCGCCCGCCCTTGCGGGTGAGAGGTAGGACGTTCTTTTCATTTTTGAGGAGGACCAGCGAACGCCGCACGGCCTCGCGCGCCACCTTGCGGTGCTCCTCGGAACCGAAGTCAGCTACCAGCGCCGGATCGGCCATGAGTTGCGCGTTCTTGTCCATCATGCCCATGGCAAACTTGACGCGGAGAATGCGGGTGACCGCGTCATCGATTCTCGAAACAGGAACCTTTCCCTCGTTAACGAGGTCCTGAAGAAGACGGACGAAATCGCGGTATTTGTCGGTGACCATCACCATGTCCACTCCGGCATTAATAGAAATCTCGATGCATTTCCGGTAATCCGAGGCTTTCACCTGGCCGGAGGCGTTGTTGCTTTCAACTGCCGCGCTGATGGAATCGGGAGGGACGATCTGGTCGATAGCGTTGTAGTCGGAAATCACGAAGCCGTTGAAACCGAGTTCTTTCTTGAGAATATCAGTTAGGAGGCGCTTGTTGCCGGTACACTTGACACCGTTCCAACTGCTGTAGGACGGCATGATCGTGCCCACACCGGCGTCAATGGCGGCGGGGTAGCCGGCCATGTGGACAGAGCGAAGGGTCGCTTCGTCCACCCTGGCATCACCTTGGTCCAACAAGCCGCCCCCGGTGGAGGACCGGAAGGCAGTGCCCCCGTCCCCCACGAAATGCTTCGCGCAGGCCAGCACGTTTTCACGGCCGGAAAGCCGCTCGCCCTGCAATCCGCGGACGCTGGCTTCCCCAAGTGAGGCGACCACTGCGGGATCCTCGGAAAATCCCTCATAGGTGCGTCCCCAGCGGATGTCCTGCGGCACGGCGACGCAGGGAGCGAAGGTCCATTGGAAGCCGCTGGCGCGGGTTTCGCTCGCGGTGACCTTGGCGACACGGGCCACCAACTCGGGATCACGCGTGCAACCCAAACCGATATTGTGGGGAAACACAACGGCTCCCAGCACGTTGTTGTGCCCGTGTACGGCATCCACCCCGAAAACCAGCGGAATCGCGAGGCGGGTAACGAGCGATTGTTTCTGCGCGTCTTCGTAAACACCCGTCCAGTCTTTGAGCGAGTTTCCCGATTCCGGATCGGAACTTCCCCCACACAGCAGCGAACCGAGAAACAGCGCGCCGACATCCTTGCGGTCTTTCAATGCGCGCCAGTCCGGCTGGGTCATCTGGCCGACTTTCTCGGCAAGCGTCATTTTTTCCACAAGCGCCTTCACCTCCGCATCGCGCGCCATCATCCAGTCTGGCGACGCCGCCATGCAGAAATGGGACGACAAAAAAACTAGCAGCAAGGCAGCGGAACGGCGGTGGTTTGGTTTCATGATAACAGAATGGGTTTCGCGGGCGGGATCAGATTCCACCACGGTGTTCTGCCTCAGTATAGAAATCGGGAGCTATCGCGCTATCCCCTGATCTAGGGATAATGATCTCCCCGTGTTGGTGTTGCATTCCTGATGCCATGCCGAAACACGCCGCTTCTCAAGAATTCCGGGCTGCGGAAAAAAGGAAGTTTCCTCTGAAAAATCCACCGGGAATTTCGGTGGCGCAGAGGGTAACATCCGCATTCATCAATCGGAAAGCCCACTCCGTTGGCGATTCCGCGCGCTACTCGAACGAGCATCTCTCATCGTCAGCCAGAATTCGGATTTCGACATTGGACGCTTCCTCCAGTTTTCGAAGCAATCACTTCGGCGGCATCCCCCATGGCCCGTTCGCCTGCCGTGACTACGGAGTGGATTGTCTTGCCACAACAATCGCAAAGAGTTTTCCCGGAATCACCCCGCTGATCGTCGCGACGACACTGGTGGTTCCCGAAACCGGATCGTTCATGCTGGGTGAAAAGACCACCGTGGTGCCAGCGGCGGTGGAACCGTCGGCATGATAACTCACAAGGTCGGTGGACCATTGATAGGCTGTGGTGACGTCGCTGGCGGGTGACGGGTTTTGCGGGTGGCGGAAGGTGATGGTATTGCCGCTCTTCGCGATTCCGGTGATTCCGGTGTTAGAAACCGATGGATTTGTGCCAAAGAAGTTCTCAACTCCGTTCTTGATGCCGTCACCATCCGGGTCGTCGGCGAATCCGCTCTGTACTCCGAGACCGGGAAACCCGTTGATCCAACTGGAATAATCGGGAGCCGGCACTTTCGTCAGATCGGCATGGAAGACCCGGTCGCCGGTCAGGAGATTCACACCCGAGGCGATATTTCCGGCGTCAGATCCGGAATTCCCCCGGAATGCCTTGCCTCCGGCGTAGTTGCCGGTTTTAGAGCCGTTCAACTCGAAGTAGGGGCCTCCGGAAGCGGGCGCGATTTCAAAGTAGTAGGTGGTGTTGGGAGACAATGGGGCGAGGCCCGATCCTGATAGACCGAAGGTCAGGAACCGCCCGGAGCCGCTGGTCCCGATACCGGAAATGGCCGTGCCGGAATACTGGCCCACGCCGGTGTGGATCGGCGTTTTTACCGTGTCAAATATCGTGCCGAACTGGAACGCGAAGGTATCGCCGGGCTGGATGTCATACCAGGTGCCATTGGTGAGAAACGTCGGCCAGATCACGTGCTGGAAGGTGAACGACTGGAGGGTGTATCCGGCGGGATTCGATCCGGTAGTGAACGTCTGGCCCTTGCTGGGGCGGTCCGGCGCGACGTAGGTGGAGTCATCGTTATCCTCGGACTTGATGCCGGTGCCGTCGATGTTGTCGCCGTCGTTGAGGTTGGAGGCGAGGAAGAAACAATCGTCGCCATCAGCGACCGGAGCCGTGAGGCTGCCGATAACGGGGATGGGCGGCGGCGGATCGTTCAGGGCGATGCTGCTGAAGCTGGCACCGACAGGGGCGCTGTTCGTGTGGGAGGCGAGCACGAGGCCGAAGTAGGCCGTGGCGGGCATGTCGGATAGAGTGGTCGAAGCATGCTGCGTCCACGTCGAGCCATCCGCCGAGCGATAGGCGGTGAAGGTGTTTCCCGTGCGGGCGATTTTCAACCAACACGGCGCGGCGATACCCGTGGTTTGGTTGAATGCGGTAGTGCCACCGGCGCTTGTCCGGTATTGGAAAGTCACACCATTGGCCGGAGTGACCGCGAACAGGCAGTTCACCGCGTTGGCATTCAGGCTGCCGCGGATCATCAGGCCCGCTTTCGACCATGGTTCCGCGGCGTCCAGAGCATCGACACGCGTGACGAATTCGGTGTCGCCGGAGCGGGATCGCCAGGTAAAGCGGCATTGGTCGGAGGTGCCCCAGATATCGGCTCCGGAAGCGGTGAGGCGAAGGGTTGCCGTGCCTGCATCGCCGTTTCCGCTACTGCCGGGAATCGTCGGACCGCCGATGTCCTGGCTGGTCCATGGTGCAAGCAGCACTCCGGCCGGGCCATTGGCGAGGGACAGGACGTCCGCGGCGGACAAGGCTCCGCTGTAGATGCGGAAATCGTCCACGCGGCCGTTCAGATAGGGATCTGAAGACGATTGCGAGCGACCGATCCAGTTCTGGGTGCTGGCACCGAGATCGAGCGGCTTGAGCGACATGCTTTCGTTGCGCCCTACTTCGCTACCATTAACATAGAGGATGCCGAGATTTCCCGAGAGGGTCACCGCCACATGGGTCCAGACGCCTGTGGGCAGTGCGGAGGAGCCGCTGATGCGCTGTTCGCCGGAGTTTCCGGACGTGGTGATGGCGAAACGGATCGAGTTCGAATCGCCATTCGCTGGAGTTAGAAACATGTAGGAATTGCCCCCGCTGCCGAAATCGAAAATTCTCGACCTGGTGGTCGCGGCGTCCAGATGAACCCACGCGGAGATGGTGAAGTTGTTGAGCGTTCCAACCACGTTTGTTGGCAGGCTTACATGATCATCCGTGCCGTCGAGGTCCAAGGCATTGCCGCCCTTGCCAGCGACCCGGGTGGGGCCGTTGACCAGAGTAGCGTGCCTGCCATTTCCACTACCATCGGCCGCGATGGCACCGGAAGCTTCGTTGAACATCAGCAATGTCCGGAGCGCGGCGTTGCCATTGGTGGCAGGAACTTCGCGGGAAACAGGGCCCTCGCCCGCTGCGTTGATGGCCGACACCACATAATAATAAGTGTTACCGGCTTCCACATCGGTATCCACGAAGCTGGTGCCGATCACCGGATTCGCGATTGTGACGTATGGGCCGCCGCTTTGAAGCGCACGCTGGACATGATAGAGAGTGCCCTCCGCCGGGCCGGTCCATGAGAGGTAAATCCCGGCGCCGCTCGCAGTGGCGGAAAGTCCCGTCGGCGCGGAGGGAAGCGCGGGCAGGGCCGGGCGCGTGACAGTGACGGCGCTGCCATCGTAGTTCACGACCACGTCCGGCGTGGCGCTTGTGTCGAGACCCGCTCCATGATTGGGCGAAACGAACACGACCTTGAAGGTGCGGTTGGCGGGCATTCCGGGGAACGAGCCTTGGCGCGCGCCGATGGTCAGTTGCCCAGAGGCTTCATTCCAGGTGAAGGGAATCGTCGCCTGGATGCCGGACTCGTAGTTGTAGTTGTCTCCCTCGTCCTCATAGAGCGTGAAGCTTCCGTCAGCTCCGGGGTAAACACGCAGTTCCATCGGGTCCACGCTTTGCACCGCGTATTGGATCGACGGGCCGTAAGGCAGAATCGAACCCGCGCGCGCATACAGCGGGAGCTTTCCGATAGGCGCGTCGGCTTGGATCGTTTGTCCGCCGTTCTGCTTGAGGCCGGTCCAGAAATCGAACCACTGCGTGCCGGCCGGTAGATAGACGCCGCGTTTCGTCGCGCCCGCCGAGGTCACCGGGTTCACCAGCAACGAGGGACCGAACATGAATTGATCGCCGATGCCCTGAGCCTGCGCGTCCGTGCGGAAATCCATCACGAGCGGGCGCATCATCGTGTAGCCTTCGTTGGTGACTTTCCAAGAAGTGGAATAAATGTAGGGCAGCAGGTGATAGCGCAGGTTGATGAAGTCCTTGAGGATCGGCTGGGTGGCGGCGGGGAAACGCCAGACTTCCTTGGCGTAGTTGGTGCCGTGTACGCGGAACATCGGGCAGAACGCACCAAACTGGAACCAGCGCGTGAAGAGCTCGGCATAGGAAGCGGTGGCCGGATTGCCGCTTAAGAAGCCGCCGATGTCGGTGTTCCAGTAAGGGATGCCCGAGGCGGTGAAGTTCAATCCGGCAGGGATCTGTTTCACAAAGGTGGCCCAATCGGATGCGATGTCACCGGACCAGGTGATGGCCGCGTTGCGCTGCTGACCGGCATAAGCCGAGCGGGTGAGGATGAGGGCGCGCTTGGCGGA
>JBDSNC010000024.1:0-23907 GCA_039915545.1 Luteolibacter sp.
GCTCAAAGGACAGGCGCTCGAACTCAGCGGAAGACTGACGGAAGCGAGATCCTCGATCGACGAACACATCATCCGCTTCCCTGACCACGGCCGCGGCTACTCTTCAAGAGCGCGGGTTCTCCTGAAGCTCGGCCTGCAGGAGGAGGCGCTCGCGGACTACCGAACCGCCCTATCAAAAACCCCGGACGCGGAGCCCGATCTCGTCCAGGAGGCCGCGATGGCGATGGCGGCGGCGGGCCACGACGAAGAGGCGATCGCCTTACTCGACAGCGGCTTGAAACGACTCGGTGAAATTCCCTCGCTCATGTTGAAGGCGTTGGAATTCGAAGTGAAAGCAGGCCGTTTTGATTCAGCCCTGTCCCGTGCGGAAGCGATGAAAAAATCCGCGCCACGGCCGGAACCATGGATGGCGAAGCGGGCCGAGCTGCTCGCGCAGGCAGGACGCAACGAGGAATCCCGCTCCGACTGGCAGGCGCTCGCCGTTCATTTGGAAAACCTGCCGAATCTGGAACGCGGCTCGAACTCGATGAGCCTGCTGATGGAACAGGCGAAAAACATTTTGGCAAAAGGCGAAAAGACCGACCGCCGCAGCATTCCGGTCAGGGTCGATGCCTTGCATGAGGAGGAAATCCAGCTCATGAACCAGCATCTCACCGCAACGCCGGATGGTGCGTCGATATGGAACCAACGCAGTCTGCTCTTGCTGGCAGATGGCGAATTCCAACAGGCGCTGCTCGATTGCGATGAGGCGGACCGGCTGGCCCCAGGTAAATTTCCAACCGACTACGTGCGCTGCCAGGCATTCCTAGCGAGCGGTGATTCGGAAAAAGCCAGGGCCACGCTGGATGAATTTCTCAAAACGCATCCGGATCACGTGCATGGTCTGGTGACGAGGGCGAGACTGGAGCTTCAGTCCCACCAGATAGAAACGGCGCTCGCCGATTTCCGCACCGCTCTTAAATCCAGCGGCGGCAAGGCGGAGATCGACCTCATCCAGGAAGCCGCAGCCGCCCTGGCTGCCAACGGCTGCCGCGACGAGGCCATCGAAACACTCGATGCCCAAATTACCTCGCAGGGCAATATCCCCGCACTGCTCGCCCGCTCGCTGGAGTTGGATATCGCCGCCGGGAAATTCGACGCCGCCATTTCCCGAGTCGAAGACCTCGCGAAAAATTCGCCCCAGCCGGAGCCATGGATGGCGAAACGCGCGGAACTCCTCGGCCAAGCCGGGCGCACCGCAGAGGCCCGCGCCGCCTGGCTCGCCCTTCGCAGCCACCTCGATTCCCTACCCAATCTCCAACGCGGCCAACCCTCCATATCCGCCCTCGCCCAACAGACGAAAGCCGCAATTTCCACCTCTCAGCCTCCCATCCCAGTCCAATGATCTCCCATCATCCCCTTCCCCTTCGTCCGCAGATGACCTGCGTCCGAACCCTCTTCGCCATGCTCGCCACGGCTGTTGCGCTAACTGCTTCGGCGCAGGCACAGATCAGCTACACCGGCGGTGTCTATAGCCAGAACTTCGACAGCCTTCCCGGCACTACAAACAACACGCTGAACTCCACATGGACGGACAACCTGACCTTGCCGGGCTGGTATGCGAACAAAACAACCTTCAGCGTCACGGATGGCACCATCGGCGGCACGGCGGCGACGTTTTTTCCGACGGCGGCTGCGAATACGAACAACGTGGGCTTGTTCAGTTTCGGCACGGCGTCATCGACGGATCGCACGCTCGGATCGCGGGCGACGGCTGCCGTTGCGGGAAACAATCCGGTGCTCTACGGCGTGCGTCTGACCAATAACACAGCGCAAACGATCACCAGCTTCACCGTTACCTATACCGGCGAGCAGTGGTTCAAATCGGGAAAAACCACGGCGGACACTCTGCTGCTGGACTATCAGGTCGGTGCCACCTCCATCGCAGGCGGCACTTGGACGAATGCTTCGGGCGGCACTTTCTCCTCGCTGATCAATACGACCACCGCAGCCACCGTGGCCGGAAACACTGCGGCTAACCGCAGGGGCATCGCAACCAAAGTGACAGGCGTTTCATGGGCACCGGGCACGGATCTCTGGGTGCGGATTCAGGACACGGACAACACGGGCGATGAGCAGGGCATGGCCATCGATGACTTCTATTTCACGGCCAACGATGAGTCCGGTATCTTCTTCAATGGCAGCACCGGCTACGTGACGATGGGCCAGCAAACCGCCTCCTTACCGCTGAACGCGAGCAGTTTCACCGTCGAGTGCCGCTTCATGCGCACCGGACCTGGTGTCACCGCGAGCACCGGCACAGGCGGGGTCACCGCGCTACCTCTGGTGGCGAAGGGTGTGGGTGAGGCGGATGGGACCAATGTCGATGCGGACTATTTCCTCGGGATCGATAACACGACCGGAAAATTGGTCGCCGATTTCGAGCAGTTCAACGCAACCAACAACGGCACCGCCTATGCGGCCGGGCAGAACTTCCCGGTATTCGGCTCCACCGTGCTTCAAAACGGCGTCTTCTATCATGTCGCCGCCACCTATGATACCGCCACCGCCACGTGGAAGCTCTATGTGAACGGCGTCGCTGAAACGACGACCCAGACGCTTCCGACTTTCGTGGGTGTGATTCCCCGGAATGACAACACCCAAGGTCTCGGCATCGGGACAACGATCAATTCCAGCGGTGCCCGCTCCGGATTTTTCCATGGTCTGATTGATGAAGTGCGCATCTGGAACACCGCGCGTTCCGCGTCTGAAATCCTCGCTAACAAGGACGTCAAGATCGCCAGCGGCACACCGGGCTTGCTCGGGCGTTATGGGTTTGACGAGGCCACCGGCACCACCGCAGCCGGCATCAATGCGGCCGGCACGGCGGCGCCTGTCGGGACACTTTCCGGCTCGCCTCTGCCGGTTTGGGTGAATTCGCAGTCATTCATCCCCAACATCGCCCCTACCGTCACTCTCACCGCTCCTGCAGACGGCGCATCATACACCGCTCCCACAACCGTGAATTTCACCGCCACCGCAGATGATAGCGATGGCACCATTGCCAAGGTCGAGTTCTTCAACGGTGCCACCAAGCTCGGCGAGGATCTTACATCACCTTACGCGTTTGCCTGGACCCGCTCGAACACGGAAACCGGCACGTTTTCCCTCACTGCGGTCGCCACCGATAACAGCGGTGGCACGGCCACATCCGCCGCTGCCAGCATCACTATCGCCCCGAACCCGAATCAACCGCCAACCATCACGCAGGCCGCTCCCGCTAACAACGCCACCGGCATCGGTGGCAGCACATCTCTCGATGTTTCGCTCAGCGATCCCGAGAGTGATGCGATGACCGTGACCTATTACGGCCGCCGCACCACTCCGACCACCCCTGGTGCGGACTTCACGATCGCCACTCTGCCGGACACCCAATTCTATTCGGAAAATCTCAATAACAACGGACGGGGCGCGACCTATGGTGCCCAGACGCAGTGGCTCGTCGATAACCGCAATTCCCTGAACCTGGCCTTCGTCAGCCACATGGGCGACATCGTGCAGAATGGTGATGCATTCCCCGCCGAGTGGGTCATTGCCGATGCGGCGATGAAAAAGATCGAGGATCCGATTTCCACCCTCCGCGCCTACGGTATCCCGTGGGGTGCGGCTCCGGGCAACCACGACCAGACGGGACTCGCCGGCGCAGGTGGGGTGAATTCCTATTACAACCAGTATTTCCCGGCCGCCCGCTATGCAGGACGCAACTACTGGGGCGGCAGCCAATCTCCGGCTAACAATCACAACAACTATCAGCTCTTCAGCGCCAGTGGTCTGGATTTCATCATCATCCACATGGAATACGACATTCGCTCGAAGGCGAGCTATCAGGTGGTGCTCGATTGGGCGGACGCGCTGATGAAAGCCTATCCGGACCGCCGCGCCATCGTCACCAGCCACTGGATCGTCAACACCGGAAATCCCGCCTCGTTCAGCACTCAGGGTCAGGACATTTACAACGACCTGAAGGACAATCCCAACTTCTTCCTCATGCTCTGCGGCCACGTCGCCGGCGAAGGACAACGGACCGACACCTTCCAGGGACGCGCCGTGCACAGCGTGTTGCAGGACTATCAAGGCCGCGTGAACGGCGGTGATGGCTGGCTGCGCTACTTCGTCTTCTCTCCCGCAACTGGCACGATCAGTGCGAAGACCTATCGAGTTTCCAATCCGGTCAATCCCGCCGCGGGAACTTTTGAAACCGACGCGGACAGCCAGTTCACGCTGGCCTACAACATGCAGTCATCCGTGACCGACTGGATCCCGCTGGGCACCGTCAGCGTCCCTGCCGGAAGCACCGCCGCCAGCCTGCCATGGACCGGACTCGAAGCGGGCAAGGATTATGAATGGTATGCCACCGCCAGCGATGCGGTGAACAACGCGACCTCGACCACCCGCCGCTTCTCGACGACTCCTCCCTCAGCTCCCCAGGTGGCGGTCACCGCACCTTCCGAAGGAGCGACTTTCCCGGTCAACACGACCGTCAATCTGACAGCAACCGCCACCGACAGTGATGGCACGATTTCCAAAGTCGAGTTCTTCGACGGTGCCACCAAACTCGGAGAGGACACGACCGAGCCCTATGCGTTCAACTGGTCGAATCCAGCTCCCGGCAGCCACACCCTCACCGCCGTGGCAACCGACAACAACAACCTCAGCACCCTTTCGGGAGTCGTCACGATTTCAATCATCAACACCCCGCCAACAGTCGCCCTGACAGCACCGGCCGCATCGGACTCATTCAGCGACGCTCCGGCGACCACCCACTTCGAGACTATCGCAAGCGATGCGGACGGCTCCATCAGCAAGGTCGAGTTCTACGCGGGCGCGCTCAAGGTCGGCGAAACCACCACTCCCGAAGTCGATGGTGTCACGTTCATTTACAATTGGGCCAACGGCTACACCGGCACCTATCTGCTGGCAGCCAAAGCGTATGACAACTCCGGTGCGGTCGCCACCTCCTCCGAGGTCAGAACCCTCCACATCACCAACGCTGACAACACCGCCCCTTCCGTTTCCATCACGTCGCCCGCCAATAACGGGATCTTCGGAACCGGCTCCACCATCACGATCAACGCGAGTGCCGCGGATGCCGACGGCACGGTCTCGAAAGTGGAGTTCTATCAGGGAACGACAAAACTGGGAGAGGACAGCACTGCTCCCTATTCCTTCGCCTGGTCTGGAGCCACGGCGGGCGTTTACAGCCTGAAAGCGGTCGCCACCGACAACGACGGAGGCACCACCACGTCCGGCTTGGTTAACATCGCTGTGGCCGCCGGTCCCGCCCGGCCGTTCTTCGGAACGATGACGGAAAACTTCGATTCCATGGGCACGGGCACCGGTTTCCTCCTCGGCTGGAGCATGAAAAACGGAGCCAGTGGTGGCACCAACTCCACATGGACCGACGCCACCGGGATCACGGCATCAGGCCTGCCCACCATGGTCGCCACCTCCGGCACCCTGACCTATAACAACGTCGCCAACGGCCCCGCCGCCACCAACGTCAACGGTTACAATCTGCGCGGCGACAGTGACGCGGACCGCGCGCTCGGCACCTCGCCCACCAGCGTCGCCGGTGTGGCGATCCAGGCGCAGCTCACCAACAACAGCGGAGCGGCGATCACCGGATTGCAGATCGGCTATGACATCCGGCGCTACGTGGCCGTTGCCACCGCAAACGAACTGCCCGGCTACTGGCTTTTCTACAGCCTGGATAACGGCACCACCTGGACCAACGTTTCCGCGCTCAATCCCACGCTCGCCACCGTCCCCAACACCCTCGGCACCACCACCGTGCCGTTGACCGCCGTCAGTCTCAGTTCGATCTGGAACCCGGGTGCCGACCTGTTGCTCCGCTGGGTGGACGACAATGCTGTCGCCACTTCGCCCGACCACATCCACGCGCTGGACAACGTCACTATCCAAGGAATCGGCCTGGTCGGCGCGGCACCGGTGGTTCAGATAACCAGCCCGTCTAACAATGCTTCTGCAAACGCTCCCGCCAGTTTCAGCATCGCTGCGAACGCCACCGATCCGGACGGCACGATCAGCAAGGTGGAGTTCTATTCGGGAGCCGGCAAACTCAGCGAGGACAGCACCGCTCCCTACACCTTCGATTGGACCAACGTCGCCGCCGGCAGCTACAGCGTCACGGCACGCGCCACCGACAATGATGGAAACCTCGTCATTTCGGCCCCCGTCAGTGTCACCGCCGTGCCGCCGCCGAGTTCCGGCACACTCAGCCGCGGGCCCTATCTGAACCAGGCGAGCCATAACAGCATCGTCGTCCGCTGGCGTTCGTCGCAGGCGGTGGCCGGACGCGTCCGTTACGGCACGTCGTCCAACAACCTCGATCAACTGTTGGATGAAACCTCGTTGAAAACCGATCATGAGGTAAAACTCACCGGCCTCAGTCCCTACACGCGTTACTATTACAGTGTCGGCTCCGCCTACGACACGCTGACCCCGGAAGTCGCGGAAACCACCTCGTTCACACCCGGCGCTCCCGCACCGACAGCGGCTGACTATACGTTCCGCACGTCGCCTGTTCCAGGAACAGCCGTGAACACCCGGATCTGGATCGTCGGCGACTGCGGACGCGGCACCCAGGCCCAGGCGACCGGTCGCGACGCCTATTACAGCTACAACGGCAGCGCCAGTTTCACCGGCGGCCGTATCCCGGACCTCAACCTGCAGATGGGCGACAACGCCTATAACAGCGGCACCGATTCGGAATACCAAAGTGGCTATTTCAACATGTATTCCAACATGTTCCGCAAGCTGCCGCAGTGGAGCTGCCTTGGAAACCACGACGCCAACAACGGCTCCACCAGCACCACGGCGAACTTCCCCTACTTCGACATGTTCACCTTCCCCACTGCGGGTGAGTGCGGGGGTGTGGCTTCCGGCACCGAGCGCTACTACAGCTTCGACTACGGCAACATCCATTTCATCTGCCTCGATTCACAGGCGAGCAGCACCGCCGTGGACAACCCGGCCACCACCGGAGTGAACGAGGACGGACCGATGGCCGCATGGCTGCGCGCTGATCTGGCAGCGAACACCGCCACATGGACGATCGCCTTCTGGCACCACCCGCCTTACTCAAAGGGCAGCCACGACTCGGACACCGAGGGACAGATGGTCAACATGCGGACGAATTTCAATCCGATCATGGAAGCGGGCGGCGTGGACCTGCTCTATTTCGGCCACAGCCACAACTACGAGCGCAGCGTTCTGTTGGACGGCCACTACGGTGTTTCCAGCACCATCACCAGCACCATGAAAAAGAACGCTGGCAACGGCAGCGTCAGCGGTTTCACCACCAGCGGTTCCGGCACCATCCGCAACGCGGCCAACGGTTTCACCGCCACCGCCACGGTGAACGGCACGGTCATTCCCGGCGACGGTGCCTACATCAAACCGCTCACCGGTCCGCGCGACCATTTCGGTGCGGTTTACAACACCGCAGGCATGTCCGGTCTCGCCGACGCGGGGGCGATCAACCACTCCGCGATGTATGTCTGTTATAACGCGGTCGGCACGGTGAACCTTGATGTGAACGGCAACACCCTCACCTCCACCTTCGTGCAAAGCGGCGGCGCGACTCCGGACAATTTCACCATCACCAAACAAGGTGCGGCGGACACCGATGGCGACGGAATCAGCGATGCTTATGAGATCGCCAACGGACTCAACCGTTATGCGAACGACGCCAGCGCCAGCAATGACACCGACGGATTGTCGAACCTGTTGGAGTTTGCATTCGGCCTCAATCCGAACGTCAACGACGGCGGTCCCCTCGATGCCGACGTTCCCGGCGCACTCCTGACGAAACGCGGCACGCCGGTTTCCTGGTATCAGACGACGACCAACGGCACCGACTTCCGGGTGGTCTACATCCGCCGCAAGGACGCCGCGGAGGCAGGGCTCGTTTACACCCCGCAGTTCAGCGGCGACATGACCAACTGGGAGAACAGCACGGTGACTCCGACAGTCGTCGCGGACGGCGGCGAGGTCGAGGCAGTCAGCATCCGGTATCCATTCTTCGCCGCAGGCCGCAAGGCGCGCTTCTTCCGCGTGGGTGTCAGCAGCAACCACTAATTTCCATCCCCGCACACGCCATCATGAAATCCATTTCACCACTCCTCATCGCCGCCGCCCTCGCGGGTTCCGCATCGTCGCAGGCGGCCATCGTCGCCAGCGGCATCCGCGATCTCGTCATCACGAACACGTTCCAAGGCATCTACCTCGATGTGGATGCAGGATCCGTGGTGGCCGAGGAAGCCACCGGCTGGGACATCAATCCGTTCTTCGGCGGCGAGGGCTTGGCGAACAGCCCGTCGTTCGAGCCGGTGCGTGCGACCGTGGCGGTGAGCTCCGCGATCGTGAATCTTGCTGCGGGGCAGACCGTCGATGGCACGAGCACTTTCGCCACCGGCTACGCGGGATCAGGCACGCACGTGGGGAACGGACTCTCGCAGTTCGTTTCCGGCGGCGAGGGCTATATCGGTTTCAAGCTGGTCACCGATGCGAACGAAGGTCCGTATTTCGGATGGATGCGCGTGTCGTTTTCCAACGACGGATCCACCGGGATGATCCATGAGTGGGCCTACGAAAACTCCGGCAGCGCAATCACCATCGGCGCAGGCGCGGCTGCGGTGCCGGAACCATCGGTGGTCTGCTCGGTGCTGCTGGGAGTGGCGGGATTCTGCTTCCGCCGGAGGAAATAAGGGAGCACGCAGGTCCGGCAGACTCTTTCATCGCACCATCGACAGGCTGCGACCGCTGACGCGCAGCGGGATTTCCGTGGCATGGACCGTGTCGTCCACCAAGATTCCCAACGGAAGCACGCCATCCTTGGTTTCCGAACCAAGCAACGCCTGCCATTCCGGACCATCAAGGGTCATTTCCACCTCCAGACGGTCATCCCGAACGACGCCGGATGGATCGCCGTTGAGAACCTTGAACACCACGCCGCTGTTGCTTCCCGCGCCGGATTTGTCCAACCGGGTCTTCGCTCCGCGCTTGCCGACAGTGAGTCCCAGAGTGGTGTTCCAAAGCGGCAGATTCGCGTAAGCGGTGATCACGCACTTCGCCTTGAAGGTGAAGCGGTCGAGATCGCCTTCCGCCTTCTGCCATTCCACGCTTTTCCGTGCGGGAGCAAGACCGAAAAACGGTTCCCCCGCCGGTGCGCGGGAGCCCTTGGTTAGAATCGAGAAATTCGCATACATCCCCTCCATCATGTGATCGCCCACGTGGCAGTGGATCATCCACTCGCCGGGATTGTCCGCCAGCATGTCCGCGCTTTTCATCGTGCCGGGCATGAGTTCCACGACATCGGTCCGGTGGCCACCTGGTCCCACCAGCCGTTCGCCATGCCAATGCGCGGTGTGGACGTCGGCATCGATTCCCAACGCGAAAAGGTACCAGCGGACGCGCTCGCCATCGACCATTTCAAGTCCCTTGAGATTGCCGAAAATACGGCCGTTGAGAGCGTGCCGCATCGACAGTTCCTTGAGTTCCTGAAGCTCGGGCCAGGGCGTGACAGGCGGCGGCGGGCCTCCATCCGGGGATTTTCCATCCACCACTTTCACACTCGCATACTCCGCCGCCTCGCTGATGTCGCTTTGATCGTAGTTTTCCAACAGGATCGCCATTTCCCGATCCACATCCTTCGGAGTTCCGTCAGGACGGGCGCGGGCAGCATCGGTGACGACGATGAACCCCGACAGCCCGGCGTTGATCTCCTCGTCTCCCAGCACGTGGCTGTGATAGAGCCATGGCTTGGAACTCGGCTCGTCCGGCTGCGGCGCGCTGGCCTCGTCAAGCTGCCAAACGTAGGTGAAACGGGCACCCGGCGCGATCGACGCTCCCAGCCCACGGCCGGTCAGATAACTGGATCCCTCGCTGTCCTTGTCGTAGCGGACACCGTGGGGATGCATGGAAACCGGCGCGGACAAACGGTTCAGCAAGGTCACCACGATGTAATCTCCGGTCACCCCGCGCATCACCGGCCCCATGATTCCGAGCCGCTCGTCCTGCATCACCCGGGTGGTGAACGTGTCGTCGGTGTATTGATGATAGCGCATTTTCGGCGAACGCGGCGACTCGGCGATTTGTGGTGGAATCGGACTGCCCATCACCGGATCCTTTCCCTCCGGCAGGAAATCCCAAACTTCATATTCCGCAGCGATGTAGTAACGTCTCACCCGCGCGGGATCGGGCGTGGTTCCGAAAAATTTCCCACCGGGATCCGGATCCCCCTCATAAACCGTCGGCTTCATCACCGGATTCACCGCACACCAAGGGCAGGCCAGGGAAGGCAGCGCGAGGATCGACAACAGGCCGGCCGTCAGGCACGGAACCCCACGTCGTGCGGGTCCTTTGGATTTTGGAATGCGTGTCGCGGGCATCATGACGGAAATTGGCGGGATGAAATTTCGACAAACCTCCCGGATTCGCGAAGGAGATGACGATAGCCGCTGCCTTCCCCTTGCGGCCGGGTGGAATTCGTGACGGTTCCGACACACCACCCGTGATCTGGAAAACCGTCCTGTTTAGGCCCCCCGAAATCAGACCCAAGGTGCCTCGAAAATTTCGAATACCCTTATTTGCATTTTTTTGAATCTATTTCGTGCGCGATGGGGAATCCGTATTAAAAATACGCGTTATCCGACCCTCCCATACCATGACCTACGAATCCGACAGCAGCTTGAAACTCTATTTGCGGGAAATTGGCAAGACTCCCCTGCTCACATTGGCAGAGGAAACCGCGCTCGCGGAACGGATTAAAATGGGCGACAAGGAGGCCCGCACCCAGATGATCCAAGCGAATCTCCGCCTCGTGGTGAAAATCGCCCAGGATTATTCCGGCTACGGACTCTCGCTGAGCGACCTGATTTCCGAAGGCAACATCGGTCTGATGCACGCGGTCGAGCGGTTCGACCCGGAAAAAGGCGGAAAACTTTCGACTTACGGCGCGTGGTGGATCAAGCAATCGATCAAGCGCGCCCTCGCCAACCAATCGAAGACGATCCGCCTGCCGATCCACATGGTGGACAAGATCGCGCGCATGCGGCGCATCTCATCGAGCCTCGCCGAGGCCCTCGGCCGCGAGCCGACCGATGACGAACTCGCCCAGGAACTCGGCCTGCCGCGCCAGAAAATCGCCATGCTCAAGCAGGCAGCCCAGCGCCCGACCTCGCTCGATGCTCCGGTCAACGAAGGCGATGCTACGGAATACGGCGAAATCATAAGCGACGAGTCCGCCGCGAATCCGCTCGACGCCCTTGCCGACAAGAACCTCCACGGCGAAATCGACGGCCTGCTCTCGATCCTGAACGAGCGCGAGCGCCGGATCATCGACGAGCGATTCGGCCTCAGCGGCCTCAAGCCGATGCTTCTCGAAGACGTCGGCCGCGAATTCGGCGTTTCGCGCGAGCGGATCCGCCAGCTCCAGAACTCGGCGCTCGAAAAGATGCGCAAGGCGCTCCTGAAGAAGGACAAACCGAAAACCCGCCCCTACGGCACGGACATGGCGGAAGCGTGACGTTTTCCAACGATCTCGGCCTGATTCATCTTTGCCATTGCCAACCCGGCAACCCTTTGTTCCTTTCTCCACGTCATGGCTAATCCGACCAATGTTCTCTCCAGCGGAATCGAAATCACCGGTTCCATCCGTTTCTCCAACGACATGATCATCGATGGAAAAATCGATGGCGAAATCACCTCGGACAAGGGCCGCGTGACGATTGGCGAAAACGCCATCATCAAGGGCGACGTCACCGCCGGTGAGGTCAAGGTTTACGGTAAGGTGGAAGGCAAGATCACTTCCGAACGCTGCGAACTCAAGGACAAGTCCAAGATCAACGGCGACATCAAATCCAAGGTTTTCTCGATGGAAGAAGGCGCACAGCTTTCCGGCCGCACCGACATCGGGGGCTGATTTCAGAAAAGCTCACCTTGTCCGGGCGTCAGACGCCTGAACGACTCTAAACTCAAGCTCGGCGGGGAACTGCCGAGCTTGTTTCGTTTGCAGCAGGCGTGGAACAAGGCCCGCGTCTGGTTTACTGCGGCACCGGTTCCGCGCATCCGGATGCTAGGCGTAAGGCCATTCAGCTTGCCATCGTGCGCCGCACGGATGCGGCCGAGGATTTTCTCCTTCGCCATCGGCAGGTGACGTTCCAGCCAGTTTTCGAAAACCTCGGCGACCGCGCCTGGAAGACGGACGGTGGAATAGGCGGCGAATGACGCGCCATGAGCCGCCGCCGCTTCGAGGATGGCGGGCAGTTCGGAGTCGTTCAGACCGGGGATCATCGGCGCGGCACTGACACCCGCGTTGATGCCGGCAGCGCTGAGGGTTTGAATGGCTTTCAAGCGTGCTCTGGGCGAGGAAGCGCGCGGTTCGAGTATCCGGGCGAGATCGGGATCGAGCGTGGTGACGGACAGATAGACCGCTACGGCGCGGTGGCGGGCGAGTTCGGACAAGTGGTCGATGTCGCGCTCGACCAGTGCGTTCTTCGTGATGACGACGACCGGATTTCTGAAACGCGCGAGCACTTCCAAGCAGCGGCGCGTGATTTTCAGTTTCCTCTCGACGGGCTGATAGCAATCGGTGGCGCCGGAGAGCGAGATTTTCCCCGGCTTGTAGGATGGCTTCGCGAGCGCGGCCTCCAACAGCTCCGGGGCTTTCGATTTCACCACGATCTTCGACTCGAAATCCAGCCCTGCGGAGAACCCGAGATACTCATGATAGGTCCGCGCATAACAGTAAGCGCAGCCGTGCTCGCAGCCTCGATAGGGATTCAGTCCGTAATCGAAGGAGAGATCCCCGGCCTCACTGGGCGCGAGAATGGTCTGCGAATCGTCATTGAGAAAAACCGTCCGCTGCTGACGCGCGTCCTCGTCGATCCACGCGTCCTCGTCCGTCTCGACGTGCATCGAATCGAAACGGTTCCGGGGATTCTCACCCGCGCCGCGGCCGCGTTGTTCCATGACACACACTAGCGATATCGCGTCACCTGCAAACGGACAATCTCACCTTTCCTCCCAGAGCTCGTCGTGATTCTCGACGGACTTCGGCTCCAGGTGGGAGATCACGCGGCCCTGCGGCTCGAACAATCCCGCGACGCGGGCTTCCACTTCGGTCGCCGATTCGTGGGCTTCGCCAACGGTGAGGTCGTCGTCGAAAACCAGGTGGAACTCCACCCAGTGCGTCCGGCCGGAGTGGCGGTAGCGGAGGTTGTGATAGGAAAGTCCGCGGGCGGCGGTCTCATGGTCGAGCATGTCGCAGATTTGCTTTTCCGCCTTGGGATCGCTTTCATCGAGCAGGCCGCCGAGGCTTTCGCGGATCAGCTTGTAGCCGACCCGCAGGATGTTGAGCGCTGCGAGAATGGCGGCGATGGGGTCCCAATAGTGCCAGCCAGTGAATTTATAGAGACCGAGCGCCACCAGCACCGCGCCGCTGGACCAGACGTCGGTGAGCACGTGCTCGCCATTCGCCTTCAGTAGGGGCGAGCCGCTGCGTTTTCCTACTGCGATCAGCGAAAGGCCGAGGGCGAGGTTGATGGCCGCAGCGACCGCCGTGACGATGAGGCCGAAGGTGAGATTTTCAATCACCACGCCGAAAATGATCTGGCGGACCGCCTCGTAGAAAATCAGGACCGCCGCCGCCGAGATCATCGCGCCTTCAAAGCCCGCTGAAAGAAAAGCCACCTTGTCATGGCCGAAGTGGTGCGTCTAGTCCGCCGGCTTGTAGGCGAGGCGCAGGGCCCAAGCGGCGAATGCAACCGCCAGAAGGTGCACCACGGACTCCGCGGCGTCCGAGTAAATGGCCGATGAACCGGTCACAATGGCCGCCGTCACCTTGGCCGCGAGGAGCAAGACTGCCGCTGCGAGCGACAAATTCATCACCTTTTTCTGCTCCTCGAATGCTCCCACGCGGCGAGTGTGCATGCCGACGGATCGATGGCAATCACGGGTAATCCCCTATTCTTTCAAATGCGTGCTTGTTTTCCTTCAAAAACCAGCCATAGCCTCGCCGCCCGGCAAGCCAGACGATCTGCGAGTCCGGATTTTCGACTCAATATTGCTCATGGATACGCCTCCTTTTACCGAACTCGGCTTGCCCGATACCTTGCTCGCCGCCATTGAAACTCTCGGCTACGAGCGTCCCTCTCCCATCCAGTTCATGAGCATCCCGCCCGCATTGCTGGGCAAGGATCTCGTCGGACTCTCCGCCACCGGCTCGGGAAAAACCGCTGCTTTCACCCTGCCCGCACTGGCGAAACTGGACGTGAAACTCGGCTACCCACAAGTGCTCATCCTCTGCCCGACGCGCGAACTCGCCGTTCAGGTCTGCGAGGAAGTCCACCGCCTCGGCGCGAAAATGACCGGCCTGCACGCCACGCCGGTTTACGGTGGAGCGCCGATTGACCGCCAGCTCCGCGCGCTGCGCTCGGGCGCACAACTCGTCGTCGGAACTCCCGGCCGCCTTCTGGATCACCTCCGCCGTGGCAGTTTTGATGCCTCGCGTATCAAGATGGCCATCCTCGACGAGGCGGACCGCATGCTCGACATGGGTTTCAAGGACGAGATGGACGAACTCCTCGCCGCCCTCCCTCCGGACCGCCAGACGCTTTTCTTCTCCGCGACAATGAACCAAGGCGTCTCGCGCCTGATCCAGAAATTCGGCAACAACCCGGAAATCGTCGAGATCAAGCAAAAGGCGCTTACGGTTTCCACCGTCGAGCAGTCGTATTTCGAAGTCCGCCAGCGCTCCAAGGTCGAGGTGCTTTCCCGCATCCTGGACATGAACCCGCCGCGCCTCGGCATCATTTTCTGCAACACGAAGCGCACCGTCGATGAATGCACGGAAGACCTCGTCAACCGTGGCTACGCCGCCGACCGCCTGCACGGCGACATCACCCAGCAGATGCGCGAGCGCGTGCTGAAACGTTTCCGCGAGGGAACTGTGGAAATTCTCGTCGCCACCGACGTCGCCGCCCGCGGACTCGACATCGATGAGATTGACATCGTTTTCAACTACGATCTGCCAGCCGATCCCGAGGACTACGTGCACCGCGTCGGACGCACCGGCCGCGCCGGACGTTCGGGACGGGCGGTTAGTTTTGTCTATGGCCGTGAGATCTATCGTCTCCAGGCGATCGAGCGCTACACCCGCCACGTCATCAAACGCGAGCGCATTCCTTCCGTCGAACAGGTCGAAGGACGCCGCGCCGATCTTGTTTTCGACGATCTCAAGGAACGCCTGGAGTCAGGAAAGTTCGACGCCTATCAGGAAAACATCGACCGCCTGCTGGAACAAGGCCACACGCCCACGGACATCGCCGGCGCTCTTGTCACCATGATCCGCGAGGCCAGCGGCCGCGAGGGATCGGCGATCGACGAGGATCGCGAACCGGAACGCCGCGAGCGCAAGGAAGCACCGCGCCGCGAGGATCGCCCGCAGCGTGACGACCGTCCCCAACGCGACGACCGCACGCAACGCGACGACCGTGGCCCGCGCCCGGCTGACAACCGTTTCGAGCGTGGCCCGATCCCGCAGGAACAGGGCATGACACGGCTTTTCCTCTCGCTCGGAAAAACGCACGGCGTGATGGCGAAGGAAATCGTCGGCATGCTCTACCGCGAGGTCGGCCTGCCCGACGGCTGCCTCGGCCGCATCACACTTTTCCCGAAACACTCGCTGGTCGACGTACCCGAGCAACTCGTCAGCCAGGTGCTGGAAAAGACCCGCAACTCCCGTCTCCGCGGCCGCCCGTTCCGCATCGACGTGGATCGCGGACCAACCAACTAAGTTGACTTAGTCCACTTTTTCGGTAGGGTTTGCCTCGTGAAAACGATCACCACTCACGAGGCGAAAACGCACCTCTCACGCTATCTCGCGGCGATCGAGCAGGGAGAGGAATTCATCATCGCCCGTGGGAAAAAGCCGGTGGCGCTGTTGAGTCCGATCCCCAAGGAGGTTCCACGCCGCAGGCCCAAGGTCGGGGAAACGCTGGATGAGCCACGTCCTATTCCTAATTCATTTTTCGCCCCGATGACTGACGAAGAACTCAAACAATGGTATGGGGAATGAACGTGCTTCTTGATACGTGCTGCTTCCTTTGGCTTGCCTTTGACAAGGGAAAACTCTCCCAAGTCGCGACCGGGATCATCAACGATGAATCCAACGACTTGTTCCTAAGCGACGTCAGCCTCTGGGAAATCACCCTCAAAAACACCGCAGGAAAACTTCCGCTGCCGACACCTCCGTCCGAGTGGCTGACGTCCAGACGAAGATTTTTTGGAGCCACAGCACTTCCCATCCACGAGTCTGCCATTTTTCTGACATCGGGCCTGCCGCTCGTCCATTCCGACCCCTTCGACCGCCTTATCGCGGCGCAGGCCATCGATAACAACCTGACGATCTTATCGCCTGATCAGCCCCTTTCCCTGCTCGGAGCGAGCCGCATCTGGTGACCAATCCCACAACCACCGCCGACCTATCAGGAAATCCCCGTCGGTTTGTCCTCTTCACGGTTTTCTACAATGCCCGCGCCTACTATCCGGTGCTGGCGGTATTGTTTCTCGATCTGGGGCTGACGCTCGACCAATTCGTGCTGCTGAACCTGATCTGGGCGGCGACGATTTTCCTGTTCGAGGTTCCGTCGGGCGCGCTGGCGGACACGTTGGGCCGGCGGCCTTTGCTCATCGCTGCGGCGGTGCTGATGATTTGCGAAATGCTCTGTCTGCTGCTCGCCCCGCGCGGCGGCGGAGCGTTGTTGTTCGGGCTCTGCATCCTCAACCGTTTCCTATCAGGACTTTCCGAAGCCTGCGCGAGCGGAGCGGACGAAGCGCTGGCCTACGATTCGCTGAAGGAAAACGGCCGCGAGGACGCATGGGATAAAACTCTCGGCACGGTGATGCGGTGGCGGTCGGTGGGATTCGTGATTGCGATGATCCTCGGTGGTTTGCTGTATGATCCGACGGTGCTGAACAAGGCGCTGCCGGAGGGATTTCAACTGGATGAGGCGCTCGCGCACCGGCTGCCGGTGGTCCTCGTGCTGATCCAAGGGTTTGTCTGCCTCGGCATCACGCTGCGCATGGTGGAGCCGCAGCGCCATTTTTCCGACGAGCCGGGGAATTCCTGCGTGAACGCCTTCCGCCTGACTTTGAAAACCGCGCGCTGGGTTTTCACGAATCCACACACGCTCGTGATCGTGGTGCTCGGGCTGTTGATTGATTCGATCTGCAGGAATCTCGCAACGATCAACAGCAGCTACTACGTCCTGATCAAGCTGCCCGAGTGGACCTTCGGTTTCATCGGCGCGAGCATCGGATTGTTAGGGTGGTTTGTTCCGGCGATCGCGAAAAAACTCAACGACCGCTTCAGCACGCTTGCGAACCTGGCGATCGCAGCCGGAACCGCGCTGATCGGGCTGGCGGCGGTTTCACAGGCGTGGCCGGTTTACGGACTGCTCCCGGTGACGTTGATCATGACGATGCTCAGCTACCTGGGCTTCACCATCAGCCGCGCGCTCCATCGTGAGACGGATTCCTCGAAACGGGCGACGGTGCTCTCGGTGAAGGGACTCGCCTTCAATCTCGGTTACGGGCTTTTCAGCCTCGGCTTCTCGCGGCTGCTCGCCAGTTTTCCGGATCATCCCGCCGGCGCGGCCTTGCGGCATGCGCTGGTCTGGCAGATCCCCGTTTTCGCCATCATGGCTGTGGTGCTTTTCGCCTGGGGCAAATGGCTCTGGAAACGAGGCACGGCGGCTTCGTGAAAATCAATCCTCCGCCGCAGCGGCGCTGGCCTTGCGGAGGTATTCGCAAATCACCGGGATCCGGTCGCCGACCATGTCCATTTCCAACAGGCTCTGCCGCAGGTCCGCTTCGTGGATGAACTGCTGGCAGACGATGTCGGTCATGAGCGCGGGGTCTTCCGCCCGGTCGAGCAGGGCGAAAACGCCGGACTGCACTTCTTCCGGCAGCGGGCGGATCGCGTCCTCCACCGCGCCGCGCAGGGTTTTCATCGCGGCGGCGGATTGTTTCTCCGGTTTGAAAACGGAAATTACCGGCTCGATGCTGGCGAAGGGATAATCGCGCCCGGCATTCCACTCGGTGAAACGCACGCGCATCACACCGTGGATGAGAAGCTGCGAGGTGCCGTCGTCCTGCTCGCGCGAGGCCCGCACAAGGCCGATAGTGCCGACCGGAGCCACGCAGTCCGCGAGGTTTTCCGTCTCCTCGCCTAACAATCGTGCCACGGCAAAAAAACAATCGCCCTCAAGCGCGTCCGCCAGCATTCTGCGGTATCGCGGTTCGAAAATGAACAATGGCAGTCCCCCGTGCGGGAATAGCGTGCAGTCGGGCAACAGCATGACACCGCAGCGCTCGGGTAAGTGGATACTTGCCATATTTCCAAGGAGCGATACACCAACGCAGGTCCGATGCAAGGCAGATAGATCCGCGAACGGGCGGTTATTCGCTTGAAATTTCCCGCCAAACCTTTTTTTCAAACAAGAACTCCTCACCGCACCGCTTTTCGCGAGAATTCAGGAGCAACCTATTCTGTAAATCCATGATCGAAGTCGAATCCCTCACCAAACAATTCGGTTCCAAAATCGCCGTGAACAATCTCTCATTCACGGTCAAAAAAGGCGAAGTGCTCGGGTTTCTCGGGCCCAACGGCGCCGGAAAATCGACCACCATGCGCATGATCACCGGGTTTTTCCCGCCCACTTCCGGCGACGCCCGGGTCTGCGGCATCTCGATTGTGGACAATCCCGCCGAAGCGAAAACCAAGATCGGCTACCTGCCTGAATCCGCGCCGCTCTACAATGACATGACGGTCACCGGTTTCCTGAAATTCTGCGCCAGCATCCGCGGCCTCAATGGTTCCGCGAAAAAGGACGCGGTCGAGCGGGCGATCGAAACCTGCTTCCTCAACAGCGTGGCCCTGCAATCGATCGACACGCTTTCAAAAGGCTACCGCCACCGCACCTGCCTAGCACAGGCGCTGCTGCACGATCCCGAAGTCCTCATCCTCGACGAGCCAACCGACGGCCTTGATCCGAACCAGAAATTCGAAGTCCGCCAGCTCATCAAACGGCTCGGACAAACCAAGGCCATCCTATTCTCCACCCACATCCTCGAAGAGGTCGAGGCCTCCTGCACCCGCGCCGTCATCGTGGATCGCGGCGAGATCGTGGCCGACGGCACGCCGTCCGAACTCCTCGCCCAGTCCGGCACCGGCTCGCTCACCGACCTTTTCCGCGCCGTCACCTCCAGCGACACCGAGGCAGCAGCCTGAAAACAAAACGGAAAGGCTGAGACGCTGAAAATCTAAAATTTCAACGTCGGCCTTTCAGGTTTTCAGCAATTCAAAATTTCAGCTTTTACTCAAAAACATGTCATCCTGTACCATCTACAAGCGCGAGCTGAGCAGCTATTTCTCCCAACCCACCGCCTACGCGATCATCGTGATTTTCCTCGTCCTCTCGATGGGACTCGCTTTCAGCTTCGGCAAATTCATGACCGTCGGCGATGCCTCGCTCGAATGGACGTTCTTCTTCTGGCAGCCGTGGATTTACATGCTGCTCGCGCCCGCCGTGGGCATGCGGCTGTGGGCCGACGAACAACGGACCGGGACCATCGAGCTGTTGGGAACTTTTCCGGTTTCCACCTGGAGTGCGATCGTCGGGAAATTTTTCGCCGCCGCCACCGTCTGGCTGGTCGCCCTTGCACTTACCTTCCCCATCGTCATCACTGTGAACTATCTGGGAGATCCGGACAACGGCGCCATCCTCGCCGGCTACATCGGCAGTTTCCTAGTGTGCTGCACCTTCCTCGCGATCACGATGCTCGTCTCCGCCTGCACACGAGATCAGGTCGTCTGCCTGATTGTCTCCGTCGCCATCTGTGTGACAATGGTCCTCTGCGGTTACGACGATTTCACCCGCGAGCTTGGGAAAGCCGCCTCACCCGGCGCGGTGGAGGCCGTCGTTTCCATGGGCGTGTGGGATCACTTCAGCTCGTTGAACCAAGGCATGCTCCGACTCCAGGACCTCGTCTGGTTCGCGTCGTTCATTTTCGTCTGCCTCCTCGGCACCAGCGCCATCCTCTCTTCGAAGCGCGCCTGATCGATTTCAAATCTGAAATTTCAAATCTCAAATCTCTTTCTTCCGACCATGTCAGCCAAAACCACCCACCCGGTCACCCGCGCGGCCCTCGGCGTCGCCGCGCTCGTCACCATCGCCATCCTCGCCAACTGGCTTGTCTCCCTCACCCCGCTCGGCAACCGCGGCGTGGACTTCACCCAGAACAAGGTCCACACGCTTTCCGAAGGCACCCGCGCGATTCTCGGCGAGCTCGATACGCCGGTCGTCATCCGCTATTACGCCTCACGCAACATCGACTATATGCCGGAGGAGCTGAAACTCCACATGCGTCGGGTCGATGACCTGCTTAAGGAATACTCGAACCTCTCGAAAGGAAAACTCCGCATCGAGAACATCGACCCGGAGCCCGACACCGATGCCGAGGACTCCGCCAATCTTGACGGAATCCAACACGTGGGCGAAGACAACCTCTACTTCGGTCTGGCGATTTCCTGCCTCGACCGCAGCAGCGTCCTTCCCTTCCTCGATCCCCGCGAGGAAACGATGCTCGAATACCAGCTTTCCAAGGCCATCGCCGAGGTCAGCTCCGCCACGAAACCGAAGATCGGCGTGATGTCCGCACTCGATCTCAAGGGAGCTCCCGCAATGATGCCCGGCCAGCGTCCGACACCTGGCTGGGTGATCTATCAGCAACTCAAACAGTCCTTCGACGTCGTCGACATCGGCATGGACGTCACCGGCATCGACCCGAAGGCAGTCAAGGTGCTGCTGCTTTTCCACCCTGCGGAAATCACGCCGAAAGCCGAGTTCGCCGTGGACCAGTATCTTCTCAACGGCGGCACCGTCGTCGCCTGTCTCGACGCCTACTCGGTGGCCGCTCAGATGACCAGCAAGCCGAATCCGATGACCGGTGCCGGAGAAACCCCGACCACCTCCACCCTGCCGACCCTCCTTCCCGCATGGGGCGTCTCCTTCGAATCCAGCAAGGTTTTGGGAGACTCGATGCTCGCCACCAAGCTGGGCGACAACCGCCTCGCCCTCGGCATCCTCACACTTGGCAAGGACACCATGCCGCAAAAGGACAACGTCATCACCAAGGACCTCGGATCCGTCACCCTCTACCTGCCCGGCGGATTCACCTTCACCGGCGGCGGCGGAGTTTCTGCGAACAGCCTGATCAAGTCCTCCACCCGCGCCGGCTTCATCGACTCCATGCGCGCCGCGAGGATCGACCAGTCCCTCAACACCACCTTCCGCCCCACCGGCACCGCCTACGATCTGGTCACCCACCTCACCGGCACCTTCAAGACCGCCTTCCCTGATGGAAAACCGAAGGAAGCCGGAGCCGAAGCCCCTCCGGAGAAAAAGGACGACGCAAAGCCCGCCTACCTCAAGGAAAGCAGCTCGCCCGGAAACGTCTTCCTCATCGGCGATGTCGATGCCTTCTACGACCGCTTTGCCTACAATGTGCAGAGCTTCGGTGGCAGCCAGATGGCGACGCCGAGCAACGGCAACTCCTCGCTGCTTTTCAACCTGCTCGATCAGGCCGTCGGCTCCAAGCATCTCATCGGTTCCCGCTCGCGCACCGCCATCAGCCGCCCGTTCACGGTGGTGAAAAAGATGGAATCCGATTTCAACAAGACCGTTGGAGCGAAAATCGAAGAGTTCCAGAAGAAACAGAAAGCCGCCCAACAAAAACTCAACGACCTCCAGACCAAGAAATCGCGCGGCTCGGAACTCTATCTGTCGCCCGCACAGGAGGAGGAAATCAAGAAACTCCGTCAGGAACAGGTCGAATACTCGAAACTTATCCGCGAGCAGGAAAAGGAACTCCGCCGGCAGAAGGACAAGCTTGCTGGGAACATCACCCTGCTCAACGTGGCCGCCATGCCCGCCGCCGTCATCCTGCTGGGCCTCGGCCTCTTCATCAAACGCCGCTCCGCCACACGGGCCAGATGAAGAAGTTGATAGCGGATGGTTGATGGTTGATAGCGAAGAATCACAAAAGTCCGTCAGCCTCTTTCCATCAACTATCAACTCTCAACCATCAACTTCTTCCCAACTTTCAACTCCCAACTTCCTCAACCAATGAACAAACGCCAGGTCATCACCCTCTGGATCATCGCCTTCGCCCTCGCAGGTGCGGTCACCGCTGTGAAACTCAGCCAGAGCAAGTCACAGCATAGCGCCACCAAGCGCAGTTCCGGACAAACACTCTTCGAATCGTTCCCCGCCAACGACACCGCCGGCATCGAAATCCAGGGAGCAGCCAACTCCGTCAGCCTCGCCAAGAAGGACGGCAAATGGGTCGTCACCCAGCGCGACGACTATCCGGCTAACAGCACATTCGTCAACGAACTGCTCCGGACGCTCAGCGAGCTCAAGGTGACGCTCGGCATGGAAGCAGGTCCGTCTTTCGCCCCGCGCTTCGGCATGGATGAAACGTCCACGCTCGCAGCCGACCGCGGGCTGACGGCCACCTTCAAGGACGCCTCCGGCAAGGAAGTCGCCAAGGTTTCCCTCGGCAAGAACATCGAGAACAGCGCCGAGCCCTCCGCCATGGGTGGTGGCAACGCCGTTGGCCGCTACGTCCGCAACCACGCTGACGAATCCGGTTTCTACGCCGTCAGCGAAATGTTCCCGTCCGTCGGCCCAGAGGCCAACCGCTGGCTTTCGGATACTTTCGTGAGTCCTGAAAAGATCAAATCCATCACAGTCAGCCTGCCGGACAAACAGGATCCCGCATGGAAACTCACCCGCGATACCGAAGAGGCCGAATTCAAACTCGAAGGTGCCACTGCCTCCGAAGTGCTCGACACCACCGCCACCTCGCCGCTCAAGAGCATGTTCTCCTACGCTCGCTTCGAGGACGTCGTGCCGAAGGATCAGGTCGCCGGACGCGTCGCCGAAAATGGCAAACGCACCGCCACCATCGAGACCTTCGAGGGATTTGTTTACACCATCAACATCCTGCCGACGAAAGCCACGCCTGCCCCTCCCGCCGCCATCAAGGCCACCACGCCGCCACCGGCCACCGACAATTTCCTGATGACCGTCAGCGTCAGTGCCGAGCTGCCGAAGGAGCGGAAGAAAGAGGACGGCGAAAAGCCCGAGGACGCGAAAACCAAGGACGCAGCCTTCACCGAGCGCCTCAAAACCCTCACCGAAAAACTGCAGAAGGAAACCGCCCTCGCCGGCCGTACTTTCGAGGTCGCGAAGAGCACCGTCGAGCCACTGCTCAAGGACCGCGCCGGCCTCATTACCAAAGCCACGCCACCTGCAACCGCTGGTGCAGGCGGCGCAAACGTGCAGAAGCTTCCCGGCGGCATGATCGCCAGACCACCCGTCACCGCCACCACGCCGCCGATCGAAGCCGTTACCCCGCCCATTTCGGTTCCCACAGAGCAAATCGAGTCATCGGAGGAAGTCCTGCCGGAAGACCAGAAACAGGAAGAGCCGGAGAAGTAATTCTCCCGCCGTAAACTCTCGCAAAAAAAATGGCTTCGGACGTCTGTTCCGAAGCCATTTTGTGCATTTGGATTTCCAACCCGCGCGCCAGCAGCATACGCCATCGCGTGGAACCCCAAAGATAGGTTTGGGCGATAGCCCCGAACCTATCAACCCCAAAGATAGGTTTGGGCGATAGCCCCGAACCTATCGGTTGTTGGACAGGCCCGTCGGGTGCTACGGATGGGGGAACGATGCGGGATGCGCTTTGATTTTGTGATTCACCTTCAGCGACTTG
>JBDSNC010000033.1:0-4603 GCA_039915545.1 Luteolibacter sp.
TGCTGCCCGCCAACTGGATCAAAACCCGCCCGGCAGCCTGTCAGACCATCGAGAGCCGGGTTGCATAGATGCCATAACCGCCAGATCTCTGGCAAAAATGCGAGAGGTGCTCTGTTAACCGCTTACGGTTCTGCTGATAACGGAGATTTTGATCGGCGGTGATGAAGAGTTCGAATTCGTTTTCCGCAAGTTTGAGAAGTTCTCCATTCGTGACTCCATTCCATCCGCATCGGAAGGGGTTGGAGCATTCGTGATTGGCGAGCATCTTGCGCATCGGCCACGGAACGCATTCGTCCA
Source organism: Luteolibacter sp. (assembly GCA_039915545.1). GTDB lineage: Bacteria > Verrucomicrobiota > Verrucomicrobiia > Verrucomicrobiales > Akkermansiaceae > Luteolibacter. Next base: position 298 of record JBDSNC010000033.1, read on the forward strand.
ATAGGATTCTCATGCGGGTGCCAGAAATGCCTCTTCCGAACGAGCAAGAACGGTATGGGCCATCTCGCGGGTGACGGACGGGAAGCACTCCAGGAACTCATCCAGAGTGTAGTTTCCTTCCAAATACTCGAACAACGTCCTCACTGGAACACGGGTGTTTTTAAACACGGGCGTGCCGCCGAGGATTTCGGGATCGATAGTGACGAGATCAGACGAGTTCATGGCTGCGGATTGATTCAAGCGTAAGCTAATTTGCCTTTTGGTTCCGGGATGGATCGCCCGAGGGACTGCGCGGTTTCGATCCACTCGGCGATGACGGTCTGGGCATTGGCGACAGCCTCCTCGTAGCTCGCACCGTCTGCCATGCAGCCGGGAAGCTCCGGGACTTCGACAAGGAACGAGTTGTCGGCCTTGCTCCAGTAGATGATGAGTTCGTAGCGCATGTCAGTGGATGTCGAATTGGTATTTGAGGATCAGATCCCGCACCTGCTTCACTTGGTAGGCTTTCGCCTTGTTGCCCAACGGCTGAATATTAACGATTTCGTCCACATTAGCCATGTGAAAAATCGTGTGGCTGCCTTTGCCTTGGCGGCGGGTGAAGCCCGCTCGCTCAAGGATGTAGCAGAGATCGGCAAAGCCGATATTGGCATCGGATCGACCGGACAGGATGTCGAAGAGGATTTTCTGGGATTTGCTCATCAGGCCGGGACGTAAACCTCCGCACCCGCTTCCGCGAACTCCTTGCTCTTCTCCTCCATGCCCTTTTCAAGCGCTTCTACTTCGGAGATGCCTTGTTGGGCGGCGTATTGGCGGACGTCTTCGCTGATTTTCATCGAGCAGCGGGTAAGTGCTTTGGACGGTAGGTGGGAGATCATCGGCTTGGGTGGTTTCTAGCGAGCGGTGGCTTGGAGGGCAAGGATGGAAGAAGTGCCGAGTGATCAGTGATCAGTGATCAGTGATCAGAAAAGAGTGGAGAAGTGGTCTGGAATAACGAATCGAAGGATGTGGCAAAATATCCGATTGCCGGATTGCTGGCTTGCATGTATGTTCGGAAATCCTGAACATGCGTGCAGTCAAGTCGGTGCCGGATCACGATCAGCTTTTCGCCATTGCGGAGAGCCAGGAGGGCTATTTCACGATGGCCCAGGCGCTTGAGGCTGGATTCGGGCGAAGCACGCACCACTACCATGTGACGGCGGGTAACTGGGTCCGGGAGCAACGCGGCATCTACCGCCTGCGCCGGTTCCCCATCACGGAGAACGGGCATCTGGTTCCATGGGCGCTTTGGTCCCGGAATCGTGGTGGCGAACCCCAAGGAGTTTATTCGCACACCACGGCCCTGGCACTGCGCAATCTGTCGGACGCCAATCCATCCAAGCTGCACATGACGGTTCCACCGGGCTTCCGCCGAAACAGCGAGACGCCTCTGGTTCTCATCCTTCACAAGGCGGAGATCGCTCCGAACGAAATCATCCGGGAGCGCGGCTACGCAGTGACATCGCCGATGCGTTCGATCATCGATAGCGCGGCCTCAGGGGATGCCGATCCGGACATGCTGCGCCATGCGCTCGACGAAGGGATGAAACGCGGACTCATTACGCGAAGGGAGTTTCAAGTGGCCCGGCAGCGGAAGGATGTCACGCCGTGGCTCTCCGTCATGCTCGCTCAGGGCGCTGAATCATGAAAACCTACAGTTCCGCATTTGCGTTCAGGAGGGCGCTTGAAGATCGTCTGGCAACAACGGCGAAGGCGGAGAATATCGATCTGCAACGCATGCGCCGGCAGGTCGCGTTTGATCGGCTTCTCGCACGGCTGTTTGCAGAGGGAAACCCGCCTTGGCGACTGAAGGGCGGATACGCGCTGGAACTCAAACTCGCCGTGGCCCGATCCACACGGGATCTGGATCTAGGGCTTTCCTCGCTCCAGCAATCGCCAGTGGATCTGGTCACCGCGCTTCAGAATGCAGTCTCGAAGGAAGCCGATGATTTCTTCGTCTATCAGATTGGCGGGCAGATCATGGAATTGGATGGAGCGCCCTATGGAGGTTCGCGTCACCCGGTGGAGGCTCATCTCGATGGGCGATTGTTCGCCCGATTTCATCTCGATGTGGGACTCGGAGACATCCAGCAGGAGCCCTACGAGTGGATCGACTCTCGCGACTGGCTGGGATTCGCAGGAATTCCTGCGGGCCGGTTTCCCACTATCAGCCGGGAGGAGCATTTCGCGCAGAAAATTCATGCCTACACGCTGCCCCGCGGCGAACGTGCCAACACCCGGGTGAAGGATCTGATCTGGTGCTTCTCATGGATTCCGGAACGCTCGACATGAATCGCCTGCGTCGGGACATGACTGTGACGTTTGCACGGAGGGGGACGCATTCGCTTCCTGCTTCTCTGGAAGCGCCACCGGATTTTTGGGAACTATTGTTCGTGAAGCTCGCCGCAGAGTGCGGGATCGAAGGAAACATCCGCGTGCAATTTGAGAAAGTTAGCAGCTACTTCGAGCGCCTGATCGATGCCGCCGAAACCCTGGATGACATCGAAGCCATTAGCGTGGGCTTGAAAGCGGCAGAGGCGGGACGTTCGCAGCCTGTCCCTGAAGTCATCCGCGAGTGGGAGGCCCTTTGATCGGGAAATCCGCCCACTCCCCTCCAACCAGTTCTTCGGGCTGAATCATTGCTAAATTTTGAGATCCGCCAGCGCGTCATCCAGAATTCGGAAGGATGGGGGCTTTTTCCGAGCCTTTTTGAGCCATTCGATGTCGTCGGCGTCTTCGAGGCGTCCGAGCATTTCCTGATAGGCCTTGATGGGGAGAATGACCGAAACCGCTTTGCCCTTGCGGGTGATGATTTCCGGTTCCTGCATTTTCGTTTTCATGATTTTGAATGCGATGCCTGTGCCTGCTCGAACAAGGATTCCACGGTCTCGTTGGAAAAGAGCGCATCACGATCCATGACGTAGTCGCCTTTGCCAATTTGCCAGACCGAGAGCAGCCGGGCGATCTTATGGGGAGAAAGGTGCTGGCTGAGGATGGCGAAAGCCTCCTCTTTGAGCTCTTGATCGGTTTCGATGGTGGCGCTCATGATTCTTGTTGGAAGTATTCAACCACAAAGTCGGCAGGATTCAAGATCTTGAGCGGGCCGCTGTATCGCTTGCGAAAGCGGTCATCGCAGGTCAGCAAGTGTGTGCAGCCGACGGATTCCGCCGCCGCAGCGTGCAGGGCATCGATGGGCTTTACTCCCTCGGTTTCCAAAACAACCGCCCTTTGTTTGATTCCGGGAGTCAGTTCGACGTTCCGGGATGCGAGATCGAGGCATTGTTCCACCCAGACCTGGCGGGTTTTCTGCGGGTTTCGCGAGTTCTCGAGATCGTGGACGGGCGACCGGACCATTTCAAGCTGGCCGATTTCGACGAGGTTCAGGATGACGCACAGCGCATGCGTTTCCAGCCAGATGCGAGGCTGGGACTGATCGTCAAAAGGACGGCAAAGCGTGCAGATGTCCGGGTAAATCGTCATGCTTACGCAGGCACGTAAACTTCCGCTCCCGCTTCGGCGAATTCCTTGGATTTCTCTTCCATGCCTTTTTCCAACGCTTCTTCTTCCGAGATGCCTTGCTGGGCGGCGTATTGGCGGACGTCCTCGCTGATTTTCATCGAGCAGAAGTGCGGGCCGCACATGGAGCAGAAGTGGGCGGTTTTGGCACCGTCCTGCGGGAGGGTTTCGTCGTGGAAGGAGCGGGCGGTGACGGGATCGAGGCCGAGGTTGAATTGGTCTTCCCAACGGAATTCGAAGCGGGCCTTGCTGAGGGCGTTGTCGCGGTATTGGGCGCCGGGGTGGCCTTTCGCGAGGTCGGCGGCGTGGGCGGCGAGCTTGTAGGTGATGACGCCCACTTTGACATCGTCCTTGTTAGGCAGGCCGAGGTGCTCTTTCGGAGTGACGTAGCAGAGCATGGCGCAGCCATACCAACCGATCATGGCGGCGCCGATGCCGCTGGTGATGTGGTCGTAGCCGGGGGCGATGTCGGTGGTCAATGGCCCGAGGGTGTAGAAGGGGGCTTCGTGGCACCACTCCAACTGCTTGGCCATGTTTTCCTCGATCATGTGCATGGGGACGTGGCCGGGGCCTTCGTTCATGACCTGGCAGCCCTTGGCCCAGGCGCGGGTGGTGAGTTCGCCCTGCACTTCTAACTCGCCGAACTGGGCCTTGTCATTGGCATCGGCGATGGAGCCGGGGCGGAGGCCGTCGCCGATGGAGAAGCTGACATCGTAGGCGGCGCAGATGTCGCAGATTTCATCCCAGTGGGTGT
>JBDSNC010000034.1:0-6685 GCA_039915545.1 Luteolibacter sp.
CATGGCCCACAAGTTCCTCGATCTTGCCTTTACGCCACAGGTGCTGACGGCGCAACAGCACTACTACGGGCGCTCTCAGGTCCTGCCGCCGGCATTGGAAAACGATCCGCTGGGACCGGACGAGACAGCGTTCATCGAATCGCGCGACAGCTTCTACATGAGCAGCGTGACCGAGACCGGCTGGCCCTACGTCCAGCACCGCGGCGGACCGGCGGGTTTCGTCAAGGTCATCTCTCCGGACGAAATCGCCTTCGCCGACTACAAGGGCAACCGGCAGATGCTCAGCACCGGCAACCTTGCCTCCAACGACCGCGTCTGCCTCTTTCTGATGGACTATCCACGCAGGGAGCGGCTGAAGCTGCTAGGTCACGCCGAGGTGCTCGACGCCCGCGATCATCCTGACATCGTATCTCAGATCACACCGCCGGAATTGATTAAAATCACCGAGCGCATCGTCCGCATCCGCATTGTTTCATTCGATTGGAACTGCCCGAAATACATCACCCCGCGCTACACCGCCGCCGAAGTAGAGGAAGCGGTTGCGCCGCTGCGGCAGCGCATCGCCGAACTGGAATCCCAACTCAAAGAAAGAAGCTAACATGAATCCACGACCACCCCTCCCGCCCTTCACCGAGGAAACCGCCCGCCAGAAAGTCCAAGCTGCCGAGGACGCCTGGAACAGCCGCGATCCCGAACGCGTTTCCCTCGCCTACACCGAGGACACCGAGTGGCGCAACCGCGCCGATTTCGTCAACGGCCGCGCCGAAGTGGTCGAATTCCTCCGCCGCAAGTGGGCGAAGGAAAACGACTACCGCCTGAAGAAAACGCTGTGGGCCTTCACCGGAAACCGCATCGCGGTGCGCTTCGAATACGAATGGCACGACACTGGCGGGCAATGGTGGCGCAGCCATGGCAACGAGAACTGGGAGTTCGATGAAAACGGCTACATGATGCGCCGCTATGCCAGCATCAACGACCAGCCGATTGAGGAAAGTGAGCGTAAGTTCCATTGGGAGCGCCCGGCTTGACTGAACCATTGCATGATGCATCGACCTCTATTCGCACAACGCATTATGCACGGAGCAGCATTCCCCGGCACCGCACCATTCACCTCACAAGCCGTTGATTTTAAAACGATCATGGATCTATCAAATCCACGGCCGGACTGGCACCCGGCGTGCGATGGAGAACTTGCGTGATGCATGCGGACCTTCGCACGCACCGCACAACTCCAACCACTCAAAATCATGTTAGGATGGTCCATTACCTTTCTGCTTCTCGCCATCGTGGCGGGACTTCTCGGATTTGTCGTCGTCGCTGGAGCTGCGGCGAGCATCGCCAAAGTCCTGTTTTTTGTCTTCCTCATCCTTCTCGTCGTTTCCGCACTGTCGCGGGCTTTGAAGGGTAGGACACCGTGATCGAAAGCTCCAACTCCATCAATCCTATGAAAATGACATTGCTCAAGGACCGCCGCACCATCGGCTTGCTCAACCGCGTTTCGGAAGACGTTTCCCAACTGAAGGGCGATATCGGCCGACTGCTTGGGGATACCACCAAACGCGCCATCCCGGAAGGCGCCCGCGAGGTTTCAAAACTCGCGCGGCAGCAGCTCTCCGTCGGGCAGGCATATGCGCGATCTCGCATGACCAAGGTAAAAATGCCTTCCAACACCTGTTCGCTGAGCGTCGCTGGAGGAGTGCTGCTGGTCGGAGCACTGGCTTTCGGCTATTTCCTCATGAAGGACCGCATCGCCTTATCTTGCGCACGCAGGACCGAACCCGATCCTGACGAGCAAGCAGATTCAGCCGCCTGAATTGGCCTCATATTTTAATACGGAAATTCCCCGCTTCATTCGATGGAGCGGGGGTTTTTAGTGCAAACAAAATCAGGCGTTGCGCGACATCGCACCGCTGAAAAAGAGCACCACTCCACCACCGGGTAGTGCCCGATCGACTGGCGCAGGCAGCGGCACTCGTTCCTAGGTTGCCGGCTTTACGTCGGGCGGTCCCTCCTTGACCGAGGATTCCTCCTTGGTGATGCAAATTACCCGTTAGGCAAACATCCCACCGCCCGACACAAGGACGACGTTTCCGGTAATAATCCTATTCTTCGAGTTCATCAGAAGATCGGGATTTGCATCCTGAAAAACATCAAACGCTCTTCCGGCCCGTGATGAAGGAGATGAGCGCAAGGATCAAAAACACCACAAACAGGATCTTGGCGATCCCGGCAGCGGTGCCTGCGATGCCGCCGAAGCCGAGCAAAGCGGCGATGAGGGCGACGACGAGAAATACAAGGGCATAGTGTAACATGGCAGTGTGAGGTTGGAGGTTTGCGGGTCTGCAAATGACCAGTTGGAGATTGAACAGCGCGTGACATGCCACTGCCACGACATCAATCTTAACCACTCACCAAGAGCCACTTACGAAACAATGGCATATCCGAAACCGCGGCAAATACTTGCAATACGCCCGACCCAACTTTGCAGATTTTCGCATTCCGCACTACAGTGCTACCGGAACACTTTCATCAAATGCTCGCAATTTCGTTGCATGGTGTTGAGCCCCGCGGGAACCAACCACCCACGGGACTCGCACGCCTGACGCAGCTTCACATCGAAGGCTGCAATAGCGCAAATACTCCTCGTTCTCCGCCCAGCGTGTCCTCAACGAGGTATAGCTCTCCCCGCTTGCGGATCATCATCGCCCGGAAATCACCGGATTCACCGTCCGCCTTCGAAATGGGGAAAAAATCCGCCTCGTTTCTCAAGCGTTCCCTGGTGAATTCGTTGCCTTCCAGAAATTCCTCCACCAGGGCCAGAATCTCCGCTTTGATCTGATAGTATCGGGTTTCCATCATGCCTCATGGTAGCGCGGGATTTCCCGGAATTCCTTCCTTGATTTGCTGATTCTGCTGTCGGTAATTCTCAGGACAACGGCAGATTCACGTTATCTGCCTTTCGCACGACGCCGCATGCATCGCGCATTCCCGAACCGCTCCTTTTCCGCGACGGAATCCCCCCAATGCAGGAAAACACGGCTTGAATCCCACTGGCACGGTGTCTGCGAAACAACTCGTCCCGGCGAGCCAACCTCAGCCGGAACCCAACCAAAAGAAATCCAATGAACACGATCAACAATCTCGAAGAATTGTATTATGACCAACTCCGCGATCTCTACAGCGCGGAAATCCAACTCGTCGCCGCCTTGCCTGACATGGTGTCAAACGCCACCAACGACGAACTGCGGGAAGCCTTCGCCACCCATCTCGTGGAAACCAAGGGACATGTCTTGCGCCTCGAACAACTCTTCGTCAGCCACGGAATTTCCCGTGATGGCGAGGAATGCGACGCCATGCGCGGCCTGATCAAGGAAGCGAAAAAACACATCGAATGCACTACCCGTGGCGAAGTCCGCGACGCAGTGCTCATCGCCTCCGCCAACCGCGTCGAGCATTACGAAATCGCCGCCTACGGCGCCACCAAGGCATTTGCCGAAGTCCTCGGTTTCGACCATGCCGTCACCATGCTGGACAAGACCCTTCAGGAGGAAGGCAATGCCGATCACGTCATCACCAAAATTGCCACCGGCGGCATCTTCACCATCGGCATCAACGAGGCCGCCATCCATTGAATCTGGAACATCCGCTCAACAGAGCAACGGCGACCTCGCCACATCCGGAGCCGGTGGATTTTCCGCCGGCTCCTTTTTGTTCCACCTGATGGGCTGCCAACCCACGGTTGAATTGCCATCATGCGGGGTTATTCTGTTCCTCATGTTCGGCAGCATCAAAGACAGTCTCTCATCGACCGCGGCAAAATCCCTGCTGGCATCGCGCATCGACCGCTACGGAAAACTAACCGACCTCCGCATCCGCAGCCGTGATAAAACCATCGCCGCGGAGCTGGTCCTCGAAGGCGAGGAAATCCCCGTCACCATCCTCGTCGAACACTACCGCATCGGCGGGGCCAGCGGAGCCCACACCCTCACCGTGGAAAAAATCTCGGCTTCACGTCCCTGGTTGCAAAACCTGTTGGAAGACCTCGTCGTTGGCAATCCCATGCCCGTGCCATCGCTCGTTCTGCTGGCTCTCGGAAAATCCGAGGACTGATTCATATTTCAGGAAGACTTTCTGACAGATTGTTCGTTCCATCAAAAATGCGCCCGACAAGGCCGCGTCACGCCGCAGGAATGTTGTTTTCCGGCTTGTCGTAGTCGATCAGCATCAAATCCCGCTCCCGCTTCTCCTCGTGATCCCGAAACTTCCCCCGGTTCCGCAGGTGCTCCACGAATTCCCGGTTGCCGTAAATGTCGCTGTGCAGATGCCGGAACTTCCCCAGCAAGGCCCCCTCCGCCTCGGCATAGCGCGGGTTGAACTCCCGCACCTTCGCATCCAGTAACTCTTCGAAAAATAACCGCAAAGAACACAAAGAACTCAAAGATTCAGAATCAAATTCTTCTTTGTGCTCTCTGCGTTCTCTGCGGTTCAATCCTCTTCTCCTCTCCGCCTCATCGCGTGACACCAAGGTCCACCCCACCTCCTGCGCGTAAGCGAGAATCCGGGCCTGCACGGTTTTGTGTTCGGTCGGCTTGCTCATGATTGATTAACCGCAAAGAACACAGAGATCGCAGAGAGTAGAAAGCCCATGAAACTTTGTGGTCCTTGCGTTCTCTGCGGTTTCCCATCTGTCCACGCGAACTTGCGGATTTCAAACTTGTAGGAACCGAAGTTGATCAACAGTCCGTGCTCCAGACGTGAAGACTTCAAATATCCCAGAATTTGCGCCTCATGCTCAGGTGCCAGCGTCTTTGCTGTTTTTAGCTCGATGATCAACCGCCCATCTACCAGTAAATCCGCGAAGTAATCGCCAATCTCGGTTCCATCCTCATCGTAAACCTTGATGGGGTGCTGCTGCTCCACGGACAATCCCGCCTTTCGCAGCCGGTGCGCCAGCGCGTTTTCATAGACCTTCTCCAGATGCCCATGGGCGTGATAGACATGGATATCAAAGGCAATCTGCCTCACTTGATCGGCTAGTGTTTTGATGTCGGTCATCGTCTTATTTCTACTCTATTCTTTGTGCTCTCTGTGTTCTCTGCGGTTAAATCAAAAATCCGGGCCACAGGGGGATCAACCGCAAAGAACACAGAGATCGCAAAGAAATGAATTTCGATGTCTTCTTTGTGCTCTCGTTCTCTGCGGTTATTGATGGTCAGTCGCTCCCATGCAGGCCCCATTTCACATCCTCCATCACAAAGGACTCCGTCACCCGTGCCGAGTGGGATTCCAGAAAACGCCGCAGCGCGTCCGCCAGCAGTTCATTGAAATCCGTCGCCCACCCTTCCTTCACATAAGTCTGTGCCCGCGCCGTTAGTTCGGGCGGCAGTTCTGCCTGGATCACCGTTTTATTCATGGCTGGAACCTAGCACACCGCCCATGCCTCCGGAAGGACAATTCTGAACCTGCAACGTGGCTGTCGCGTCTCGCGGCAGGCCGTGGTTGCGGCGTCTCGCCGCAACTCCCTTTCCCAATTTGCCTGCGGCCATGCAAGTTTGTGGCTTCGCCGGCATCGAGTTCGCTACCGCTCGCTCCGCATTCCAATTTCGAATCCCCAATCCCTCTTCTCTTCTCCGCTTCCTCCCGCGACACCAACGTCCAACCAATCGCCTCTCTGCGGTTGAAACCGGAAACCGAGGCACCTGGAAATAACCGCAAAGAACGCAAAGAACACAAAGATCCAGAATCTAAATCCTCTTTGCGATCTCTGCGTTCTCTGCGGTTCAAAACTCTTCTCTTCTCCGCTTCCTCCCGCGACACCAACGTCCAGCCAATCGCCGCGGCGTATCCGAGGATCCGGGCTTGGACGGTTTTGTGTTCGGAACGAGCGGGCATTCTCTCGTTCAGTGTTTTTTCCGAATGGCAATTGCGTCGTCGATCCAATCAGCAATGTTGTCTGCAATATGATTGTAGACATCCACACTGTTAGAGCGTGGTGGGTCATAGGTTTTAACAATCGTCGAAAACGATTTATCTCCAAATTTGATGGTGGAGAACGGATTGGAACCTTTCGAAGACTGTTCGTCGTCTCTGTCAGTAATGTTGTGGATATGAATCCCGAGAACTCCCATACCCTTTTTCCAGCTTTCGATGATCTCGTAATTGATCCACTTCCTTCCCGAGGTGTTCTGCCCAATCAAAACAACGGCACACGACCGCCCGTACATTTGATCCTTGATCCATTTTTCAATCGCAGGATCTCCACCTCCCGTAACGGTTTCCCAATCATTGTCCTTCGCTGGCTGGTTACCTTCAATCGCACCAATATTGCGAATCTTTGAAACGCGCCAATTATCGGGCTTGTAATGAAAGCTGTAGAATACATTTCGTGCCATGGTGTTTACTTTGTTTTTGTTTTATTATTGCTGATCGATTTCAGAATATGAAATGCTAGCCTCGCAACCAATCTGTCAATTTCTGAATTCCGGATGGATCTTGTTTCCATACATACCAAGTATCGGTAATGAAATAGATCTTCGGATAAATCTTCATGTATTCATTCGTAAGCGGTTAACAGAGCACCTCTCGCATTTTTGCCAGAGATCTGGCGGTTATGGCATCTATGCAACCCGGCTCTCGATGGTCTGACAGGCTGCCGGGCGGGTTTTGATCCAGTTGGCGGGCAGCA
>JBDSNC010000062.1:0-20083 GCA_039915545.1 Luteolibacter sp.
CGGCATTTCACGGCGCACGCTCTATCATTTGTTCAGTGAGGATCTCGGGGTAACTCCCGCCGAATACTTGCGGCGTCAGCGAACCCAATTGGCCGAACGCCTGTTGCATGAACATCCGGGAATGACCCGGCGGGAAGCTGCGGGAAAGGCGGGTTTTGCCTGCACCCGCTCCCTCAGCCGGAGCCTTGGGAACGGATAAGTTGCCCCACTGGAAATCATATGCAAAAAACACCTGTCCGAATCGGGTGTGCGGGAACGGGCGAGACCTCCAGGAAAACTCAAGAACTCGATGTAGCCTGAAGGAATGGCGAAACCAACGCGACGGATAGCCCTCCTCATCTGCGATTCGCCGATCCTGCGGTGGTGCCTTCGTCGAGCTTCATCGGGGACCAGAACTGCCGGGTGTCCGGAGTGCCGGTGGCGGCATTCTCCACCTACTCGCGGATGCGGCGGAGGAAGGGCACGTCGGAGCATAGCGGTTGCGCGACCCGTATTCCCGGGAATAGCCATTCCAGCGAGAGATCGGTCTCAAGCAACGACACCACGGAGACCTCCCTCGGTATGTCCGTGCCGCGCCGGGTGAGGAAGGCCAACGTCGCCGAGGTCGTGATTTGGTCAGTGCAGATCAGCGCGGTGGGCGGGGTGACCTGGAAAAGCGACTCGAGCAGTTTGACCAACCCCTTGGGCGTCTCCTCCCAGTCGGGTGTGTGATATTCGCCGGGCTTCACGCCTCCGGATTCCAGCTCGTTGAGGAAGCCTTGCAGCAAGCGACTTGGGGTGGGCCGCCGGGAGTCGTGCTGGCTGATCAGCACAGACGGAGTCAACAAGCTCAGCGGCACCGTCGCGATTGGCGCTTCCGGCGGCACGTTTAAAAGTCAGTGGCGGCTTAAAGACCTCGTCGTCAACGGAGCCATCTCCGGCAGCGGCCCCGTCACGATTGACAAGCTTGCGGGTGACGGCGGAAGCGCAGTCATTTTCGCAGGCGCGAACACCTACAACGGCACCACGACCATCAACGGCGGTGTGCTGCAATTCGCGAAGCAGGTTTCACTCTATAACAACATCACTGCTTCGTGGACGGCGGCCAACCTGACTGTCGCCTCTGGAACGACCGCCGCCTTCAATGTCGGCGGCGCAGGCGAGTTCACTTCGGCGGACATCGATACCATCAAGGGCCTGTCCAACGTCGGTGCCACCGCTGCCACCCAAGGGTTTAAGAACGGCTCGATTCTCGGCCTTGATACCACCAATGCCGGCGGCAATTTCACCTACGCCAACGCCCTCACGAATCATGTCGGCACGGTGACCGATACGCTCGGACTCACCAAGCTCGGTACGGGAACCCTCACCCTGTCCGGTTCTAACACCTACACAGGCGCCACCACCATCAGCGCCGGCACGCTGGTTCTCAGTGGCACGAATACGACGGGATGCGAGCAACCGTGTGATCAACCTCGCGGGGACAACCGGCGGTGCGACGATCGACCAATCCGGCACGGGCTTGCTGAAGTTCACGAGCGCACTGACCGCGACCGGTGCGGGCATCAAAACCCTTACGCTTCAAGGGTCATCCGCTGGAACCGGCGAGATTTCCGCCGCGATCGTCGATAACTCGGGCGCGAACAAAACCTCGGTCACCAAGGCAGGCACAGGAACCTGGAGGCTCTCCGGCACCAGCACCTACACCGGCAACACCCTCGTGAACGCCGGCACCCTTGCCCTTGCCGACAACGCCAGCCTCAGGTTCGTGATCGAAAATACGTCCGGCGTTTCCAACACCCTCTCCGGTGCCGGCACCGCCACCCTTGACGGAGACTTCTCCATCGATCTCACCGCGGCTGCCGCCCTCACCAGCGGCACCTGGGTTCTGGAAAACGTCACCACCCTCACCGGCCCCTACGGCACCAGCTTCCAAGTGACCGACACTGCCGGCACCCCGTGGACCGATGCCGGCAGTGACAAGTGGACCAAAACGGCGGGCAGTCAGACCTGGTCTTTCAACGAAACCACCGGCATCCTGACGTTGAGTGGCTCCGCTTCCGCTTACGATTCGTGGGCCTCCGTGATTGCCAATCCCGCCGACCGCACCCGCACCGCCGATCCGGACGGCGATGGTTCCACCAACCTCCAGGAATTCCTCTTCGGCAGTTCGCCGGTTGCCGGCAACGGCTCGCTGGTGAGTACCACCCCATCCGGCACCAACCTGGTGCTCCGCTGGCTGCAACTGGAAAGTGGTGGAACCTACACGCTCCAGGAGAACGCCACTCTATCAGGAGTTTGGGCCGCCGCACCTCAGGTCCCCGCGCTCGATGCCACCCAGACCGGCGCTCCCACCGGCTACAGATATTGGACTGTCACGGTCCCCGCCGCCACCGGCAAGGACTTCTATCGCATCCAAGGCGTGGAGAACTAACGGCTTCCACCCGCTCTTCTCCGGGCACCGGTGCCTCGCGATTCCGAGTCGCGAGGCATCGTCTGCCGTACGGTCGACGATCCCTCCGACTTCCGCCGCCATAGCGGACTTCAGCACGCTGGCCATCGGCACCGGCAACACGGTGCATCTTGAAGGTGCGCGCATTGTCAACGCCCTGAAGTTCCGTGAGGCGGTGTGGAACCTTCGCGGAAGGTTAGATAGCTTTTGTGAGCACCCGCTTCGGAAAAAATCCGACGCATTTTTATGACATCAATCGAGCCGGTTTTGAGGACTTTATACTCATCTCCCAAGAGGGCAGTTAGGGAGCCGGTTGATCGTTCGCGGACGAGGGGGAAGCCGGAGCGAGTGTGAAATGGAAGGTGGCCCCATGGCCGGGGGATCCTTCCGCGCGGACCATACCGCCATGGCGGGTGACGATACGTTGCACGGTGGCCAGACCGACACCGATTCCCTCGAACTCCTGGAGCGAATGCAGCCGTTGGAATGGCGCGAACAGGCGTTTCGAATATTTGGGGTCGAAACCCGCTCCGTCGTCGCGAACGTACCAAGTGCGGACGGCAGCTTCATCGAGCGCGCCGAATTCGATGCGGGCGGTGGTGTTTTTCGAAGTGTATTTCCACGCGTTGCCGAGGAGGTTTCGGAGCAGCACGCGGAGCAGCCACGGGTCTCCGCGGGTTGTCAGTCCGGCTTCGATGTCCCACCCGACCACGCGCTCCGGCGAGGATCCCTGGAGTTCATCCGCCACGCTGCGGGCGAGAGCGCTGAGGTCCAACGTTTCAAACTGGAGTTCGCCACGGGTCACGCGGCCGAGCTGTAGCATCGCCATGATGAGCTGGTCCATGCGTTGGGCGGCGGCGCGGATCCGGGTAAGGTAGTCGCGGCCCTGCTCGTCGAGCCGGTCGCTGTGGTCGAGCAGCAGGATCTGGCTGAAGCCATCGAGGGCGCGCAGCGGGGCGCGCAGGTCATGGGAAACCGAATAGGAAAACGATTCGAGATCGCGGTTCGCCGCGGCCAGCGCGGCAGTGCGCTCGCTGACGCGCTGTTCGAGTTCCTCGTTGATCCGGAGGATCTGTTGCTCGGCTTGTTTGCGGATCGTGATGTCGACGAGCACGACGATCGCGCAGGGACCATGGACGGTGTCCACTGGCGGATCGACGGTGACGGCGAGCCATTTTCCCGGTCTGTCGCCGCGTTGCGGGATGAACACTTCATCCTCGACCTGTTCGCCCGCCAAGGCCCTGTCGATGCGCGGGGCGATCTGGGATTCATAGATTTCCGGCTGCACATCGGCCAACCGCCGGCCGACGATGTCCGGCTCCTCGATGCCGTGGATGCGGAGGTAGGCGGCGTTGGCGAAGGCGTAGGTGCGCTCGCGGGTGACCATGACCATGCCGACGTTGGCGTGGTCGGTGATGGAGCGTAGCATCGCCTCGCGGGCGTGGAGCTGCACTTCGGCGACCTTGCGCTCGTGCACATCGGTGAAGGTCCCGACCCACTCCTTGACGGAACCGTCGGGGACGAAGATCGGAACAGCGCACGCCACGTAGTAACGGTATTCGCCCGTCGCTGCGTGCCATCTTCTACCCTCCATCCGGTAGATGGTTTTCGTCGCCATCGAATGTTTCCACACCTTGAGAATCGCTTCGCGGTCGTCGGGATGGAGCGAGTCGGTCCAGCCGTAGCCACGGTAATCTTCCCATGACATTCCGGTGTATGCTGCCCAAAGCGGCTGCGGCTCGATGAATTCTCCTTCGGGATTGGTGGTCCATGGGATGTCGGTGAGGACGGACACCAAGGTCCGGTAGCGCTCCTCGCTGGCACGCAGTTCCTCCTGCGCCTTCCGGCGTTGGGTGTGATCGGTGGTGGAAACGAAGGACAGGTCGGTGCCGCCGACATTCATGACGCGCGCGCCGGAAAAGGAAAGAATCCGTTCCCAGCCAAGGTCCAGGCGGCGGATCCTCAGCTCCAGGTTTTTCAATGCCTCGCCGCGCCCGATGCGAGCGAGCGGCCATTCTTCCACCGGAAGCGGGCGGTCGTTCCCGATGCTGCGGATCTCGAAGGTATCGGTGAACTCGGCGAGATTGCGCAGGGTTTCGTTCTCGCTGGTATAGCCGAACATTTCGAGGGCCGCCGGATTCCACTGGGTGAGGTCGCCACTGGCATCGCCGAGAATGAGTCCTTCGGATAAATTTTCGACCACGGCGGCGAGACGCTTCTCGCTCTGGCGTAGCGCGGCCTCCGCCTGGCGGCGCTGGGTGACATCGGAGGCGGAAATCAAGGATAGATCGGAGCCGCCCACGTCCGCGACGCGCACGCCGGAGTAGCAGATGATCCGTTCCCAGTCCCGGCCGGGGCGGAGGACCTTCAGTTCGAGGTTTTTCAGTGTTTCGCCGCGTTGGACACGGGGAAGCGGCCATTCTTCCATCGTCAGCAGGCGGTTGTCCTCAAGGGTTCGGACTTCGAAGACATCGGCGAGCTCGTTGACGTTGAGGTAGGTGTCGTCCTTGCTGGCATAGCCGAACATTTCGATGGCCGCCGCATTCTGATTGAGGTTGCCAAGAGAATCACTGAAGACGATGGCTTCGGAGAGATTGTCGAACACGGCGCCGAGGCGGCGCTCGCTGTCACGCAGCAGGGTCTCCGCCACCTTGCGCTCGTGCACATCGGTGATGGACCCGACCCACTCCATGATCGTTCCATCCGCGGCCAGGAGCGGAATGGCGGTTGACTCGACATGGTGGTAACCGTTGCTGGCCGCGTGCCAGATGCGGAAATCCACCTGATAGGTGGATTTCACCTCGATCGCTTGTTTCCACTTGGAAAGTACCGTGTCGAGGTCGTCGGGATGAATCGCGGCGGTCCAGTTGAAGCCTTGGTGCTTCTCCCAAGGCAAACCGGTGTAGTTACCCCACTCCAACTGGGGGGCGACCGCCGCGCCGGTCCCGTCAGTGGCCCATGGGATATTGGTGAGGACGGACGCCAGACTCCGGTAGCGCTCCTCGCTGGCGCGCACTTTCTCTTCCGCCTGCCACTGTTTGGTGATGTCGACGGTGGAGATGAAGAAGAACCCCGAGCCGCCGTCCTCCGCGACGCGCGCGCCGGAATAGGCGAAAATCCGCTCCCATCCTTGGTCCAGACGGCGGACCTTCAGCTCCACCTTGTCCAAGGTTTCCCCACGACGGATACGGGCGAATGGCCTCTCCTCCACCGCAAGAAGCCGGTTGTCCCCAAGGGTGCGGACCTCGAAGGTTTCGGCCAGCCCGGCGACGCTGCGGAGGACCGTGTCGGGAGTGAAGCCGAACATCCTGAGTGCGGCCGGATTCCAATGGACTAGGTTGCCATCCGCATCGCCGAGGATGAGACCTTCGGCTAGATTTTCCGCCACTGCGGCGAGGCGTCTCTCGTTGAGGCGCAGCGCGGTCCCGGCATCGTCATCCGGATTCACGCGCCCACCTCCGCCAGCTCGGTCTCAGGTTGTAAGGTCTCCGTTAGGACCTGGGCGATCCGCAGGCCGACCAGGCAAACGTCGTCGGCAAAGCATCCGTCCGGACAAAGTTGCCGGGCCTCCTCGATCAATCCGTCGAGCATCGACTCACCGTCGCTGCCGCGCCTGCGTGCGAGCACGTCGGCGATCCGGGATTCGAAATATTCCCCGTCCGGGGTTTCCACTTCGGACAGTCCGTCAGTGAAGAGCAGCAGGAAATCCCCGTTCTCGATCGGGGTGGTGCGGGCGATGAAACGCGCGTTTTCGAAAAATCCCAGCGCCGGTCCGCGGGCTTTCTCAAGGCGCACCACCTTGCCGTCGGACGCACGCGCCAGGAACGGCATCGGGTGGCCGGCGCTGCTGAACTCCAGCTTTCCATTGAGGGGATCCGCGATGATGTAGCAGGCGGTGGCGAACATCGCCACACCCTGGCAGCGTTCCAGCACCCGCTGGAGACCCGCGTTCAGCCGCGTCAGCATCCGTGCCGTGCACTCCCGCTCGCCTTCGAATTCCTCGATCAGTCCGCTGAGCAGCGCCGCGATCAAGGCCGACCGCACGCCATGCCCCATCACGTCGCAAATCAGGATGCCCACGCGGCCCCCGCTGAGCGGATAGACCCTGAAGAAATCCCCGGCCAGGGTGTCGGTGGGCAGGTAGCGTTGGGAAAGCTGCCATGGCTCCACGTGGTCGTCGTCGCCGCCGCCCCCGGTCCTCGCCACTGTGCCGGAGAGCAGGGCGCGCTGGATCTCGTGGGCGAGTTCGAGTTCCTCGCGCAGCAGGAGGTTGCGCCGCGTGAGTTCCCCGGTGAGCGCGGTCACCCGCACCAGGGCCTGCTTGCGCTCGTAGGCATAGCTCACGACACGCCCGAGGTTGTCCGGGTCGAGCTGCCCTTTCATCAGATAGTCCTGCGCTCCCATGCGCACGGTCTGCAACGCGATTTCCTCGTCCTCATTCCCGCTCAGGACCACCACGGGCAGCTCGCGGAACGCCTCGTTCAGCCGCTCGAACGACTCGATCCCACGGCAGTCCGGCAGCGCGAGATCGAGCAGCACCACGTCGATACCGCCGCCCCGCAGTCGCTCCATTCCTTCGGCCAGCCCCGGTGACCCCTCGATCTCGAAATGACATCGTTTTGCCCGGCGCAGGGCGTTGCGGGTGAGGAGGAAATCATCCTCGTTGTCCTCGATCACGAGGATCCGCAGGCCGGAGTTTGGATGTCCTTCGCCCGGTGCTTCCTTGCTGTCGTGGTCGCCTCTCATGGTAGGGGGGATAACGATTTCCACCGATCATCCTGTTCGCGGGAAGGGGACCCGGCAAGTTCATTCCAGCGGGACTGTTTCGGAATTGTCCGCAAGAAAAGACGCGTTTTTTCGCCGCTGAGCACCAGTCAAGGACGCTGGGACGCGGTATTCTGATTGGTGCGTCCGATTGAAAGAACGCATCTTTCCCGATCACGCCACCCGCTCGTTATGAAACCCGCCGCCCGCCTCCTTTGCTTGCTGTTAGTGCCCGTATGGACGCTTCAGGCAGCTCCTGTCATCCGTGCCCGTGATTTCACCGAGGCTTTGGAAAAGGCCAAGGCCACCGGCAGCGACATCGTGGTACTCCAGCGCGGCAGCGACTGGAACCGCTTGGGCGAAACGCTCAATCGAAAAGTCTGGCAGACACCGGAGTTCGAAAAACAGCTCGGCGATGGCTTCGTGCTGGTCACGGTGGACCGGCCCGAGCAGGCGGGCGCGCCGGCGCTCGGGTCTGTGGAAAGTGCGTCCGGCTTGACGCGCTTTCTCGCCGCCACTGCGGCTGGGGCGAAACTGCCGGACAACGAGCTGGCTTCGGTCCGCGCCGAGGGCGGCGCGTCGTTCAAGAAGCGCGCCGATGGTACCTGGCTGATCGATGATGCCAAGGGCGAGCACAACCCGGCGAAGGACGACGTGGTCCTGAACCTCCGCACCCGCAATGGCGGCCAGGTCCTGCGGATCGATTTCCTGCCCGACGCCTCGCTGCCTAACGGCGGTTCCGGCCGTGGCGTGAACGGCAATTTCGCATTGAACGAAGTCATGATCGAGAGCGATGGCAAGCCGCTGCCCGTCACCCGCGCCTGGGGGAGTTCGAAGGAACCCAATTCGTCCGCCATGGACCTGATCGACGGCGTGACAGATCAACCTATCAGAATTTGGAATGCCGGCGCGAACACCCAGCAGGCGCGCGTGTTGATGCTGGCCATGGAGAAATCCGTGCGGCCGGGGGCTACCTTGAAAATCACCCTGCTCGGCCGCTCGCAATGGAACAACCACGTCCCGGCCTGTCTGCGCGCGGCGGTGATCGACGACTCGCCGCTGGCCGTGACGCTCGGACGCTTTGCCGAGGCGGAAACTCTTGCCGCCCGCAACGCCGCCTTCACCTGGTGGGACGCCACCCGTTGCCCGCGCGTCGCGCTAACGGACTCGGAAGGGCGGGGGATTGCCGCGATCGACACGCCCCGCGGCGACCTGACTCCGGCGACGCTGGCGGTGCAGGTGAGGAAATTGCGCGAAACGCGCATTGCCCGCGACGAATGGCTGGCCAAGGCCGGAGCGCTCAAAGGCCCGGAACAAGCGGAAGCACTTCGCAAGGCGCTGGATGTTCTCGGATTCGCCAACTGGCCGGGCAACGGCAATTGTTACAAGCCGGTCCACGACCAGATCCTTGCCGCCGATCCGCAGGATGCCAGCGGTGCGGTCCGTTGGCTCGGGTTTTCCACTGATCCCAAGGGCAGCGTGCCGTGGGCCAAGCCCGCATGGAACGAAGCGCTCGATACGCAGGGCGGCAAACGCGTGCCGACCGATGCAGACTATCAGGAAGCTCTCGCCCGCGTGGACAAGGAGCTCGCCGACCCGCGCAACAAGGTGCTCAGCCACGAAGCCATCCAGCGGATGATGGTGGCGAAATTCCACATTTATAAAAGCTGGAAGGGTCACGAGGACGACCGTTTCAAAATTCAGGAGGAAATCGCCAGGTTGGATCCTGATACGTTCTGGGGCATCGGCGCCCGCGGCTACATCGGCATGTATGGCAAGAGCACGACGCCCTATCTGACTTACGGCTGGAAGGCGGAGCAGGTGAAGAGCGGTGCCAACACGTGGCGGATGACGGACACCGGCTACTTTTTCGACCACCCCGGCACCTACCATGTCACGCTCGTTCCGGCCGGCGGCGCGTCCGCAGTGAAGGTCAAGCGGCTCGCCCTGCTCGATGGGGAAACCGTGATCGCCGAGGCCAGGCCCGATGCCGGTTTCGGGGCTAACAATCCCGCTGTCGGCGCGGTTTTCAATTGCGCCGCATGGAAACCGGACCGGTCGTATGTATTTCTAGCGGAGATCGAAGCCGCCGCCGGGACCGACTGCGCCGGAAAATTTTCCATCGAACCGTGGCTGATCGAGCCCGCCGCGACCGCAGCCCCGGCCACCGATTATTTCAAAATCCAGCGCGATCTGCGAGAACAGCTTGCGGCGGCTTTTTCCAAGAACCGCGATCAACCGCTCAAGCTGGCGCTCGCCGATGAAGCGGTCCGCCGCGATCTCGCCCGCTACGAACTGCTGCGCTGCTGCGGACCGGAAGTGATCGATCAAGTCGCCGCGCGCCCCGGCGGCGGTGATTTCCTCAAGGCCTTCACCGGGGATGCCGCGTGGATGGAATCGTTCCTCGCCAACGACGATGCGAAATGGCCGCTGGCGATCGAGAACCTGCGCCTCCTCCATCATAACAGCAGCGAGCTCGACCAGCCGCTCTATCGGACCCTCGCCACCGCCATGGCTCTGGCAGCCGGTGACATGAACAGCTACCGCCTGCTGGATCGCTATCAGGATATCATCCGCACCCATCGTGAGGGGCTGCTGCACGTTTCGTTCGACCGGCTGGACACCCGGGAAATGCGTTGGGCCGTCCCGCTGTATGGCACCGCCCGCGACTACCGGTTCATGGTCGATGTGCAGCAGCAGCGGCTGGCCGATTATGTCGGCGCGTGCTGGGGCATTCCCTACATCGATCCGAATGTCTATGGCTACTCGGTCCAGGGCTGGGGCTACATCGACCCGTGGACGCACTACTACGGCACCGGCACCGGCGACCGCCCGTTCCCGATCCACCGAACCGTCGGCGGCGTGTGCGGGACCCTATCAGGATTCGGAGCCACGGTGTCCAAGGCGCACGGCGTGATGTCCACCACCGTCGGCCAGCCGATGCACTGCGCCTATGTCGTGCGTGTCGGTCAGGAATGGCCGACCGGAAATGACGTGTTCGGCCCGGAAACCAACGGCGCCTCGGTGTATGAAGGCACCGGTTTCCCTACGATGAACCGGCTCTATGAGGTGGTTCACGCCGACAAATCCGCGTTCCTGTTATCGTCGCGCCTGTCGTGGGCGGCGCACGTTTTCCTCGATCGCCGCCGTCCGATGGTGCAGGTGCAGCCTGGCCTGAAATATGCCGTTTACGATCTGCCCGGAGGCCGGCTCGACGACATGGACAAGCTCAAACCGGTGAAATCCGGCACCAGCTCGGGATTCAATCTATCCGAAGTGCTGCCCGCGAGCCCGGTGAATTTCGGCGTCATCTGGGAAGGCAAGGCCGAGCTAACAGGCGATGGGCCGTTCATGGTGCAGGTCCTGGGCGATGATGCCGCGCGCCTCACCGTGGGCAAGCAGGTCGTCGGCGCAACCGCGGCACCGGTGGAACTCAAGCTGCGCGCCGGTGAACATGCGGTGAAGCTCGAGTATGGCCAGGCCGGTGGCAATTGGTCGCTCGCCGTAAACTGGTCCGGCCCTGCGGAGTGGAACACCGATTGGTCGGGCGCCTACCTTCAGGCGATCGCCGCGCAGCCGATTAACTATCCGCTGCTGTTGGAAACCATCAAGGCCTTCGAAGGCGCCAGCGACCTGCCGAAAGGCACGTGGCAAAAACTGATCGGCCAGATCGCCGTCGCCTACGCGCCCTATCATGAGGCCGCTTGGGCGCTGATCGACCGTTGTTATTTGAAAGCCGCGCCCACCCTCACTCCGGCCGAGCGGCTGGCGCTGTTGCTGGAGTGCCACCGCTACATCACCCAGGCCAGGTCTCCGAAATTCTTCGGCTACAATCTGGCCGCGGTGCTCACGACCCAGGCCGATTCGCTGGGCGATCCCGCGCTCGCGGTCACGTTTTTCGAGAAACTGCTGACCATCCATTTCTCGCAAGTCTCCACCGGCAACCGCGTCTTCGGCGACGTGCTCAACTGGGGTCGGACCCGCTTCACCGCCAAGCCGGAAACGGCCGCCGCCTTCGCCAAATCCGTGGGTGCGTTCTTCACCGCCCGCGGCAACAGCCTGGGAGGCGACCAGATGCGCGACCAGATCACCGCGGGCATCCGCGCCGCCAGCGAAGCCGGTGATCTCGCTTCGTGGAAACTATGGACCGAAATGGCGGCGCGTTTCCTACCGCCGGTCGAACCCGGGCAAGTGCATCTAACGGTGGAGCAGGCCAAGGCATGGCCGAAGCAGCCGACGTCCGGCAGCCTGTTGTCAAAAGACGGCCTGCTCCAGACCAGCAGCGCCTGCCAGTTCGACCGTCCGCTCTCGTACCGCTCCATCATCGACGGCAGTGCGCCCGGCTGGTTCGACACCAATGGCGAGGCCAAGCCGTGGGCCCAGGTCGTGCTCGCCGGCGAGGCGGAAATCACCGGCATCATCGCGGTGAACCGTTACGAGTACACGCCGGATCAGGAAGAGTTCCAGTGGGCGGCGCCGTTCAAGGTGCTGGTGTCTTCCGATGGCAAGTCCTGGACCGAGGTCGCGACCTGCGACAAGGCCGAAGCCGTCATGCGCATCGACCTCAACAGCAAGTCCCCGCGCGCCCGCTACGTCCGCCTCGAACGCCAGGCCCCGGCCGATGCCACCAAGCCGCCGGGCCGCTTCCATTTGCGCAATTTCCTCGTTTACGGCCGCAAGCTTTATTGAACGTCCGCCCGGCCTCAACGGGCCAAAGAGTTTTACGGGACTCCCGTTCTTCCAAATCAAAATTCAAAAATCCAAAATCGTCAATCGTCAATCAACAATCGGCAATCAAACCGCTGCCTCTCGTTCAGCTCACCTAACACGATTGATGAATGACGATTATCGATTGCTGATTTTTGATTGGAAAACCTGGTAGAGGCGGATCTGCCTGGCCGCCCCACTTCACTCTCTCCCACCGGAGGCTTCCTCCAAATCAAAAATCAAAGTTCCTCAATCATCAATCGGCAATCGAACCACTGCCTCCCCCTGAGGCAGCCGCACTCCCAACGCAGAAGCGGCGGGCACCGGCTTCCCGGTTCCCGCCGCGCGAGTCATCTGTTGTCAGGTCAGCCGGCGCGTTGCACGAGCTGGTCGCTCCAGTCCGAGTAGGTGGTGGAGCCTCCCAGCGTGCGGCCCTGATAGGCATACAGCTTGCCGGGGACCAGTGCGGTGACGGGGATCCTGCGTGAGCTGGTGCTGAACACCACCGGCCGGAATTCTCCGGGCGCTCCATCCTCTCCGATCTCCGCCACGCGCACTTCGCAGCCGCGGGCGATGCTTTCCGTGCTCATCGTCACCAGCGCCTCGCCGGTCATGCCGGTGACGATGCGCAGCATAACCGGCTTGGACAGCGGGTATTGCGCGCGGTTCTGGCTCGTGGCCAGGAAGCCGCTGGAGAGCAGCACCGCCAGGTCGTTTTTGCTCGCCACCTGCACGTAGAGCGCCAGTTCCTTGAGCAGGTCCACCAGGGTGGCACGCTTGTTATCCTTGTCCGCAGTGGCTGCCTTGCCACCGCCCGGTTGTGCCGCCTTGGCATCCGCGAAGGCGGTGATCGCCGCTTCCAGCACCGCCGCCGTCACCGGAATGCCGGTGAAGGAGGAGATGAGATAGAGCAGCGCCAGCACGTTGCGGGCGAAGGTGATGAGCGAGTTGTCCGGGCTGCTGCCGAAGGCGAGCGAGACGCGGATGACGGGTGTTTTCATTTTCATGTTCAGGTGTCTTTCTATTTATTTTTGTTGTCTTGTGAATGGCCGGAGGCACGGCTGACGGCCGGCTCTAACTATGTATAACCGGTTAGCAGGAACGCCGGAGCTTGTCCATGAATCTAATTTCGGGGGCGGGTGTTCCGGAAGGGCGCTTGGAGAAAGTTCTTGCATCGGGCTGGAGAGCTGTGACTATCTGAATCCTAGCAAGTTGCTAGGATTCGGGCAGGGTTTTGCAACCGGCTTCCGCCGCCTGTCTGACCGTGGATCCGCCGGTTTTCGTCAACCTACGCGAAAAATAAGCCTATCGGTTATGGCCGGTTTTGGGACCACTTGGCCGTTTTTGCTACCTCGGTCATCCTGTTGGATCCGCCGCTTTTTGAGGGATCATCAACCGCGAATGGACGCCAATGACGGAGGATTCCGACTGTCTGAGGGGGCTTTTGTTGGGTTCTGACAGCGTTTTCGAGGTAATTGTTCGTGTCTTCCCTGTACTTCGGAGGGCCTTCGAGGTACTTGTTCGTGTCTTCCCTGTACTTCGGAGAGCCTTCGAGGTAATTGTTCGTGCCTTCCCTGTAATTCGGAGGGCCTTCGAAGTACTTGTTCGTGTCTTCCCTCTGCCTCGAAAAGCCTGCGAGGCAATTCCGAACCTGTGCCAAATTACTGGCCCGGGCCGGAGGGAGTCAGAAGTAAACCCGAAATTCAGGGACCGTGTCTCCTCCGCCCATATTCCGTCAGTGCCCGCCTGTCCTATCCAAGGGGCTTCTTACCCCCATCGCGCCGATTCCTTTCGCCACATGCGTGTAAATCTCCGTCGTCTTCACGTCCGCGTGGCCCAGCAGTTCCTGGATTTTCCGCAGATCCGTCCCGCCCTCGAGCAGATGCGTGGCGAACGCGTGCCTGAATGCGTGTGTCGTCGCGTTCTTGTCGATCATCGCGTCCTCCACCGCCCGCCGCACCGCGCTTGCATAGGCGTCTTCCCCGATGTGGTGCCTCCGCGTCAATCCGCTTGCCGGATCCACCGACGGTTTATCCGCTGGGAAAAAATACTGCCACGGCCATTTTTCACCGCCCTTTTGATGCTTCCGGTTCAGCGCCTCCGGTAACCAGGCTCCAGCCAAGCCGTTCGCCCGGTCCTCTTGAAAGAGTTCCTTCAGGATCACCTTCTTTTCCACCACCTCCGCACGCAGCGATTCCGGCAGCATCGTCGTCCTGTGCTTGTCGCCCTTCGCCTGGCGGACGGTGATGATCCCCCGGTTCTCATCCACATCCTTCACCCGCAGCCGCACCAGTTCCATCAACCGCAATCCGCTTCCATATTGGATGCGCGCCATCAACCCGTATTTACTGTCGATCTTGTCCAGTACCGACATCACCTCGGCGACATCCAGCACCACCGGCAGGCGCGGTGGGGTCTTGCGCAACCGCACCTCCAGATCCACGGATTCCATTCCGCAGACCGCCTTGTAAAAGAACACCAGAGCGTTCAGCCCCTGTTTCTGCGTGGCGAAGGACACTTTCCGTTCCGTCACCTGCCAGACGAGGAAATCCCGCGCGTTGTCCGGTCTCATGACGGCCCGCGCATCTCCCGCCCAAACTGCGAATTGCGCCAGCCAGCGGCCATAGGTTTCGCGGGTCCGGATCGCCTTCCCTTGCCGGGCACCCGCCCGGTCCACCGCGTCGCGCACTCGCTCTGGCAGACTGCGCACCTCGCCACCTTTCGCATGCTGATGCTCCAGCCATCGCAAGTACCAGCGGACCGCCGCTCCCCATTGTTCGGTTTGCCATCCCTCGCGCGGCTTGGCGAGAACCTGCTCCCTCCAAAACCTCGCACATGCCCCGCGTCCGGGCTGCAGGGCGTTGCCGGCGACGAATTTTTCCAACCATCCCAAGAGCATCGCGAAACTCGGCCGCTCCCGCAAACGCACGTCGCTGGAAGCTTCGAGATCGCTGGACCATGGATACAACCCGCACGGTGCTTGAGTGAACATGGGTTCATTTGAACACACTGTTCATTTGAGGTCTAGAAAAATCTTTCTCCTTCGCTTGTCCGTAAATCACGGACTCATAAAAGTAACGAAATTCCGAAGCAGACATATCCAGTTGCCTGACCATATCGGGTATTCAGGAATTCCGAATCAATCCAAGTCACCCCGAAAGATCGAATCCTCCGCTGGAAATGATTGACATCGAGCAGGTTGCCGTATTTCATCTAACTCAATCAGGCCCTGCTCCGAAACACATTTCTTGATATGCCGGAGCATGATCTATACTGTTCGGCAGAAAATGTCATACTCAATATGCATACATGCGTTTTAGTCGCAGATAGCAGAGATGTTCACGAAATCCTTGCCCGCTTCTCCCATAACGGAATCCCAGATTCCGACTTTGACTCTCGATGGGACTATTTTGGTATCGGAGGACTTTATGAGGGTATTCTTCCTCTCACCAAACCTAGGCAGCTCCGCCGTCTTTTTGGCCTTTTGCCCGCCGGTCACACCAACCAAGTCTCGGTAGCAAGGAAGTCAGAGATCGACAAGCAAGCGTTCCTGGTTGATCCTCCTGCCGGACTTTTCTATCTAGGCCAGCTTCATCTATGTCCTCCTCTGGCCGAAGGGGAAGCTCTTATGAATTGGCAGAACGATTTCCGGCGTCGATTTGACGAGATACCAGATGATACGACCCTCCAGGTAGTTGATGCACATAGTTGATATCAAGGCCCTCCATATATAAGCCGAACAAGGCGCGGCATCCGACGGGCCATAAGCCTTCCAATTTCTTTTCACCCGCTTCCTCAATCGCGCCCGCGGGTGCGCTTCAGACGTTAGCCAGAGGAATATTCCGAGTGCCGTCTGAAAGAATCATCACGCCACCTTGGTTTTCCATGAGTTCGTGAATTTCACCGAAGTAGCGCACGCCAGCTTCCGCAGGATTTTCCATAG
Source organism: Luteolibacter sp. (assembly GCA_039915545.1). GTDB lineage: Bacteria > Verrucomicrobiota > Verrucomicrobiia > Verrucomicrobiales > Akkermansiaceae > Luteolibacter. The sequence goes on from JBDSNC010000062.1 coordinate 15,846, forward strand.
GCCATAACGACACCTCAAACTCCACATCCTCAATCGGGATGTGATATTCTTTCGATATTCGTTCGGCGATTTTTGTAAATTCGGAGTATTTCATAATTCAAAGAGGCTAACAAGACGGTCGAGGCAACGGCGGGAAAGTTTCTAGTCGAGGTCGGCGTCATTCGCGCCGTGCCTCACCTCTGCGTTAGGCAGAAAATTTTAGAAATCTCCACACCCACAGACCATGACAAACAGAAAGCTAGCATACTACCTCTTCATTTTAGGAATCTCAACCTCGGCTGCTCATGCTCGCCTAGGAGAGAATGCCCAAGAATGCGAAAAGCGCTACGGTAAGCCGATCTTTAAGAATGCAGATGGCCCCCTCAGCTACTCAACCTACAAATTTTCTGGAAAAAAGATCCGTGTTCTTTTCGTGAAAGACAAATCGACAATTGAGATGATCATTACCGGTCCCGAGGCCATCTATTCGCAGGAACAAGCCGCAGAGATAGGTGGCGAGTCGATGAGGTTCCTAAGAGGTCTTCTGAGCAAGGCGTATGGTTTCACAGAGGAGCAGTTGCAAGGCCTAGCGAATGTGAGACGCAAGAGTATTGAGGAGGCAGAGTCCTCAATTCAGAATGAATCGACCCAAGTTGGCTACAGCATAGAATCCAATCAGGCTCAGACAACCATCAAGCTCACCGCGACCCTCATGGATATTAAGTTGGTCAAAGAGAACGTTGGGCTGGGTTTAGGTAAGTTTATGGGTGACAGCGCAGGCATTGAATACAAGGCAGAAGAAGCCAAAGATTCGGGCGGATTTTGATATAGATGTTCACACGCAACCTTAATTATATCATGGCACTTATTCCACCGTCGATTGTCCGCAATGTGAGAGGAATCACTGAACTACAGCTAGATTTGATGCGGACTTATTTGCAGGGAGCAGTCTATTCTTGGGTCAAGAACCGAAGTGGAGAGTGGTTCGCCGTAAGAGATTTGGTGGGGGGCGACAATTTCGAGTGGCAAGGCACTCCCCTGTATCCACTTTACGAGAAGCATATTGCGTTGGGGAAGAGTAGCCCTGACGCGATAACTGCCGCAGCTAAGGATGCCGGATGGCTACTAAAGGGCGTTCTTACGGACGACAAGCGGCGATTCAGAGTAGGTCGCTCTGGTCTTACTGCCGCCTATCTCTGGCTTGGTAACGAGCCTTGAACACCAGCCGCCAACCCAAACCGAAGAGCCTAACAAGACGAGACACAGCAACCGCCACTAGCCGCTCTGTCATCAACATCACCCGTATTATGAACCCTTTTCCCCGTCTCAACGTGCGCCCTCGCTAGTGGCGGCGCGTGCTCTTTGACGTTCGCTCAGATAAATGAAGCTATTCGATATCGCCAGCCATCACGGAGCCGACATGCTTCCCGCGATTTCGGAAGATCGTCTCGCAGGATTCGAGGCATTGAATCACCTGAAGCTTCCACCACCACTGCGCGAGTTTTACTTGAAGGCGGGCGGGACAGGAGATTTCACGGAGTGGAGCTGGCGGATCTGGCCCTTCGAAGAACTGGTTACGATTGAGAGCAGAGCCGGAAGCTGTCCCGATCTTAAGTGTATCGTTGGACACGATTCCTGTCCTATTCTTGGGGACTATCTCGCTTTTATCGACGTTCTGATCGAAGCTCCTCTCTACGCGGTGTGTGCCAATCCATCGAATTCCCGATACGGTGAGGTCATTGCTTTGTCGGGTGACGACAAGCCTTTCCTATTCGGACCTATCGCATCCATGGAAGAGTTCGAGCTTATCTTTGCACTGCACTGGAATGACATCCTTCTTCCCGATAAAATCGACAGCGAATCGGGTCCCGGGGAGTAATTAGCTCCCCGGTCCCACACCACCGTGCGTACGGGTCCGTACACGGCGGTTCCGTTCAGACACGGGACAAGCCCGCGTGAGGAACAAACCGAAGCCCGCTCCTGAGCGCCCACATGCTTCCCATCGCGACGGCTCTTGGTTCCACCTCGCCGTCTGGCGTTTTCGGTGGATTGACCGTCCGTCGCGCGGTTAGGGCACTCCCAATCGGTTCAGCCCTTCGCTGGGTGAGTCTTCCGGTATCGTTGTTTATACGGGCATCACGCCCCCGGCTCGTTTCTCCAACTACTATGGCCTCTGCTGACTTCTCAGCCGCTTGCGCGGGTGAGATCTCCCCAGGTAAGGGCACGATGCTTCCCTGCACAACCGCCGCATTTACCTCCACGGGTAAACCAGACGACTTCGCTGTGTTGTGCCAGCTCGTCGTGCCGTGTCGGCCTTCTATGCGGTTCTTGTTCATCAGCTTGCAGGTTTCTCCTAGCCTTCCTTCCCACGGTCGGTCGCCCTTCCGCAGTTGGCTTCAGATGGTAGTCTCTTTCATTTTCATGTTCTGGTTTTCCTACAGGGGACTTGCACCCCATTTACATCGTGCCCATGCTGGGCACACACAAGTCAGTGGTGGCAACGGCGGGTAACGTCGCTAGTTCGCTTCGCTCTGGACGCTTAATCTCCGCCGCGCCACACTTCAAACGTTCGGCAGAAATATGAAGATTGCCACCATAGATCTATCACCGATTACCAGTTGGGGGTCTTTCCACGACCTATTTGCGAGATCTTTTGACTTTCCTTCATACTACGGACGGAACATGGATGCTTGGATCGACTGCATGGAAGATTTCGCCATCGCCGGAGAGGATTGTCTCCGGCTTGATCTCAAGGGGATGATGCCACTCAAGGCTCGATCTCCCGAGATTTACGAAGCCATCAATGAGTGTGCAGCGTTCATCAATTACAGATCAGCGGAAGCTGGAGGAGAGTCTGTCATTGCCCTCTGCTATGGGAACGACTAACAAGAAGCCGAACAAGTCGAGACACGCAACCCCTATCAGCCGCCCTGTTTTCATGTCATTTTCTACATTCAACCCCAACCCCGTGATCGACGCGCGCCCCCGCTGATAGGGTTGCGTGCTCTTTGACGTTCGCTTAAGAAATGAAACGCGTTCAATGCACCAACTGTGACAACATGATCCTTGAAGCGACTGCTTCCTCGACTGGTGGAATCTGCATGCCTTGCATGAAGCAGATTGAACGCAATGCAAGAAACGCAGCAGCCAAACCGCCAACTGCCGACGACGACGAGAGAGATCGACTCAGCGAAGCCATTCAGACCCGCGTCAAGTCCTCCATTGGATCGGGTTGTGTGGTTCAGTTTTCTGCATACCGGCTAGATGCGCGAGAGATGCCCGTCGATAACCTCGACGAGATTGCGGTGTCGGGAGCCGTGCAGTTCGTCCAAGTTTGCGATCCATCCTGGGGAGAGGGGCAGGATTATCGCAGCGCGACCCTAACTAGCCCCACTTGGATGGAGGTTGCTGCTATTGCCAACGAGATGATCGGAGTTACCGGCGATAGGCAACACTGCTTCCTCGAAGGTTTCACGAGGCTGCGCAGTGAGGACGGGATCGACGTTCTGGAACTGGACATGGGCTCGTAACAGAAACAAAGCGAACAAGACGCTCCATCCAACGGCGGGTAACGCTCCTGTTTGAATTCAGGCTTTCCTCCCCGCCGTGGATGAGCTAGACGTTAGCCAGAAAAATGGAAACCCTAGAAGTGATCGAATTGTGGAGACAGTCGCCTGTGACACCGGAGGTTGAGGCCGAACTCAGGGAGCCCAGCTTCCGGGAACGCATCTACCGTGAATTTCACTCTGGGCCAGCCCGTGAAGATCGGAACCTACTGTTGAGGATGCTGAACCTTGAGGCGGAGTATCGTTCCGACGACTCAAACGACGGTGAGCATTTCGAGAATTTGTATTGGTGTGGATTGCTCCTTCATCAAGTGATGGCACCCGAGGACGCGCTCCCCATGTGGAGAGCGAAGCATGTCAATTTCGACACAGGATGTGGATTTGACATTCAGTTTCTCGTGGGTGCTGGGGTCGATGAGACACTATTGTTCCTTCGTGGTGCTGGAGACCCAAGTGCCTCGAAGGCTGCCGACTACATTGACCAGTGTCGCGAGGCCGGAGATTTCGATGATTTGCCGTCCTGGCTTGAAGACCGTATCCGCTACTTCGCATAAAACCCAAGGCTAACCCCAAAGATAGGTTTGGGCGATAGCCCCGAACCTATCGGTTGTTGGACAGGCCCGTCGGGTGCTACGGATGGGGGAACGATGCGGGATGCGCTTTGATTTTGTGATTCACCTTCAGCGACTTGCG
>JBDSNC010000067.1:0-6459 GCA_039915545.1 Luteolibacter sp.
AAGTCGCTGAAGGTGAATCACAAAATCAAAGCGCATCCCGCATCGTTCCCCCATCCGTAGCACCCGACGGGCCTGTCCAACAACCGATAGGTTCGGGGCTATCGCCCAAACCTATCTTTGGGGTTCGCCGGCTTCGTCAGTCTGATGGTTCTCGGCAACGAGGCGTGAGGTGGACTGCCGGACCCGACGGTTCACAGCGGAAGACGGATTTCCGGGAATTCATCGCTCAAAAGTGGTGGCGTTAGAGGGAACCCGCGCCGATTTTCCACCATGAAGCCACTTTCTACCCCGGCAGCCGCCATCGCCGGTGCCCTTTTCTCAATTGCTCTGACAGGCTGCGCCACTCACGGCCCGTCGCCCTCCATCGAGCGTACTTCACACGATCAAACGCTCAGGACGCAGATTTTTCTCGATTCGAAAGGCTTCGGACCCGGAGTCGTGGATGGCCGGCCCGGGGAATTCACGACGAAAGCGATGGCGCTCTATCAGCAGTCACGGCAGATGTCCGCGGATTCGCAGCCGGACACCGGAAACATCGAGGCCTATTCCAGCTACACCGTCGCCGACAAGGATCTGGGCGCGATCGGAACCATGGCGTCCGGCCCGGAGGCACAATCGAAACAGGAGAAGCTGCCCTACACGAGCCTGTTGGAACTGCTGTCCGAGCGGTTTCACACCACCCAGAAATTCCTGCGGAGCCTCAATCCCGGCATGGATCTGAATTCACTCACCGCCGGCACGCGGGTCAACGTCCCCAACATCGCGCGTCCGTTCCGCTTCGACGCGTTTCCCTCGACCTATCCGGCGCCACCGGAATCCACCGCCGCCAGCCGTCGCGTGATCGTGGACCTCCAACAGAAATTCCTGCAGGTCCTCGAAAACGGCCGGACGATCGCCGCTTTTCCGATCACCCCCGGCTCGTCGGAGCACCCGGCGCCGGTCGGTGAATGGCGCGTCGTCGGCTCGGTGCCGTGGCCATGGTATCGCCACGATGAAGGGGTGCTGAGCCGCGGCGAGCGGACGGATAGTTTCTACAACCTGCCGCCCGGCCCCAACAGCCCCGTGGGGATTCTCTGGGCGGGCCTGAACCGCCCCGGCGTCGGCATTCACGGCACTCCAGTTCCGGACACCATCGGCCGTGCGGGCAGCCACGGCTGCATCCGCCTTTCCAACTGGGATGCGGCGATGTTCCATACGTTGGTAGCAAAAGGCACGCCGGTCACCATCCGCTGATCATTTGCCTTTGCCGGCATTGCGGGCGGCGGCTTCGCGATCAAGAGCGAGCAGGCTCGAAGGATCGTCACCTGCCAGAGTCAGGCGGTCGATGATGTCGCGCACGCTTTTTTCCTCCTCGATCTGCTCGTTGAGAAACCAGAGCAGCAGGTTCTTGGAAGCGTGATCCCTGACTTGCTCGGCGAGGTCGTAGAGCGCGTTGATCTGCGCGGTCACCGCCTGCTCCTGTTTCAGGCTTTGGGCAAACACATCCAAAGGGCTTTCGAAATCAGCCTTGGGTTTGACCAGCGCTTCGAGCACTACCGGCGCGTCACGGCTGACGAGAAATTGATAGAACTTCAGCGCGTGCGTGGTTTCCTCCGCACTCTGCACGAACATCCAGCTCGCGAATCCGGCGTATGGGGTCTGTTCGAACCACGCCGCCATCGCCAGGTACGAGTAGCTGGCCGACATTTCGTGATTGATCTGGGCGTTGAGTAACTTGGCGAGTTCGGGATTCAGGGACATGCCGGCCAGTTTACCCCGCAAATCCGGGGCAGCAAGCGAAAGACTCACTTGTAAGCCACCGCCGCGCTCGACGGACCGGCGAGATGGATCACTTCAAAGCGCTTGAAGCCGACCTCACCACACCATTTGCGGAAATCGGCACCGGTGTAGTCGAAGGCATCGCCAAACTCGATGAGCATGTTCAGCGACATCAGCAGGCCCTGCACGTTCTCACGGCGGGCGTCGTCGATGAGCGCCTCGATCGCAACGAACGCCCCGCCCGGAGGCAGCGCATCGTAAGCGGCGCGGATGAGGTGCATCTTCTTTTCCAGATTCCAGTCATGCAGGATCATGCCCATGGTGATGACGTCGGCTTTCGGCAGGGGCTCCTTGAAAAAATCCCCCGATGCCGTGCCCACGCGATCCGACAATCCCGCTGCGGCGATGTGTTTCGCGGCCACGGGTTCCACCGGTGGCAGATCGAAACTCGTGCAACTCAGATGCGGGTGGCGCTTCGCGGCTTCGATGCAGAGCAACCCGGTGGCACCGCCGATGTCGCAGAGAGTCTGATAGGAAGAAAAGTCGAATTTTTCAGCCAAGGCTTCAAAATTGACCCGGGAGATGCCGGTCATGGCACCGAGGAACTGTTCGAGCTTGGGCAGTTCCGAGTAGAGCTCCTCGAAGATATTTTTGCCGCCATGCTTGGTTTCGTTCTGCGGCTGACCGGTGCGTAGCGCTTCAGGCAGCGAGTCCCAGAAATTGAAAAGCCGCGCGTTGAGCATCTCCATGATGCCGCCGACATAATGCGGACTGCTGCTGTCCAGAAACAACGCACCCTCCGGCGTGTTGAAATATTTCCCATCCGGTCCGTCGCCCTCGCGGTCCAGGAATTTCATCGCCACCAGCGCGTCGAAAAAATCCGCGATGCCGCGGGGATGGAGTCCGAGTTCGGCGCCGAGTTCGGCCCCTGTCAGATGCCGGTCACCGAGCTTCGTGAACAACCCGAAGCCAACGGCAGTTAGAAGGACTTTCGAGTTCCAGAATCCGAAGGCGGTCTGGAGGAAGGCGGAGGGATCGGAGGGGGCATTCATGATCCGACATTTAAAACCCATCCGCCTTCGCCGGTTCAAGGCGGAATTTGACGACAAGGCCTCGGGGCACACGATTGCGGAAACAAGGCCACGTCCCTGACTTTACAGCTTGCCTCCCCCGCCCGCCTGCGGCGCATCATACAACATGCCTGCCGGTAGCCTCCTCACCCTGCTCGACGACATCGCTGCGATCCTCGACGACGTCTCCATCCTCACCAAAAAAGCCGCGGCCAAGACCGCGGGGGTTCTGGGAGACGATCTCGCACTCAATGCCCAACAGGTCAGCGGCGTGGTCGCCCGGCGCGAGTTGCCGGTCGTCTGGGCGGTGGCCAAGGGATCGTTCGTCAACAAGCTGATCCTCGTTCCGCTCGCCCTGCTCATCGGCACCTTCGCGCCATGGGGGATCACGCCGCTGCTGATGATCGGCGGGGTCTATCTGTGCTTCGAAGGTGTGGAAAAACTCCACCACGCCTTCATTCACCGCGGAAAGAAATCGGAAGAACAGGCCGGCGAGGAAATCGCAGAACTCGAAGCCGCCCCTCCGGAAACGGAAGCGGAGAAAATCAAAGGAGCGGTGCGCACGGATTTCGTGCTCTCCGCCGAGATCATCGCCATCACGCTCGGCACCGTGGCTGGGCAGGATTTCATGCGTCAGCTCACGGTCCTTTCCGCCATCGCGGTCATCATGACCGGCGGTGTTTACGGATTGGTCGCGGGGATCGTAAAACTCGACGACGCCGGACTTTATCTGACGCAACGTCGCAGCACCTTTCCACAAATGCTCGGCCGTGCCATCCTCTGGTTCGCGCCGTTTCTCATGAAGTCGCTCTCGATCCTCGGCACCGCTGCGATGTTCCTGGTCGGTGGCGGCATCGTCACCCACGGGATTCCATTGCTCCACCACGCGATCGATCACGCCGCTGAAAAGGCCGGTATCCTCGCACCGGTCATCCCTCCGCTGCTCAACGGACTCTGCGGCCTGATCGCGGGAATCCTCGCCCTGCTGCTTTTCAACGGCGTGCAAAGACTCCGGGGAAAATCCGCGCATTGAGACTTCCGCCACCCTATACGGGGAAACATTTCAGAAAATCCGCATCCGCCGGAGCCTCGATCCGCAAACGCGCGCCGGTCCGGGGATGTTGGAGTTCGAGGACTTTCGATTGGAGGAGCATGCGCGTGCCGGTGCCGAGGATTTCGCCGAGCTGAAAACTGCGTTCGCGTCCGGCGTAACGGAAGTCGCCTACGATGGGCAGTCCCACCTCGAGAAGATGGCGGCGGATTTGATGAAAACGGCCGGTCGCGGGAGTGGCTTTGAGCAAGGAAAGGATCAGTGACGGATCGCCTGGAAAAGTCGACGGAGCTGAGACCGACAAGCATTCAAAGGCGGTTTGGGCCGACTGCCATTCATCCTCCGGATTTTCCCTCAACGGAGTTTCGCAGAGCCACTCCGGCGGCGCGGTGCCGCAAACGATCGCGTGGTAGGTCTTGCTAACATTCCTTTGCTCGAAGGCCTGCTGGGCGAGACCGGCGGTCTGCTTGTCCAGAGCGAAGAGCAGGACTCCAGAAGTCGGCCGGTCCAGGCGATGGACGGGAAACACCCGGCGGCCGAGTTGGTCGCGCAGCCGCTTCATCGCGATCCATTCCGGTCCTTCGGCATCGCGGCCGGGGTGGACGAGCATGCCGGCAGGCTTGTCGATCGCGACCAGGAATTCATCCTCATATAACAGATGGAGCGGCGTCACGTTCCGTAGCCTCCATGCGATTCCCCATCGGCGAATCCGAATCCACGGCGCACCGCGGCCATCTCTTCCGTGAGCCGGCCACCCGACAAACGGACTGTGAGAGGCATTTCAACGATTACAGCCCCCTCGACATCCTCCGGGTGGCGGCAGGCGAAGAGTGTGAAAAGCGGCTCAAGCGTTTCGCGCGGAATCACATCGCGCTGGCTGACGATTTTCAAACCGGACGCAAGAATTCCATCCACCGCGCGCTGCTTCTGTCGTGAGGGAAAACACAGCACGAACCATCCGCCGGGCGCGAGGTGTTTGATTGCGGCCTTCGCGTAGTCGGACACATCGCCGCGCAGCTCGAAACGGGCGTGGGCCTTTTGCGAGTCCTGAGGAATCACGCCCGAGCCTTCCGGAAAATACGGCGGACTGCCGGTGATGAGGGGAAATTTTCTATCAAGCGCCAGCTCGCGGAGATCGCCATGGGAACAATCCACCCGCTGGCGGAGGCCGTTGCAGGTGATGTTCGATTGGAGCAGGCGATAGCTGATTTCCTGCGCTTCCACGCAGGTCAGCCGCGCCAGTGGTCCCATGCCCCAGAGCGTGAGCAGGCCCACCGTGCCGATGCCCGTGCCGAGGTCGAGATGCTCCGTCACCTTTGGTGAAACCTGAAGCGCATACCACGCGGTCAACACATCATCCGCGGAATGGCGGTGGCCCTTGAGACGCTGAGCGATCAGCCAGCCGGCGGCACCACCGGCGTCGTCCTTCAAAGGCTCGTGGGATGTTAGTCCGTTTGGTCCGGTGAGGGCGTCGAGCGTGATTTTTTCGCCCAGTTCGGCTTCGAGTCGCTGGCGTTCTTCGTGCCAGCGTTGCAGGTCGACCAGCGGATGGGAGATTTCGGAAGGCATCGGTGGACGGCGATTCTCAACCGCGCGGGAAGCCCGGAAAAGCCCGAAATCAAAATCCCATTCTCCCTTGCGGTGCGCGGAAAGCCGCCTAAAGCTCCGTTGTGTCCCAAACGGACGATTCCACGCACGGCTGGCTTCGCCGCGCCGTGACCCAGCCTGATTTCGCCGCACGCCTGGCCCCTTTGGTCAAAGGTGATCGAGAGGTCGTGCTCGATCACTCGGCCGAGGCGGCCCACGGATTTCTCGCGGCGGTCGTCACCGAGGCCGCGAAGGATCGGAAAAAAACGCGGGTCTGGATGATTTCCGAAATGCCCCGCCACCGCGAACGGCTGGCGGCGGAACTGGAACTCTGGGGCGTGACCGCGCTGGTGCTGCCGGAAGGCCCGGTGGAAACGGGCGATGGCACGATCGCCGATCCCGAGTCCGCTGCGGAGTGGTTTTCCGTTCTGGAAATCCTCGCCCGTTCCGAAACATGTGTCGTCATCTGCGGTACGGACGCGTTTTCCGGCAAGGCCCCCTCACCCGGCGCGCTGCGGGCCAGCCGCACGCCGCTGAAACCGGGCACTACGCTTGATCCCGGAAAACTCGCGCAGTCCCTCACCGACCACGGCTACGAGCGCGTCCCGACCGTCGCCTCGCGCGGCCAGTTCGCGGTGCGCGGCGGCATCCTCGACTTGTTCGCCTGGCAGGCCGCGAAGCCGCTGCGGCTGGAGTTTTTCGACACCGATCTGGAGTCGGTCCGCGAGTTCGATCTGGATTCTCAGGCGTCGACGAAAAAACTGTTGGAGTCGGATTTATTGCTGGCCGAGCCGTCGACAGAGGGCACCGTCGCCGACTACCGCAGGAAAAACGATCTGATCATTTCCTTCGGCGCGGAGATCGAAAAGCCCGACGTTAGAATCCTGGAGGACGCGGCGGAATACAACAGCGAGGAGGATTTCTCGCTCGCCTGTTTCGGCAGTCCGCTGGGGACTTTCGAAGCGGGTGATTTCGTCCTGGAGGAATCGCGGC
>JBDSNC010000096.1:0-13459 GCA_039915545.1 Luteolibacter sp.
GAAATGGTGCCGTGCAGCCCTTGGCCAGGTTGCTCGCTCACGGCGGTGGCTTCCGGCAAGGCGATTTCCTCGGCTTTCGCGGCCGCGAGGATGGCGCGGGCGAGCGGATGCTTCGAATAGCGCTCCAAGCTCGCGACGAGCATGAGGACTTCCTTCGGTGCGAAGCCCGGCGCGACGAGCTGTTCAGTTAGGTTGGGCTCGCCGTAGGTGAGTGTCCCTGTCTTGTCGAAAATCGCGGTGCGGCATTCGGCGATTTGCTCCAGCACGACGGGACTTTTCACAATGATCGCCCGCCGCGCGCAGAGAGAAATCGAGCCAATGATGGCGATGGGAATGGCGAGCAAAAGCGGGCAAGGCGTGGCGATCACTAACACCGCGAGGAAGCGGATCGCCTCGCCGCTCATCGCCCATGCGATCACGGCGACAGTCAGCGCCACCGGGGTGTAAATCGCACCGAGGCGGTCCCCGAGTCGCCGCAAGTTCGGTCGCTTCGCCTCGGACTCGCGCATGACCTCCATGATTTTTGCATAGCGGGAATCTGCTGCGAGCTTGGTCGTGCGGATGGTGAGTGCTGACTCACCGTTGATCGCACCCGAGATCACGGTCGTGCCTGAGGTCTTGGTGATCTGGAATGGCTCACCCGTCAGGTAGGACTCGTCCATCGACCCGTGGCCCTCGGTCACCTCGCCGTCCACCGGGCAGATTTCGTGGGGATAAATCACCAGTGTTTCGCCCACGACGACCTCGGCAAGTGTCACGTCCGCGATCTCCACCCCTCGCTTACGATGAGCAACCGACGGCATCCGCTTCGCGAGAGCGGCAAGCACAGAAGAGGCGCTGCGCAACGCATATCTTTCCAACGCCTCGCCGCCCGCGAGCATCAGCACGATGATGGAGCCAGCGAGGTATTCGCCAAGTACGACCGACGTGATGACTGATATTCCGCCGAGCAAATCGGAACCGAATTCCCGCTTGAGGAGCTTCCGCAACAAGTCGTAAAGCATCGGCAGGCCACCGATGACGAGGTTGACTAGAAGTGGCAGACGGGAAATTGCTGGATCGGTTCGATAAATGAATCGGAGCGCGACATGCGTGGTGATACATATCAACGCAAATGTGGCGATGATTGCCGACTTGTGCTGCCAAATCGCAGCCGCTGACTTTTTGAGGGTTCTCAAAAAGCCCAACAATGGTCGATTCCGAGCCATCACGATCACTTGCATGAAGTTCACTTTTAAACCCTGTTACCGCCATGGGGTGAAACCCTACTTGGGCTGTGTTTGCTTGCTTTTGCTTCCTGCCGTTGTTCGCTAAATCGGTTTTCGACCAGGTGAAGCAATGCCCGGCAAGGCTCCGCCCGTCAGCATGATCCAGCACCCTTCCAGCCTCGAAGATCCCAAGGGCGAGGCGTGGCATCATCGCTCTGCCGCTGAGGTTTTGGCTCATTTTTGTTCCACTCCAGCGGGACTTTCCACAAAGGAAGCCACACTACGCCTTGTGGCCAATGGTAGGAATGAACTGACGGGAGCACCGGGCGTCAGCGCATTGCGGATCCTGCTCGCCCAGTTCGAGAGTCTGGTCATTTGGATTCTGATCGCGGCCGGCGTGGTGGCCGGGGTGCTGGGTGAGAGGGTTGATGCCGCCGCCATCTTCGCGATTGTCATCCTCAATGCGGCGGTCGGATTGTATCAAGAGTTCAATGCCGAGAAATCGATTGCCGCGCTGAGGAAACTGGCCGCACCCCACGCGAAGGTGATTCGGGACGGAAAAGTGCGCTTGATCCCCGCAGCAGAAATTGTTGTCGGTGATGTCTTGGAGTTGGAATCGGGGGATTTGGTGGCTGCCGACGCACGGATTCTATCAGCGGCCATGCTCCGTTGTATCGAGGCACCGTTGACCGGCGAATCACAGCCTGTGACGAAGCGGCCCGCAACGCTGGAGGCGCTGGAGGTTCCGCTAGGTGATCGTGAAAACATGGTATTCATGGGCACCAGCATCGCCACAGGCACCGGGAGGGCCGTCATCGTAGCTACCGCGATGAAGACCGAGTTAGGGCACATCGCGGAACTGATTGAAGACGCGGGGACCGACAAGAATACGCCGCTGGAGAAAAAGCTGGAGGCCTTTGGGCGCGTGCTGGTCTGGGCGGCACTTGGGATTGTGGCGCTCCTGTTCGGGTTGGGGCTGATGCGCGGCACTCCTCCGCTGGAGTTATTCATGACGTCGATCAGCCTCGCCGTCGCCGCCGTGCCGGAAGGTTTGCCTGCGGTGGTTACCGTAGCGCTTGCGCTGGGTGTGCGCCGGATGGCACGCCGTGGGGCGTTGGTTAGAAAACTGGCGGCGGTGGAAACACTCGGGTCCACCAGCGTGATCTGCACGGATAAGACCGGAACTCTAACTATAGGAGAAATGACGGTGCGCGCTCTTTATGCGGCTGGCCAAGGCTACACCGTTACCGGGGAAGGCTACGGTCCGGACGGAGACGTGCGTCCGGATGCCGCTCCGTTGCGTGAACTCGTTTCCGTCATTCTGGGCTGCAACAACGCCCACCTCATCGAGGAAGACGGCAAATGGAAAACCGTGGGCGATCCGACGGAAGGCGCGTTGCTGGCCGCAAGTCGGAAAGCGGGCGGCGACCGCGCGCAACTGAACAAGGACTTTCCGAAATTTACGGAAATCCCTTTCGATTCGGATCGCAAGCTTAGCACAATGATTCGAAAAATGCCGGGCGAAAAGCTTCGTGCATTCATCAACGGTGCCCCCGGACCACTCTTGCAACGCTGCACCCATCTCCATACCGGAAGCGAAATTGTCGTCCTAACACAACAAGGGCGCGAAGAAATTCTCGCGCAGACAATGACGATGGCAAGACAAGCCCTGCGCGTGCTCGCCTCGGCCTGGAGGGATTTGGAAAACGCTTCACCTGACGATCTCACTGCGGATTTTGTCGAGCGCGATCTGGTATTCATCGGCCTTTCAGGAATGTATGATCCTCCACGTCAGGAGGCCAAGGATGCGGTGGCCAGGTGCCGTTCCGCAGGCATACGGGTGGTGATGATCACTGGAGATCACCCGCAAACTGCGGAGGCCATTGCTCGGGAAATCGGCATCGCGGAAGAGGCTGTGGCGATCACCGGCGCTGAGCTGGGAAAAATGTCGGACGATGAACTCCGGCGGCGTTTGCCTGAAATCAACGTCTATGCCCGCGTCACCGCAGAACACAAGTTGAGAATTGTCAGGTCCTTGAAAACCACTGATGCGGTCGTCGCGATGACGGGCGACGGAGTCAATGACGCTCCCGCCATCAAAGGGGCGGACATCGGAATCGCGATGGGAAAAGGCGGCACGGAAGTGACCCGGCAGGCTGCGGACATCATCATCACCGATGATAACTTTGCCACCATCGTCGCGGCAGTCGAGGAAGGCCGCGGCATTTATGCGAATATCAGGAAGACGCTCCAATACCTGTTAGCTGGCAGCACTGCGGAACTTTCGTTCATGATGGCCTGCGTGATCATCGGCTTGCCGACGCCGCTGCTGCCGATTCACCTGTTATGGATCAATCTCGTGACCGACGGCTTACCTGCACTCTGTCTGGCCACTGACGCCATCGATCCTGACGTGATGAAACGTGGTCCGCGCGGGCGCTCAGAGAGTCTCACAAATCCAAGGTTTCTCCGCACCATGTTGCTCACAGGTTTCCTGACCGCGGGCGTTGCTTTCGCTGTATATCGCCATGTCCTGCTAACCGGGACGCTTGAAAGCGCCCGAGCCGCAGCCTTCGCGGTATTGGTTTTTGCCGAATTGTTACGGGCCTTCGGCGCACGCAGTGAGATCAAGCCCGTCTGGCGGATTTCCCTGCTCACCAATCTGAACCTCGTTGTCGTGGTGACTGTATCCTTCGGACTTCAGGTATGGAGCCAGCACAGCGCCACCTTGGGCGGGATTCTGAAAACCTCCTACATGTCATTCACCGATTGCCTTCTGCTTCTTGCCGTAGGTTCGATTCCTCTTCTGGTGCTTGAACTGGTAAAATCGATACGTCGGATCTGGCCGACCACTGCATGATGGCATCAACTGGTAGTTTACCAAGACCATGAACCACCTGCCCAAGCTCATCCAACCGTCATCCGGGGCGGAGGATCATTCCATCCATTTCGCCGCGATTTTAGCAGAGGTGGCGCTGCTGGAAACGGACAGCGTTTTCACGCGAATGAAATCCGCACCGGCAGGCCTATCAGACGAGGAGGCTATACGCCGCTTGGCGGAGACCGGGCCGAATGTCGTGGCGGCGGGCAAACATCGCGGATGGCTCTGGCGGCTGCTGACCGCCGCACGCAATCCGCTGGTGATCTTGTTAGTGGTTCTCGCGACGATCTCCTTCGCCACTGGCGATGCGCGGGCTGGCAGTGTGATGTCGCTGATGGTGATCCTCGGTGTGTTGCTTCGCTTCGTTCAGGAAGCGCGGGCGGACGCGGCGGCAGAGAAACTCAAGGCGATGATCAACGTCACTGCGGCCGTGGTCCGCGCGGGGAAGGAGCAGGAAATTCCGCTCCGCCAATTGGTGCCGGGCGATGTGGTAACCCTGTCCGCCGGAGACATGATCCCGGCAGACGTCCGGCTCATCGCGGCGAACGATCTGTTCGTTTCGCAAGGTACACTCACCGGTGAATCGCTGCCGGTTGAGAAGCTTGCCACTCACGAAACGCGGACCGGCATCCCGCCGCTGGAAACACCTAACATTTGCTTTCTCGGCACCAGCGTGGAAAGCGGCGCGGCCACCGCAGTCATCCTGGCGACCGGCCCGCAGACCTACTTCGGCAGCATGGCGGGCAGCATGACCGGCGATCCCGAACCCACCAGTTTTGACAAGGGCGTCCAGCAGTTCACCTGGCTGATGATCCGCTTCATCGTCATCATGGTGCCGCTGGTGTTCATTATCAACGGACTTACCAAGCACGACTGGCGTGGGGCGTTTTTCTTTTCCATCGCCGTCGCGGTCGGCCTGACGCCGGAAATGTTGCCGATGATCGTCTCTGTCTGCTTGTCAAAGGGCGCGCTCGCGATGTCGGGAAAGAAGGTCATCGTGAAGCAACTCAATGCGATCCAGAACTTCGGCGCGATGGACGTGCTGTGTACCGACAAGACCGGCACGCTGACGATGGATCAGGTGATTCTGCAACGCCACTGCGATGTGATGCAGAAGGAGAATGAGGAAGTATTCCGCGACGCCTATCTGATCGCGCATTTTCAAACCGGCTTGAAGAGCGTGCTCGACCGTGCGGTGCTAACACATCGGGATGCCAGTCCTGAAATCATCGCAGGATTCAGCAAGGTTGATGAAATCCCTTTCGACTTCGTCCGCCGGATGATGTCCGTGGTCGTGGAGAAGCCGGACAAAGAGCATCAGCTCCTTACCAAGGGGGCGCCCGAGGCGGTCTTTCCGCGTTGCACGTCTTATGAGCTGAACGGAGAGTTCTTTCCCATGGATCAGGCCCGCACCGCCGAGTTGATCCGGCATTACGAGGATCTCAATGCCGATGGATTCCGCGTGCTCGCGGTCGCTCACAAGCATCTCGAACCCGAAGAATTCATCTCCAAGGAAGATGAATGCGATCTGATCCTCAAGGGCTACATCGCCTTCCTTGATCCGCCGAAAGACAGCGCGGCCAAAGCGCTCGCTGCGCTCCAGCGGCATGGTGTCACCGTCAAGGTTCTAACCGGAGACAATGACCTTGTCACCCGCAAGGTCTGTCGCGAAGTCGGGCTGAACGCCGATGAGATTCTCCTCGGCAGTAAGGTCGAAACCATGACCGACGACGAACTCGCTGTGGCCGCCGAGACGATACACGTTTTCGCCCGCCTCTCTCCCGCCCACAAACAGCGGATCATCCGTGCGCTTCAGCATAAGGGGCACGTCGTCGGATTCATGGGCGACGGTATCAACGACGCCCCGGCATTGCATGCGGCGGACGTGGGCATTTCCGTCGATTCCGCAGTGGACATCGCGAAGGCTGCCGCATCGATGATTCTGTTGGAAAAGGATTTGATGGTGCTGGACGAAGGAGTGATAGAAGGCCGCAAGGTGTTCGTGAACATCCTCAAATACGTCCGCATGGGGGCCAGCTCGAACTTCGGCAACATGTTCAGCGTGCTGGGTGCGAGCGCATTCCTGCCCTTCGTTCCAATGGCACCCATCCAGGTGCTGACGAACAACCTGCTCTATGATTTCTCACAGATACCCATTCCAACTGACACCGTGGGCCCGGATCAGACCGAAAAGCCGCGCCCGTGGCACATCGGCGACATTAAAAAGTTTGTCTTTTTCATCGGTCCTATCAGCTCGATTTTCGACTACACCACGTTCTTCGTGATGCTCTACGTCTTCGGATGCTGGGATCCGGCCCGCGCATCCCTCTTTCAAACCGGTTGGTTCGTCGAATCGCTGATCACCCAGACATTGGTCGTCCACGTCATCCGCACCAACCGTATTCCCTTTATCCAAAGCCGGGCGAGCTGGCAGCTCACCATGACTACTGTCGGCATCATGGCCACCGCCGCATGGCTGCCTTACTCACCACTTGCCGGGACATTGGGGTTCACGGCGCTGCCGTCCCTCTATTGGCCAATCCTGCTTGCGACGTTGTTTTGTTATATCGTCCTTACCCAGTTGGTGAAAATGTGGCTGATTCGCAAGGCATGGCTTTGAATCGCGTGAGGCCGCAATTCGCAATGTTGAACGCTAGGGTATCACCCCATAGAAAACGCGGTTGGTGCATGGGATCGTGATGGTTCGTGGAAGACAGGTGAATGACCTGTCGCCCTGCACCTCTGGATCCAAGTGATCTTGGAGGCCAGAGTTCCCAACGTTAGGTAGAAAAAATTGAAAATAACAAAATTATGAACATGCAACTCAGCAAAGAAAAAACCGATTCAGACATCAAGAGTGACGTTTTGACTGAACTCAAATACGAACCAAGCGTGAAAACCACCGACATCGGCGTGCTGGTGAAGGACGGGGCGGTGACCCTCACGGGCTTCACCACCACTTACGGCGAAAAATGGGCCGCTGTTCGTGCCACGAAGCGCGTGTCGGGTGTGAGGGCCGTGGCGGACGACATCAAGGTCAAGCTCGCCGGTTCGCATGAACGGACCGATGGCGAGATCGCTGCATCTGCGGCCGATCATCTCGAATGGTCCACTTCCGTTCCCGACGACAAAGTCGATATTACGGTCCAAAATGGCTGGGTCACCCTGACGGGCAAGCTTGAGTGGTGGTATCAGAAAAATGCCGCCGAAAATTCAGTGATGTTTCTCACAGGGGTCAAGGGTGTTACCAACTTGATCACCATCGCCTCAAAGGCCGTCGCATCGGAAATCGCAGCTTCGATTGAAAAAGCATTCGAACGCAACGCGCTTCTGGACTCCAACAAGATCACGGTCAAAACCTCCGGAAACGATGTAACCCTTACTGGAAAAGTCCGGACTTACGCGGAAAAGGAAGAAGCCGAGCGAGTCGCCTGGGCAGCGCCCGGTGTCTATTCCGTAGATGACAAGATCAAGGTCGAGTGGTTCTGGGGAATCACTGACTAAATCCCATCCCCCCAAAAGTGACACTTCACGGCGGCGGTCTCCGGATCGCCGCCGTTTTGCGTTCAAGTGTTATAGGTCCTCCAATGAATTAGGGTAACACCCCATAGAAGCAGAACCAATCAAGACATAGAGTCATGGCGGTTGACGGAAATCCGCTCGATCACAGAAAACAAGAATATCATGAAATTAGAATACATCCGACCATCCGTGCTGTTTGTAGCAGCAGGCGCTTTATTCCTTCCTTGCCTGTCCTTGCGGGCCTCCGAAATGGATGATCGCATCGAAGCTGCTGCATCCAATTCCTATGTTTACAAGACCTACCTCAAGGACGACGCGGTGAAGGTAAAGTCTGAAAGTGGCGTGGTTACCCTCACCGGGACGGTCAAAGAGCAGTATCACAAAACCTTGGCCGCCGATACGGTGGAAGTGTTGCCAGGCGTGAAAAGCGTGGACAATCAGCTCGCGCTCAAGGAAGAAACATCGGTCGATAACGCCGATAGATGGCTAAGTCTCAAAGTGGAAACGGCACTTTTGTTTCATTCGGATGTAAATGTCACCACCACCAAGGTATCCGCCGAAAATGGAACCGTCTATCTTCGTGGTGAGGCTGCTGATACGGAGGAAAAGGATCTCGCCTCTGAATACGCTGGAGACGTGGACGGTGTCAAAGTCGTCAAAAACGAAATGACGCTCTCGAAGACTTCGGCCGAACCCCGCCGGACAATGAAGGAAAAAGTAGATGACGCTTCGGTAACCGCCTTGGTGAAGGCATCCCAACTGGCTCATCTATCCACCAGCACCATCACAACAAAAGTGGAAACCAGGGAGGGTGTTGTGACGATCAGCGGCGTGGCGAAAAGCGCGGAGGAGAAAAAGCATGTCACCAAATTAGTATCCGGGATCCACGGCGTGGACAAGGTGGTCAACCAGATGACGATCAAGGAAAACTGAAATTGCGAACTGGAAACGATACAAGTGGTCTCCCTGCAATAGTAAAAAGCAAAATTTATGAACACGATCAATCCGCTATTTGTCCTTTCGCTCGCAAGCGCTTCCCTGACCTCATGTGTTGTGTCTGACCATCCGGGGGGACCTGGTTCTCCCGTCGTCACCTCCCTGTCTTTCGGGACATACGATATACTTCCCGAAGCTTGAATTGTAGCAGACCTGTTTCACTAAACGACAATGAATCCTCATCCACTTTTTCAGCCCTATCGTCTGAAGTCTTTGAAAATCAAGAACCGGATTGTCATGGCTCCTATGACCCGTTCGTTCTCGCCCGAGGGCGTGCCTACTTCGAGTGTGGCGGACTATTATGTTCGCCGCGTCGAAGGTGAAGTCGGGTTGATTCTATCAGAGGGAACCGTGGTCAATCGCCCGGCTTCTTCCAACGATCCCGGCATTCCCCATTTTTATGGAGAGAAACCGCTTCTCGGCTGGAAGAGTGTGATTGACAAGGTTCATGCCGCAGGCGGTGCCATGGCTCCGCAGCTTTGGCATATGGGTGTGGTGGCTCCGCATGCTTCCGGTTGGTTGCCGTCAGCACCATTTGAAGGACCTTCCGGTTTTGTGGCTCCGGGAAAAATCGGTGGCGTTGCAATGTCGGAATCCGACATCACGGACACGATCCAGGCTTTCGCGCAAGCTGCGGCGGATGCAAAAGCACTCGGTTTCAACGCCGTCGAACTCCATGCTGCACATGGCTACCTGATCGATCAGTATTTCTGGCATCCGACCAACCAACGCACTGATGGATATGGTGGGGGATGTTTGATCGAACGGAGCCGGTTTGCCCATGATCTAATCATTGCGGTGCGCGAAGCCGTGGGCCCCGAATTCGTCATCAGCCTGCGGATTTCGCAATGGAAACTTCAGGACTACACGGCGAGGCTGGTGACCACGCCTCAGGAAATGGAGGCGTGGCTGTTACCCTTGGCGGATGCGGGTGTGGATATTTTCCATTGTTCGCAACGCCGGTTCTGGGAACCCGAGTTTCCCGGTTCGGATCTGAACTTTGCCGGATGGGTCAAGAAGATGAGCGGCAAACCAACCATCACGGTGGGGTCGGTCGGGCTTTCCGGAGACTTTCTAGCAGCCTTTTCGGGGGAGGCATCGACGCCCCGTTCCTTGGATGAACTTATCCGCCGCTTCGACCGGGGGGATTTCGATTTGGTAGCAGTCGGTCGTCCCCTACTCGCGGATGCCCAATGGACGAGGAAGATCCGGGAGGGGCGTTCTTCGGAACTCAGTGGCTTCACCAAGGATGTTCTGGCGACACTATCGTGACCAAGAGGTTTCAGACACCCCGGTAGGGTTACGCCCCATAGGAATATCTGCTTGTTCCAGGCTACCTTCCGGACGTGAACACAACAACTGACGAAGAGGCGACGAAAAATAGATCCTTGGTGGCGACTTACAATTCTCACGATAAAGCCGAAGCGGCGATCAAGGAGCTTCAGAAGGCAGGCTTTGATATGAAAAAGCTTTCGATTGTAGGGCGCGACTATCACACCGATGAACAGGTCGTTGGCTACTATAACAATGGCGACCGCATGAAGGCGTGGGGCAAATCCGGGGCGTTCTGGGGTGGTATTTGGGGGCTACTGTTTGGCTCCGCTTTTTTTTGGGTTCCCGGCCTTGGACCGCTCTTCGTGGCCGGTCCGTTAGTTGGGTGGATTGTGGGTGCCTTGGAAGGTGCGGCGGTGGTGGGCGGACTTAGCGCTCTTGGGGCCGGTCTGTTTGGTATGGAAATTCCAAAAGACAGCATCCTGCTGTATGAGACTGCGGTGAAAACCGGCAAGTTTCTCCTGATTGCCCACGGTTCGGCGGATGATACCGCACTCGCGAAGGAAATCCTCCACAGGACCAGTTCGGAATCCATCAGTAGTCATTGAAGGTGGATAGACTACGCCATCATGCTAGGTGCCGCGACTCCGCGGGTCATCAGCGGAGCCCGTCTCTACCCGCGCCTGGCCATTTAGAAGATAGAACGACTACCTCTTAACCTCCCATGTCCGACTTCATCATCATTATTCCCCAACAGCCCAAACTCATCGGTATCGCCGCCGATCATGGTGGGTTCGAATTAAAACAAATCCTCACCGCCCGACTTCGCGGCACGGGTCATACGGTCGTCGATTTCGGTGACCGGATCGAGTTGTCCACCGATGATTATCCGGACTTCGTGATCCCATTGGCTCGCGCCGTCGCCAGTGGCCGAGTGCAGCGGGGAATCGCAATCTGTGGAAGCGGTGTGGGTGCCGCCGTGGCATCGAACAAGGTCAATGGCGTTCGTGCCTGCCTCATTCAGGAATCCTGGTCCGCTCATCAAGGGGTGGAAGACGATGACCTTAACATGATCTGTCTCGGTGGCCTCGTCACAGGTCCTGCCCTTGCTTGGGAATTGATCCAGATTTTCCTGGCCGCCGGTTTCAGTGGAGCGGAGCGCCACCGCCGCCGTCTTGCCAAGATCGTGGCATTGGAAAAATACGAAGCCGGACACCAGTCCAGCAGTGATTCGGTCCTGATAGGCTAAAAACACTCCAGGTGAATTCTCCAAAATCCTCATACCCCATGAAATCAACCGCTCAAAAAAAGCAAGGTCGGCGTGGCAAACTTAAACACGCTTCCAATGGAAATAATACCGACCGTGCCATGCTCTCAGAGATTGCCTATCGGGCCATGACAGAGAGAGGGCTTGAGCCGGAATTTCCACTGAGGGCACTGCATGAATTGGCATCCATTCATAGGCCGGCCCATGAGTTCGAAGGTTTGCGCGACATGCGTGACCGGCTATGGGCCTCCATCGACAATGATGACTCCCGCGATCTGGACCAGCTAACGGTCGCCGAGTCACTGGATGGCGGACATGTGAGGATTCTCGTAGCGGTCGCCGATGTGGATGCATTGGTTCCAAAGGACTCCGCGATTGATGACCATGCCGCGTGTAATACCACCTCCGTTTACACTCCCGCCGTGATGTTTCCGATGTTGCCGCTGCCTTTGTGCTTTGATCTAACATCATTGAACGAAGGCGCGGAGCGGATCGCCGTGGTGACTGACATGGTGTTTGATGCCGGGGGTTCTCTCGTCACCGCAAACCACTATCGGGCGAATGTCCGCAACCACGCGAAACTGGCCTACCGAAGCGTGGGGATGTGGCTGTCCGGCGACGGCCCTATTCCCGAAAAAATCCTCAAAGTGCCCGGACTCGACGCGAACCTCCGTCTTCAGGACAGCATCGCCCGGTTGCTCGCAGATCTGCGCCAACACCATGGCGCACTCAGCCTTGTCACCCTTGAACCAAGGGCGATTTTTGATGGCGATGTCATTTCGGCGCTTGAGCCGAAATGGAAAAATCGGGCGACGCAGTTGATCGAGGATTTCATGATTGCGGCAAACGGTGCGAACGCGACCTATCTCGCCTCAAAAAATTTCCCGTCAATCCGCCGTGTCCTGCGTTCTCCGGAACGATGGGACCGTATCGTCAAGCTTGCTTCGGAAGCGGGTGAGCATCTGCCAGTCACCCCCGATGCGGTTGCCCTCGAACAATTCCTTGTTCGCCGGAGCAAAGCTGCCCCGGAAACTTTCGCCGATCTCTCGCTGGCTGTCGTCAAATTGATAGGAAGAGGAGAATACGCCCTCGATCCGCCGGGTGGGGAACCTCCCGGACATTTCGCCCTGGCTGTTCGGGACTACACTCACTCCACAGCGCCTAACCGCCGATTCCCCGACCTGATCACCCAGCGACTTCTGAAGGCCGCGATGGCAGGTACAGCTTTGCCCTATACGATTGTAGAGTTAGAAGAACTGGCAAGGCATTGCACGGCGCGGGAGGACGATGTGACGAAAGTCGAGCGACGGATGCGGAAATCTGCGGCGGCCCTGCTGTTGTCAGGTCGGATTGGTCAATCATTTGAGGCCGTCGTCACTGGAGCGTCGGAAAAGGGTACATGGGTGCGACTCTATCAGCCACCTGTCGAAGGTCGCTTGGAACACGGATTTCAGGGGCTGGACGTGGGAGACCCTGTCAGCGTCAAGCTGGTTCACACGGACATCGAGCGAGGCTTCATCGACTTCGTGCGCGACTGACGAGTCGTCAATGAATCTTGCCAATACCCAATAAGAAACAATATTATGAAAAATGACCGGACCTCCCGAATTTTATCCCGTTTGGAATCGGGACTCCGCACGGATTCAGCACGTCTCAAACAATTGGATAGGGATTTTGGCGCGACGCTGCGGTCTGCCCGTGACCTCGGCTTGGAACAAGCTTTCTCAAAAGAATGGGACACGACTTGGAATCAGCGGTGGATCATCGTCGAAGACCTTCTGCTGCGGATCAGTGGATTGGTGAGTGAGATGGATGGAGCCATCGAGAGCTCTGACGGCGGCAGGCTCCAAGAAGCATTGGATGCGTGGAAATCGATCCAATCCAAAGATGTGCATTTGGTAGAAACCATGGGTGAAATCCGGGTGCAAGCCAGCGCACTGAATCCAACTGCCCGGATCGAGTGGAATCTCCTGGCGACTGCTTTTGATGCAAATCTGGAAACCATCCACGCCTGCTCCCAGGCATTGCGGGTGAAGCTTGAGCTGCTGGCGGATCATCCCAAAGAAGAGGTGGATTTGCTGGTCCAAGGAATTCTCGCGAAATTGCCAAAACTTCCACCGGCGGATGAGTTGGATGCGGAAAAATATCAGCGGGAACTCGATGCGGCGGCTGTCGAACTCGAAAAGGAACAACACCAGGCCGGAGGGTTTTTGGATATGATCAAAGCCTTGTTCATGTGGGTCGAAACACCGGAAGAGCGGGTAAGAAGCGATCGGTCTCTTCAAATCGACTGAACTTTAAGCTGAATATGAA
>JBDSNC010000149.1:0-21107 GCA_039915545.1 Luteolibacter sp.
AAGGAAGATTTCAAAGGCCGCACCAATTATTGGATGTGTCGCCCGGAAATCACCAACGCCAAAGATTTACAAATCTGCCGCGCCGTCCTACCTGCCGGAGAGTGCCACAACTTCCATCATCATCCCGAGCTGGAGGAGGCGATCTACGTGCTCGAAGGCGAGGTCGAGCAATGGGTGGGCCCCGAAAAGCGGCTGCTCAAGGCGGGCGAAGTCGCGCACATGCTGCCGGGTGTCGTCCATGCCACCTTCAATCCCGGTGACTCCGATGCGGTGATCCTCGCCATTCTATCACCCGGCTCGCAGACCGGACCGTTCATGGTGGATGTGAGCACGGAGGCACCATGGGCATCCATCAGGAACTAACGTCTGAACTGCGAAGGCCGCCAGCCGATCCATTTCTGAAAGGTGTTTGAAAACGTGAACGCGCTTTCAAACCCGACCGACCGCGCGATGACCTCCACCTTGTCGTCGGTCACCGATAGGAGATGACGCGCCCGTTGCAGCCGGAGATGGGTGAGCTGTTGCATCGGGCTGCGGCCGAGTTCCTTGCGGCACAGCCGGCGGAGATGTTCCCCACTGAGGCAGGCGATGGCGGCAAGATCGTCCAGCGACCACGGGCGGGCGAGATCCGTTTCCACCCGCTGCCAGACACGCCAGAGCCGGTCATCCGACGTATGCGGCTGGGCGAAACGCAGGACATAATGGTGCACCAGTTCGCTCCAATGATGAAGGGCTGACGCGCTTTGTTCCGAGTGGCTCTCCGCATGCAGCCCTTCAATTGCGGCCTTGAGCGGCGCGGTATCGAAGGATCCGGTGACCGGAGAAATCGCGGACACGATCGGCCGGACCTCACGGGCCTCGCGGTAGCGCACCCAGGCGAAATGCCAGGATTTTCCGGGAAGGCACTTGAGCGCGTTCATCACGAACGGCGGCAACAGGCAGGCGTGCCCGGCGCGGATGTGTTTCCATTCGCCGTCCGCGAGAATCACACCCTCGCCTTCCAGACACGCCAGCATGAAGGTCCCGCTCTGGTTGGTGCGGACGATCTCGAAGGGCGACCCCGCTTTCATGATTCCGCAGTGCGAAATGTGATGTTGGGCAAGCAGCGGACAAACCGTGCCCTCCTGCATCCAGCCGCGCAGGTCGGAAGCGTCGGCACGCACGACCTGATAGCGTGTCGATTTCCCAAGGATCTCGACATCCTGCTGCGGCACCGGGTTTTCAGAAACTCTCATGGGGTGTTTCGGAAAATGCTAGTCACCACCCTGCGGCGCGTCGAGCCATTGATGTGGATGCCGGATAGCCGTTGGTGGACTGAATCGGACCATCCACGCTAGACGGCCGGATTCCCGCACGTAGAACAGGCGTCATGGCAAACCAATGGACAGGAAAAGGAAATCCCTACACCCGCAGCGAAGTCATCGACCGCCTCAACGACACCCTGTCGAAAGGTCAGGCGATCATCGCAGCGGGCGCGGGAACAGGCATCAGCGCGAAATTCATCGAAAAGGGCGGCGCGGATCTCCTCATCATCTATAACAGCGGCCGTTTCCGCATGATGGGCCACGGCTCGACCGCCGGCATGATGGCCTATGGCGACGCGAACGCCATCGCCATGGAGATCGGCGAATACGAGGTGCTTCCGGTCGTCGAGGAAATCCCCGTGATCTGCGGCGTCCACGCGACCGACCCGCGCCGCCGGATGTGGCACTGGCTCGGCAAGGTGAAGGAAATGGGATTCTCCGGCGTGAACAATTTCCCCACCCACACCATCGTCGACGGACACTTCCGCGGCGTGCTCGAGGAAACCGGCATGAGCGTTCAGAAGGAATACGACATGGTCGGCCTCGCCGGAAAAATGGACCTGTTCTCCATCGTCTATGTCGGCTCGCCCGAGGAAGCCGTCGAGATGGCTAAAAATGGAGCGGACGCGATCATCGCCCACGTCGGCACCACCGTCGGCGGCTCCATCGGTGTGACCAAAGCGGTGGTGAGCTGGGACGACACCATCAAACGCACGCAGGCGATCATCGATGCGGCGAAGACCATCAACAAGGACATCTTCTTCCTCTGCCACGGCGGCCCCATCAACACCCCGGAAGACGCGGACCGAGTGATCCAGGGCACCAGCTGCGTCGGCTTCGTCGGCGCGTCGAGTCTGGAGCGCATGGGTGTCGAGGCCCCGCTGACCAATTTGACACGCGAGTTCAAATCCATCACCGTAAAGCGGAAGAACTGATAGTTCCTGCATGGCAACCATCGCAGTCATCGGCACACTCGATTCCAAGGGTGAGGAACACGCCTTCGTGGCGGAGAAAATCCGTGCCCGGGGGCATCGCGTGGTGCTCATCGATGTCGGCACCGGCGGACCACCGGCCATCCCGCCTGATTTCACCCGTGATCAGGTGGCGGCAGCAGCGGACGTCGACCTAACAACCATCCTCTCCCGCCGCGATCGCGGGGAATGCATGGCCGTCATGAGCAAGGTGGCACCCGTATTTCTAGCAAACCTAGCGGCGGCGGGCGAAATCAAGGGCGTCATTTCCCTCGGTGGCGGCAGCGGCACGGCCATCGCCACCGCAGCCATGCGCGCGCTGCCGATCGGTTTCCCCAAACTGATGGTCTCCGTTCTGGCAGCGGGAAACACGGCTCCCTATATTGGCACGAGCGACATCGTGATGATACCGGCCATCGCGGACATCGCGGGACTCAACCGTCTATCAAGACTGATCCTCACCCGCGCCGCCGGAGCGATCTGCGGCATGGTCGAGGAGGAGCCGGATACGCAGGATTCGCGACCGCTGGTCGTCGCCAGCATGTTCGGAAACACGACGGACTGCGTCAACGAAGCGAAGCGTATCATCGAAAACGCCGGTTACGAGGTGCTTGTCTTCGCGGCCACCGGCGCGGGTGGTCGTTCCATGGAAGCCCTGATCAAAAGCGGCTTGGCCGCGGGCGTGCTCGATCTCACCACCACCGAACTGGCGGACGAGTTGGTGGGAGGAGTCCTCAGCGCCGGCCCCGACCGCATGGATGCCGCTGCTCTCGCCCGGGTGCCGGCCGTCATCGCTCCCGGCTGCCTCGACATGGTGAATTTCGGTGAACCAGGCACGGTCCCTCCGCATTTCGCGGGGCGCCGTTTCTATCAACATACTCCGCAGGTCACCCTGATGCGGACGACTCCGGCGGAATGCACCGAACTCGGCCGCATCCTGGCGGAGAAGATCAACCGCTATCAGGCACCTGCCGCGGTCATGATTCCGCGGAAGGCCATCAGTGCCGTGGGTGCGCCGGGCCAGCCGTTTCACGATCCCGCTGCGGACGAAGCCCTTTTCCAATCCATCAGAATCCACTCGGAAATCCCTGTCGAGGAACTCGACGAGGAAATCAACAGCCCCGTTTTCGCCAGAGCCTGCGCGGAGCGACTGCTGCAACTGATGGCTGTGGCAAAATCTGAATCCCACCATTCCGGAATTTGAAATTCAAATGACATCCCGCATTTTATCCATCGCTTTCATCACCATGTTCGGCGCGTTCACCGCTTCGGCGGCGCCCCACCGGCTCGAAGTCCTGTTCCTGGGTGACGACGGCCATCACGAACCTCTTGAGCGATACCGAGTGATCAAACAATCGCTCGGCACGCAGGGTTTCAATTTCACCTACGTCGAGAATCTCAACCAGGTCACCCGCGCGAACCTCAACCAGTATGACGCCCTCATCGTTTATGCGAATCATGAGGAAGAAAAGGTTCCGGAAGCCATCCTCCCCTGGGTGAAGGATGGCGGCGCGCTGCTGGCCCTGCATAGCGCCTGCGGGAACTTCCATCCGTCCAAGGAATGGTTCGACCTCATCGGGGGTCGTTTCAAAAAACACGAGGGCCGCGAATTCAGCCCGAAGACCGTCGACGCGGATCACCCGATCACCAAGGGCCTGCCGGAGCTGAAGTGCTGGGATGAAACCTATCAGCACCAGGATATCACTGCGGACCGCCATCTGCTTCAGGTCCGCGAGCCGATGAACAAGAACGAAACCGCTCCTGAGCCATGGACGTGGACCCGCACCGAGGGCAAGGGCCGCGTGTTCTACACCGCCAGCGGCCACGATCTCCGCTGCTGGAATGACAGCGCCTATCAGCTCCTCGTGAAGCGCGCGATCCTCTGGACGATCGGCGAGGAGAAAGCGGCGGAATTCGCTCGTTTCAAACTTCCACCGCTGGAGACGGAAGTCCCGCAGGTCGCGAACCGCACGCATCCTGAAATCCCCACGATGGAACTGCAGAAGCCGCTTTCCCCCGCCGACAGCGCCGCCCACACCCAGGTTCCAGCCGGCACGAAGCTGGTCCTTTTCGCCAGCGAACCCATGGTGATCAACCCGATCGCCATCGACTGGGATACGAAGGGCCGCGCGTGGGTGGTCGAGAGCTTTGGCTACCCCAACAATGTGCCCGACGAACCCGGCACGGGGCAGGACAACATCAAGATCCTCGAAGACACCGACGGTGACGGCCGCGCGGACAAGATGACCATCTTCGCGCACGGTCTGCGTCACTGCACGACCAGTGTGTTCGTCAAGGACGGCATTGTCGTCACAGATGGCAAAGACATCGTCTATCTGGGAGACGGGAATGGCGACGGGATATCCGACGTCCGCAAGGTTCTGGCCACCGGCTTGGGAATCGGCGACACCCACGCGGCGACCTCGCAGTTTCTGCGCGGGCTCGACAACTGGATCTACGCCACCGTCGGCTACAGCGGTGTGGACATCGACATCGCCGGACAAAAACACAAGTTCGCCCAAGCGGTGTTCCGTTTCCGCCCGGACCTTTCGAAACTGGAACTCCTCCAGAACACCACCAACAATACATGGGGCCTGGGTTTCACCGAGCAGGGTGACGTCATCGGATCGACTGCTAACAACAACCCATCATGGATCCTTTCCATCCCCGCCGCGGCATACGCCGGATCGGGAATCAAACAACCCAAGACGCCTCGTCTCGATACCTCCAACAAGGTAGCGGGTGTCGGGAAAGATCCGTCAGGTCTCACGCCCACCAAGCTTTTCCCCAACACCTTGGACGTCACCCAAGTGGACCAGATCGGTGCCTACACCGCCGCGGCCGGGCATCAGTTCTACACGGACCGCATCCTCGCTGGCACCTTTTCCGCCAACAACGCCTTCATTTGCGAACCCACGGGACACATCGTAGCGACCGGAGATGTGGAGGACTACGGCTCGCTCAAACAAACCATCCTGCGGGGAAACAACGCCTTCGCCAGTGCCGATGCATGGGCGGCTCCCGTCGCCGCACGCGTCGGGCCGGACGGTGCCTTGTGGATCGCGGATTGGTATAATCCCATCATCCAGCACAACGTGGTCTTCCGCTACTTCAACCCCGCCCGCAGCTACGACCAACCGCACAGCCCCTATCAGACGGGCGAGAACAAAGGACCGGGCAAAGGCAACGCTTACGAAACCCCGCTCCGCGACAGCGAACACGGCCGCATTTGGAGGATCGTCCCGACCAATGCTCCGCTGCGCAAGAAGACGGACCTCGATCCTTCCAAACCCGATTCGCTGGTTGCCGGGCTATCCTCCCCCTCCCAACTGATCCGCCTCGAAGCCCAGCGCCTGCTCGTCGAGCGCGGAGGAAAGCAAAGCGTCGCCGCTCTGGAAAAACTCGTCACCAGTGCCGCCGCACCGGAAGGCGGTGATCAGCCCTTGGCAGCCCTGCATGCGATTTGGGCGCTGCAAGGCCTCGGTGAATCCAGCAACGCGGTCGCCAACGCGTTGCAGTCTGCCCAACCGTTGCTCCGCAGGCACGCAATGCTTGCACTCGGTGCCACCGATCCAGCGGTGATGGCCGCACTCCCGGGATTGATAGAGAAAACCGAAGACCCTCGCGAGCTCTTGTTTGTTTTCACCACAGCCGCCCTCGCAGCACCAGATCAGAAAATTTCATCGGCACTTTGGAAACGGGTATCCGCAGGGGCAGCCATGGATCCGACCTTGCAGGAAGCAGCGCGGCTTGCCATGCGCCACCAGAGGCTCTCGTTGTTCAGCGCTGACTTCTCAACTTTCAAGGCCGATCCGCCGGCCACGTGGTTCGAAGCTGAAATTCTAGCCATCATCACCCGCCTTGCCTCTGGTCCGGCCCGTGCATCCCTCACCACTTTCGCCACCACCGCCCCGGCGGGACTGCGTCCTCACCTTGAGCGAATCCTCGCCGCCCCTCCGGTGTTCGACCGCACTCCCATCGAAGTGCCGGAACGTTTCATCGCCGGCCGCGATGCCTACATGAAATCGTGCATCGAGTGCCATCAGGCGGATGGAAACGGCGTGCCAAACACCTTTCCTCCCCTGGCCGGATCCGAGTGGGTCAAGGGCAACCGGAATACCATGCTCCGCGCCGTTCTGGGAGGCCTTTCCGGCCCCATCGAAGTCAACGGTCTGAAGTTCAACGGAGTCATGCCGGGCCACAGCCTCATGAGCGACGCCGAACTAGCACGGATCACCACCTTCGTCCGATTCGCATTCGGCGAGTTGGAGGAAAAGCCCGTCACCGAAGATGAAATCAAAGCGCTCCGGCCCGACGTGGACAAACGGAAATTTGTCCCGTGGACTGTTCCCGAATTGCGCGCCCTGAATCCGTGATCCGACCACCACATCAAAGCACCTTCATGAAAACCACATCGCTGAAACTCATCCTCCTGTCCGCCGTCGCCTTAGTACCCGCCCTCGGACTCGCCGCGCCGCAGGATCCCGAGAGCACCGACCCCACCGCTGCGAAATTCGCCGGGCGCACCGCCTCCAAGCCGCTCCGCGTCCTGCTGGCCGGATCCGGATCCTCCCATGACTTCCCCCGCTTTTTCCTGGGCACCGACGCGCAGACGCTGACGGCGACCGGCGGCATGGATGTCGCGGCGACGCCGAATCTGGAGGAAGTGCTCACACTGCTTCCGCAAGCCGACGTGCTTGTTTTCAGTGGCAATCACGACCAATGGGGAAAGCCGGAGTTTCAGAAACTCCTCAATGAATTCGCGGATTCCGGCAAAGGCCTGGTATTCGTTCATGCGGCTACGTGGACCCATCCGACCTGGGAAAACTACAACCGCCGCTTCATCGCCGGCGCCACCAGCAGTCACGGCAAAGGGGAGTTCACCGTTACCGTGAAGAACGCCGCGCATCCGATCATGAAAGGCGTGCCCGCCACCTTCCATATCACCGACGAGAGCTATCGCCACGAATTCCTTGAACAAGCGAAGGTCCAGGTCCTCGCGGAAAATACCCATGAGGGGAAGACCCATGCCAGCATCTGGCTCACCGAAGACCCGAAAACCAAAATCGTCAACATCACCCTGGGCCATGACGATGCGGCCCACGACAACGCCGCCTACAAGACCATCCTGATCAACTCTGTGAACTGGGTGGCTGGTCGCTAGAGCGGATCAGTCGATGATCTTGCGCATCGGGATCATGTTGGAGTATTCGAAGCCCTGCTTCTTGAAGAACTCCTGGGACTCCGCGCTGATCTTGTCGGTCAGCAGCGTGATGCGCTTGAACTGTTTCTTGTGGGCGAACTCCGTCGCATAGTCCAACAGCATCGCGCCGTAGCCCTGGCCGCGGTGGTCAGGATGGATCACCACATCTTCCATCAGAATGACAAATCCGCCGCACGCGGTGGAGATCGTGAACAGCAGGTTCACCATTCCGAAAATCCGGTCCTTGTTCCTAACCACGAAAATCCGGCCGCGGTTCGGCTGTTCGAGGATGAGCTGGAGACCGCGCTCCTGCACCGCACGGTCCGGCGAGAAATCGCCTGATAGAGCGAACAGGTTCATCACCAGCTCGGTCAGCGCGGGAAGATCTTCGATGGTCGCGGCCTCGACGACCGGCCGATCCTGCTCCTGCCCGTTTTTCGCTGGATCCATGGCGCTTTTCACGGGGCGGACTCTGACACCATTTTTCGGAATCCGGACATAAAATTTTAGCGGGTGTGGAAAAAACCTCTCCAGCCCTTCTACTCCAGCAAATCCGGGCGGTTCAGGCGGGTCCGGGCGAGCGACTGCTCCTCCTTCCATGCCTCGATTTTCCGATGATTTCCCGAAATCAGCACCTCCGGCACGGTCATGCCACGGAAATCGATCGGCCGGGTGTAGGCCGGGGCTTCGAGCCGGTTCGGATCGGAAAACGACTCGTCCACCGGCGAGCGGTCGTCGCCCAGCGCGCCGGGCAGCAACCGGATCACCGCGTCGCACAGCACGGCGGCGGCGAGCGCGCCGTTGGTTAGAATGTAGTCGCCGATGGAGATTTCATCATCCACCAGCGCGTCGATCACCCGCTGGTCCACGCCCTCGTAGTGGCCGCAGAGGATCAGCAGGTGCTCAGCCGCCGAGAGTTCCCGTGCGACGGCCTGGCGGAAAGGGCGGCCTTGGGGCGTCATCAGGATCACCCGCGTAGTTGGTCCGCGTAGTGCTTCCACCGCAGCGAACAACGGCTCCGGTTTCAACAACATCCCCTGCCCTCCACCGCACAAAGAATCATCCACCCGCCGATGTTTGTCCACCGACCAATCCCGCAACTGATGCCCCCTCACCTCCACGATCCCCGCCGCACGCGCGCGCTGGATGATCGAGTCGCTCAACGGTGCGAGCGCCACCTCGGGAAACAACGTCACGATATCAATCCGCATGCCGCCGACTGTAACGACCGCCGCAACCATTGGAAACAAAACGTCACAAACGTTTTTCTGATTGACCGCAGGGCGGCATGACTATTGGACGCATGCGCATACCCGCACGACTGGTTCTGCGAACCCGCCACGCATGAAAATCATCATCCTTTCCCGGAATCCGAAGCTCTACAGCACCGACGCACTCGTCAAAGCCGCCGAGTCGCGCGGCCACGAAGTCCGCGTGGTCGACTACCTCCGCTGCTACATGAACATCACCTCGCGCAAGCCACGGATCTACGTGGATGGTGAGGAACTGGTCGCGGACGCCATCATCCCGCGCATCGCCGCGCGCCATACGTTTTATGGAAATGCCGTCGTCCGTCAGTTCGAGATGATGAATGTTTTCACTCTCAACGAATCGGTCGCCATCGCGCGTTCGCGCGACAAGCTGCGCTCGCTTCAGATCCTCGCCAAGCGTGGCATCGGCCTGCCGGTCACCGGTTTCGCCCACCACACGGAAGCCACCGGAGAACTCATCAAGATGTGCGGCGGAGCTCCGCTGGTCATCAAGCTGTTGGAAGGCACCCAGGGTGTCGGCGTGGTTCTGGCAGAAACCGCCAACGCGGCCGAATCCGTCATCGAGGCGTTCAAAGGCCTCAACGCGAACATTCTCGTCCAGGAGTTCATCAAGGAGGCGGAGGGCGCTGACATCCGCTGCATCGTCGTCGGCGGAAAAGTCGTCGCCTCCATGAAACGTCAGGGCGCTCCCGGAGAATTCCGCTCGAACCTCCACCGCGGCGGCTCCTCAGCCAGCGTCAAGATTTCCTCGGACGAGCGCGCCGTCGCCATCAGCGCCGCCAAGGCCATGGGACTTAACGTCGCGGGCGTCGACCTGCTGCGTTCGAACCACGGCCCGGTCGTAATGGAGGTGAACTCGTCGCCCGGCCTTGAAGGCATCGAGTTCTCCTCGAAAAAGGACGTCGCCGGCATGATCATCGAGTTCATCGAACGCACGGCGGTGAAGCCGTCAAAGCCGACGGACAAGTGATCAGGAAGGCCGCACCGGCAACCGTGCTACCAGATAGACAGGATCGTCCTCGGCCACTTTGATGTCCACGAGGTCCCCTGCCCGTTCCAACATGCGGGCGCAGTCGGGAGAAAGATGGCGGATTTCCAAAGTCTTCCCGATTTTCCGATAGCGGCCTGCCAGCGCCTTGATCGCTTCCAGCCCGGAAAGATCACAAACCCGGGCATCGTGAAAATCCAATACCACCTGCGGAGGGTCCGCCGCAGGGTCGAACTTCTCCGCAAAATCGCGAACCGAGCCGAAATAGAGCAACCCTTCCAACCGGTAGATCCGCTTTTCCGGTGAATCCTGCACCCGCGAAAGGTGCACGTGTTTCGCGCTCTTCCATGCGAACACCAGCGCGGATAAAATCACTCCGCTGATCACCGCTACCGCGAGATCGTGCCAGACGGTGATGGCCGTCACCGCCACGATCACGAGCACATCGGACAGCGGAACTTTTCCGATCGTTTTGAAACTCGTCCACTCGAAGGTGGCGATCACCACCACAAACATCACTCCGGTTAGAGCAGCGATCGGAATGCGGTCGATTAGCGGCGCGCCCACCAGAATGAAGGTCAGCAGGGCCGTGGCGGCGATGACACCGGACATCCTTCCCCGGCCGCCGGAACCGATGTTGATCAGGCTTTCCCCCACGAGCGCGCAGCCGCCCATCCCCTTGAACGCACCCGCCACGATGTTCGCTGCACCGAGCGCCAGCGCTTCCCTGTTTCCCTTGCCGCGGCTCTCCGTCAGCTCGTCGATCAGTTGCAGCGTCATCAGGGTTTCAATCAACCCTACCAGGGCGAGAATCAGCGCGTAGGGGCCGACAAAGCGGAACGTCTCCCACGTCATCGGCACGTTCGGCAGATGAAGCACCGGCAGCGCCCCCCGGACACTCGACAGATCGCCCACCGTCTGTGTCGTCAGGCCGAATGCACCGACCAGACTTACCACCACGATGGCCACCAGCGACGAAGGCACCTTTTTGGTGAAGCGCGGCAGCAGATAGACAATCGCCATCGTCAGTGCCACCAACCCTAACATCACACCGAGTGCAGGGCCGTGGAGCCAGGAACCTACGACAGCCCCGTCCCTCTCGCGGAACATTTTCAGTTGGGACAAGAACACCACAATCGCCAGACCATTGACAAAGCCCATCATCACCGGATGCGGCACCAGCCGGATCAGCCGCCCGAGTTTCAGCACGCCGATGAGAATCTGAATGATCCCCATCAGCATCACCGTCAGTAGCAGATATTCGAAACCCGCGCCAATGCCACCAAGTCGGTTGCCTTCATTCACCAGCGCCACCATCACCACTGCGAGCGAACCCGCTGCGGAAGAAATCATCCCCGGCCGGCCACCGAACGCCGCCGTGATCAGACACACGATGAACCCCGCATACAGTCCGGAAATCGGCGGGACACCGGCCACGAAGGCAAACGCGATGGACCCGGGCACCAGTGCGAGAGCGGTGGTCAGACCAGCCAGTGCATCGTCTTTCCAGTTGCCGCGTTTCTTTTGGAATAGATTGGAAAACATGAATGAGTGAAATTTCAAAAACAAGCAAACTGCATAGCCATTGCCCGAAAACAAATCCCTGCGGTAAAATCGGCGTGCAGCCGTGAAATCCCGGGAAAAGCCACCTGATCCCGGCCACCAAGCCCGGCATCGTGAAATGGGTCAAGACTTTCCCGGATCATGCCAGACCATGTTCCAGACCGACCCGCGCGGTGATTGGTTTGGGCAGGCCATGATCCCTTGCGTGGCGCTCCCACTCCGCCACCGCGCCGAGCACTTGATCGATGATCTCATCGATCCGACGGACGCCCTGCTCCTCACCTAACCGCTTGAGATCGTTCCGGCGGATCCCTCCTGCCTTGCCCATCACCCTTGCCGCCCGGAATCCCGAGGCCAGCGGATACGTCGCCAGCGTCACGTCGAAGGCCGGAGCAAGTTTCCAGACACCGGCATCATCCATTAGAAACGCGTGGTTCCGGCCATGATCGTCGTCATTGGCCGCCGCGACATTGAAGACCGCGCGGCGGAAAAGTTCCTCCACCGCGCGCTGGTCTTCCGTGAGGGCCCGTGCCAGAGCTATCAGATCAGCATATTCCAACCCCTCCCGCAGCGGTGTGTGGGTGAGACCGGAATAGGAATGCAGGTGCAGCCTTGAACCGGGTGCCGTCCGGTCGAACCGCCGGGTCAGGAAATGGCAGCCCCCCGCCGCCTCCAGCAGCTTGGTTTCCGGCATGTCGATACCTGCGGCACGCGCCATCGCCGCGTAGGCAGCCTCGATCCGCCCTTCGTGCAAAACCGGTTCGGTGTCGAACTTGATCAGCCAGCTCTTGAACCCCGCGGGAGCGGGATCATCGAGACGGATTTCGGAAAAATCGTCGGAGATGGCTAACAAAGCCTTCGGTTGCGCACCGCCGGGCGACATCCCGGACTGCAACAACTCCGCCAGCACATGCCCACTCTCACCTTGCAGGGCTTCCCGAGCCGCATCCACCAGATCACCGAGTTCCGCCACCAGGCCGTCGTTGAAATCCCCGCCATCCGGATCCGGGCGAAATGCCAGTGCTCCCATCTTCCTCTCTCCCTGACAGGCAAGTTTGCGCAGCACCGTTACTTTTTTCCACGGAATCCCGCGTTCTTCGAAATGCCGGCGCATCAACCTCTCCCCCCACCAATCCGGCAAGGCGTCCTGAAACAAACCGTGGAGTTCGCCGAACGCCGGCGTTGGCGTCGAGACAGCACCCGCCGTTTCATTCGGCAGATAGAGAGGCGACAGCTCACGCGGTCCAGAACGCCACAACGCTTCGTATTCGAAAAAAACCTCGCCTCGCGAGTCCTGATAGAGCCGCCCGACCGGCTGAGCGATCTCTCCCGTCCAATGAACTTCAAGCTCCATCTCCCATTTCTCCCTTCCGTCGGCGCGGCGCGCGCTGGCGCTCGGAGAGTTTCACCGCTTCGATGGATTCCATCGTGCCGGTTTGACCAAACAACCCTCGCAGTTCGCCATCGACTCCCAGCGCGATGGCCACCCGGATCAAGCGTTGGAAAGATCCGTTTCCCTTCGACTCCAGCAGCTTGAGGGTGGAAATGGCGACACCGGATTTTTCGGAAAGCTCCTCCTGCGTCCAGCCCTTCGCGAGGCGCAGCCGCTTGAGCTGCTGCCCCACACCCGACGCAAGGGCCACGGGATTCCGCTGATTAAGAGCTTTTATTTTGTCCACAAAGGCCATTTAAGGCCTTAGTGGATAAAATTTCAACGATTATTTAAATCAGGCCAGCGAGCCCTTCAAGCGACCGAGCACTTCCTCATAGGCCTCCATCACATTTCCAAGATCGCGGCGGAAGCGGTCCTTGTCCATTTTCTCGCCGGTCTTGAGGTCCCACAAACGGCAGCCGTCGGGGCTGATTTCGTCGGCAAGAACGATCACGGACGGATCCGAAACGAGGCGGCCGAATTCGAGTTTGAAGTCAACGAGCTTGAGGCCGCACTTGGCGAAGAAGTCGATGAGGATGGCGTTCACCTGGAGAGCGGATTTCCGCAGGTGGGCGAGGTCTTCCGGCGTGGCGAGGCCCATTTCCCGGATGTAGTCGTCGTTGATGAGCGGATCACCGAGTTCGTCGGATTTGTAGGAAAACTCGATGATCGGCTGGGAAAACACACGGCCCTCCTCGATGCCGGTGCGCTTGCAGTAGCTGCCGGCGGAAAGATTGCGGACGATGACCTCGACCATCAGGATGGTGACTTTTTTCACCTCGACGTTCGTGTCGTCGATCTTGCGGACGAAATGAGTCGGCACACCGGCATTTTCGAGGAAACCGTAGATGAGCGTGCTGATCTCGTTGTTGAGACGGCCCTTGTTCTCAAACTGTGCTTTTTTCTCGCCGTTGAAAGCGGTCGCGTCGTTCTTGAACTCCATGCGGAGCGTGTTCGGATCCTCGGTGGCCCAAAGACGCTTGGCCTTGCCTTCGTAAAGCGGTGTCATTCGGAAGTCCTAAAAGCCCGCCCCGCCGCGGTCAAGAGCGCTGAAACCGAAGCGCGAAATCATTTCATCCGGCCATCATAAACCCGCATGCTTCCGGGGATCGGAAATTCAGTCCTTGCTAACAAAATGACGTTTCCGGAGACTCCCGGCTTCTCATGCCAGAAGGAACGAGGAGCTCCCCGGACTCTATTCCCCCCGCCAAGGCAAGGATCCTTCGCGCACGCTCGCTGCCGTCAAGGAAGCCCTTCGACACGGCGGTGGTATTCTCGATGATCCATTATCTGGGGCTCGTTACCACCGTGACTTCGTTCGTGTGCTATTTCATTCAGCCGAGCGTGCTGGCGTCCGATTTTGTCGTCGGCGGGCTGGCTTTCAGCGCTGCGAGCTGGTTGCTGGCTTTTTTCAAGCGCCGCGCCGCCCATTGCCCGCTGTGCAAGGGAACTCCGCTGGTCAATTCCGGTGCCCACACCCACGCGAAGGCCTTCCGCCTCGTCCCCTTCAACCATGGCATCACCGCCGTGCTCTCGATCATCGCGACGCAGAGATTCCGCTGCATGTACTGCGGCTCGGACTACGACCTTCTCAAACCGCCGTCCCACCTGCTCACCGGCGGAAAAGCGGCAGAGGAAGCGGCGGCTAGGGATTGAGGCCCACGCGGTAGAACGCGGTGCCCGGCGGAGGCGAGGGATCCGTGTAGGTCCGGGTGCCTGCGGTCCCGGGAACGGTGGCGATCGTTTCCCAAACGATTCCCGTCGTTCCGGTGCTGCGTTGGACAACGAAGGTCAGACCGGTGGCACTCGGCCATTGCAGCGCTCCGCTGGTGACGGTGACCGCGAACCGCGAGGAGCCGCTGGCAGGATTGAGGCCGAGCCGGATTTCCGTGGCATCGTCGGTGCCATCGCCATCACTGTCCGCGCCGGGGACGGCGTCCGCTACGACGCGCACGTTGTCGAGCAGGAGGTCCAGATTGCTGGTGGAGGGGGAAACGTCACGGAAATTCAGAATGGCCGTGCTTCCATCCGCCACGAAGGTGAAGTATTGGGCCACCCATCGATTGGAGCCTCCACCCAGTCCGTTGAGGGTGATGGTTTGGGACAGGAGCCCTCCCGCTCCGGTAACAGTCACCTGCATGCTCTGCGGACTGGTGTTGTAGGACAGAACCCCGACATCGAAAGACAGGGTGTATCCGCGCCCTGGAATGGTCGCGAAGGCTTGCGACAGAATTCCGTTAGGCACGCCATCTCCTTGATTGAAGGACACGAGCTTGAGTCCGCTGGTCGCGGCGTAGGGCGCAGCCGATTGGATTGATAGATTTCCGCTGGTCGTCCAGCCGGTGAAGTCCGATTCGAAACTGCCGTTGAACACACTTCCGGACGCGATCTGCTGGACGCTGATGGAAACCGCCGCCACATTCGAGTCGAGGCCGCCATCGTTGGCATGATAGGTGAACGAATCCGGCCCGGTGTATCCGGCGGCGGGCGTGTAGGTGAAACCTCCGTTGGCGTTGAGGGTAACGCTGCCGTGACCTGGTCCGGCATCAAGCGCGGCGGTCAGGGGATTCGCTTGTGCATCCGTGTCATTGCCTAGCACGCCGGGTGCCGCAAGGACGAGCGCGGTGTCCTTCCCTGCCACGTAGGAATCGGCCGTCGCTACGGGCGCGGTGTTGACGGGACCGGTGGCACCGTCGTGATAGGGCAACAGGACATCATACCACAAGGAGCTGACATAGGCGACTCCATGATCCGCCCGGAACTCCTCGCCGACGAGGCCGCGGTTCGAGCCGCTGGCGTAGTCGATGTAACCGTGGTCGAGTTTGTAAAAGAGATCGGTGTTGCCGGTTTTCATGCGGGAGACGGCATTGTTAGCAATCGTACCGCCGCTCTGCCAGTAGCCGCCGATGATCAGGACGAGCTGGTTCGTCTGATGGGGGCGGTATCCGTCGTAGGCGTAGACGAGCGCGCTGCGCGGGCCGCCGCCATCGGAGCTGTCGAATTCCTTGAGCATGCCGGGTGCGCCAAGGTTCGGCAGTGTGGCGGCACCGGTGTTGATCTTGCCCGCACCGCCGATACCGGCACCGTTGTTGAGGCCGGAGTTGACGTTTTTGCCGTAGGTGTCGTTGACCAGGGAATTGTACAGTCCGGCGTAGTCAGCGAGACCGGAGTTGTAGTATTTGTAGTTTCTCACCCCGGTCTCGATGTCCGTCCCACTCGGTGCGGCGGAGCTTGGATTCGCCGCTTTCCAATTGAAAACCTGATACGTGTTGGGAAGCCCGGCGGCATTGAGCTCGGCGACAAACTGCGAGTGGTTGTAATTGTTCAGAATCGCGTCGGCCGCCGTCGGACCACCGAAATACACCATGCCGACAAGCACTCCGCCGAGCATGCCTTCACGGTAGTTCGGGTTCCAATCCCGTCCCAGATTGAAATCCGCATCCAGCGTGCGCTGGGAGCTCAGATACGGATTGTTGTTGCTGGTGGTGAAGGCGCTGGCGACGAACGCCGCCTTCATCATCAGGTCGATCTTGTTCTTTTCCGCAGCGGTCAACTGGCTCCAGATGCGCGGCGTGTTTTTCACAATCGCGAACATACCGGTCACGTGGCGCTCGTGCTGCGCCGGGTAGCCGCCGTTGGCACAAATCTCATTACCGGGGGTGAGCGTATGCCGGATCTGCTGCAGAAGACGGGCATCCGCCGTGGTGTTTCCCGCGTAACTGGCGACTGCAAGCACGATGGACGCACCGCCGTAAAACGATCCATTGGTGTAGGCTCCGCCGGAATACCAGGTGCCGTAACTGATGAGGTTACAACCGATTGCGGCATTCACCGCCGCTTGGGACGGGCTGTTGAGCACGGCCGCCGTAGTGGTGCCCACGGGTAGGAAAATAAAGGGAATTATCAGCCGGCACAAGGCCTTGAGTTTCAACGGAAGTCGGATCATTCGCAGAGTCAGGGTTTTTCAAGAGACCCTGAACTACGGCGAGCATCGTAGAAGTTGCAAGCGATGATAGAAAACAACTCCGCTCAACCGATCCTCAGCTCCGCGTGGCGTTTTGCCATGGTCCACGCGACTTCCGGCACCAGCTTGTGCCACGTCTCGTCGCCAGCGGCGATCATGCGGCAGACGTCACGCCCGGTGTGGCCGAGCAATTCCTCATCCTCGCAGACGATCGGCAGGATGCGGCCGTTGGCGAGGAAATGGCGGTAGAGATGCACGCTGTCCTCCGGCGCACGGAAGGTTTCCGCCGTGACGAGCTCGCCGCTTTTGCGGTTTTTCCACGGGAAAACGTGCAAGGTGACGCCCTGTTTGAACAGACGGCCGAACGACTCCAACAGACCACCTGCCAGATTGTCCGACCACTTCGGTTTGAAGAGTTCGTTGAGCAGGCCGATGCTGAGGATGATGCCCACCGGCTTGTTCGTGCAGCGGTTGAGAAACGCGGCGATGCGGTGGAACTCGGCGCAGCGCGAGACGAGCACGGTTTTCCCCAGCGACTGTAGCGCGTCGGCACGATCGAGGAAATCAACAGGATCGATCCCCCGCTCGCGCAGCAGGTTGTGCATGGAAATCTCACAGAGTTCGACAGCCTTCGCGCGGTCATCCTCTTCCAACAGTTCCACGAATCCCTCGCGCGCCTGCTCCAGCATCGTCAGGTGGACTTTCATCACCGGATCGAAACTGCCGCGCAATAGCAGGACCGGGTGGCGATAGAGAGCTTCCGTCGGCTGCACGACTTCTCCGTTAGGGAGAAACATCGTCGCGTCGGTGAGGCCGCTTTCCACCAGTTGCAGGGCGCACAGGCGGTTGTCGAAAAAGCTGTAGCCGTGACCGGTGAATTTCAAAAGATCCACCTCCACCCGTCCGGCGGCGAGATTATCCAACAGGGAAACAACGAACTTCTGCAGGTGCCCGCGGTGGCGGAAGGCCGAGTGGATCAGGTTCACGCCGATGGTGCCGAGCGCTTCCATCTGGTCGATCGCCCGGTTGTCCAACAACCGGACGTGGAGGATGATGTCGGACGGAGGATCGCCCGGTTTCATCTGGAAACGCACGCCGAGCCAGCCGTGGCACTCGCCGCTGTCCTGCCAGCCGCGCGCGCGGACGGTGTTGCAGAACGAGAAGAAAGTCGTATCCTCGCCGCGCTTCGGGCCGAGACGTTCCAACAGGATCGCATATTCGTGATCGAGCATCGACTCCAGCCGGCCGGCGGAGACATAGCGGTCCGCGTGGCCGTAGATGGCGTCACTCATCGTCATGTCGTAGGCGGAAATCGTCTTCGCCACCAGACCTGCGGCACCGGAGGCGCGGAAGAAACAATTGCCCGTCTCCTGCCCCGCGCCGATCTCGGCGAAGGTGCCGTACACCTGCGGGTCGAGGTTCAGTTCGAGGGCTTTTTCGTAGGTCGTCTGGATCATGGCTTTGCGTTTTCCTCCACCCAGCCTTCAGCCACCTGGCGATCGATCAGCACTTGGTTGGGAGACATTCCCTTTTCGGGAAATTTGAGGGAAAGCATCAGCAACACCGATTTGTCGTCGCCGTTCGG
The DNA here is from genome assembly GCA_039915545.1 of Luteolibacter sp. Taxonomy (GTDB): domain Bacteria; phylum Verrucomicrobiota; class Verrucomicrobiia; order Verrucomicrobiales; family Akkermansiaceae; genus Luteolibacter. The sequence goes on from JBDSNC010000149.1 coordinate 18,282, forward strand.
ACGGATCTGCTTGTCCAGCAGCGAACCCTTTTCCACATAACCGTAGATCGAGGTTTCATGGTCCGGCGACTCCAGCCGGTAGGACTGCCATTTCAGATCATCCTTGAAATCGAAGTTGTAGTAATCGATCGGAGCCAGGCTCAGGCGGAAAACGCGGCCGGTGGTCGATTTCGTCGCGAGGAATTCCTTCCAGGAAATTTCGGACCAACCCACCCAGCTTTCCCAATCGATTTTCAGGCCTTGCGGGCCATCGACGAATGCCATCGGCTTCTCATCCTGATCGCGGGTTCTGACGGTATAGGCAACGATCGAACCGCGTAATTCGCCGCTGCCCCTGGTATTGAACTGGGATAGTCCGGCAGGAGGAATTTTCCCGTCCGGATAGCATTTCCGGATATGTGGTTCCACGATCTCCGGATTGCGCACCAGCGGCAGGATTTCCTCCACGCGGGTGGCTTCCAGAAATTTCCGCGCCATCGGTCCCGCCTCGGCGGCGAGCGCGGTATCACTGCGTGCTGCGGGTGGTTGGTCGGACTTTGGACCTTCGGCAGTTTTTGGCGGAGCTTCGGGAATTTGCTCGATTTTCGGAGTTGGCTTGCCACCGTGGAGAGCGACGATCACCCCCGCCACGATCAGCGCGAACAAGGTGCCCCCGCCGAAAAGCATCAGCCGCATCTGGTTCTTTTCACCCCGTTTCGACGGACGATAATTGCGCTCCCATTCGAGATTCTCCGCCCGGTCCGATTTGCGGCTCCGGTGTTTTTTTCTCACACCGTGCGCAGCCTCGTCAGCCAGCGTTTCCTCCGCAGCAGTCTGCCTCAACGGCACGATCAGAGGAGTCGGAGCATCGCCTGCGCTTGGAATTCTGAGAATGCGCCGGCAGCTCGGACAAACGATGCCCTTGCCGTCGTGATCACGCGGCACACGGAACACAAACCGGCAATCCGGGCAAACAAAGCCGCTCCAACGGCGGGCGCTTTCCAACGTCTCTGACACGCCGCAAGCGTGCCCCGTCCGGGCCGACGTCTGCAAGCTTTGCCATTCAAAAAACAAAACGGCGGCACCCGCATGGGATGCCGCCATTTTGAAAATAACCGAATCAGATTTCGTTCACCGGAAGATTGGTCACTTCCTCGCGGACCTTCTCGGCCAGGGCGGTCGAAAGGTAGCGCTCGGTGGACGAGCAGCCGACGGTAACGATGCGCTTGCCTTTGAACTCAGGGCGTTTGGCAACCTGAAGTGCGGCCCACACGTTCGCACCGGTGGAGATGCCGGCTGGCAGACCTTCCTCTTGGGCGAGGGCTTGGGCGGTGGCGATGGCGTCCTCGTTGGAAACCAGGATCACTTCGTCGATGACGGAAACGTTGAGGTTTTTCGGGATGAAACCGGCACCGATGCCTTGGATCATGTGAGGGCCTGGAGCGCCGCCGGAAATCACGGGGCTGGCAACCGGCTCGACTGCAAAAATCTTCACATCGCGGCGGGATTTCAGGACCTCGCCCACGCCGGTCAGCGTGCCGCCCGTGCCGACACCGGCGACGAAAGCGTCCACTTCACCATCGGAATCGCGCCAGATTTCCTCGGCGGTCGTCTCGCGATGCACCTGCGGGTTGGCCGGATTGTCGAACTGGCCGGGGCCGAACGAACCCGGGTTTTCCTCGATGAGTTTCTTCGCCATCGCGATCGCCCCATTCATGCCGCGGGCACGTGGAGTCAGAACGATTTCCGCGCCCAACAGACGGAGCAGGACGCGGCGCTCGATCGACATGCTCTCGGGCATGGTGAGGATGCAGCGGTAGCCTTTCGAGCGGGCGATGAAGGCCAGCGCGATGCCGGTGTTGCCGGAGGTGGGCTCGATGATGAGTCCGCCGGGCTTGAGCGATCCGTCCTTTTCAGCGGTCTCGATCATTGCCTTGCCGATCCGGTCCTTCACGCTGAAGAGCGGGTTGAAAAACTCGGCCTTCACGCAGACCTCGGCTTCGAGACCCTTGGTGAGGTGGTTGAGGCGGATGAGCGGAGTGTTGCCGACGGTGGCAACCATGTTTGCAGCAATATTCATGTTAGTGGAGTTTTGGGTAAATGTGTCCCGGCTGTCTCAGCCGGGTTCTCAAGCGATGCGTCCGACTGAGACAGTCGGATTACTTTCTTTTTCAAATCTGGAAATCAGGAGCCCCGGAGTCAAGATGCAAGCCGCACTCGAACTTTTCCCCGTTGAAGCGGGTGGAGTCGGCGGAGCCGTCCTCGGAGGGACGCGTGCTGTGCCAGTCGCCCATCGTGACGTAACCCTTCTCCGCCAGCGGGTGGCGCGGGAGTCCGTTCTGATGGAAATAGAGGTCCACCTGCGCGTCCGCCCAATCGAGGATCGGATAGGCTTTCACAGTCTTCTTCTGCTGCTCGACGAACGGACGATCCTCGCGGGTTTTCGACTGTGACCGGCGCAGGCCGCTGAGCCAGACGTCGGCTCCGGTTTCGCGGAGCGCCCGGTTCATCGGCTCGACCTTGGTGATCAGACCGTAGCGGTCGGCGCCTTCCTTGCCCTGTTCCCACAGGTTTCCGTAGATCGCCTGAAGGCGCGCCGCGGAAACCGTCGGTTGATAGATCCGGAGATCGAGATCGAATTTCGACGTCAGTTCCTCGGCATATTGATAGGTTTCCGGAAACAGGAAACCGGTGTCGATGAAGACCACGGGGATCTTCGGCGCGTGCTCGTGGATCAGGTGCAACATGACCGCGGCCTGAATGCCGAAGCTGGTGGTGGCGACCAAGCGGTCGCCGAGCTGATCATAAAGCAGACGGAGCCGGTCGCCCGCACGCAAGGGTGCTAGG
>JBDSNC010000167.1:0-67655 GCA_039915545.1 Luteolibacter sp.
AAGCCCAGGGCATCAAGCCGGACGACATCAAGACCCAGTCCGCCAGCATCACCGAGGAGTTCGAGATGGTGCGTGAGGACAAGGTGCTTCCCGGCACCACCGTGCCCCTGCGGACGGAAACCCGCAAATCCACCGGCTTCCGCGCCCTGCAGATGGTATCCGTGAGTTCTTCTAACGTACCACAGATTGAGAAGGCCTCGCGCGAGATCACCTCGCTGTTGGAACAAGGCGTCTTCGTGACCTCCCACGAGCCGAACTATTACTACACCCGCCTCGGCGAACTCAAGCTGGAGATGCTGGCAGAGGCCGCCAAGGATGCCCGCAACCGAGCGGAGAACATCCTGCGCTCGGCTGGCAATACCGGCATCGGACCGCTCGTGGATTCGTCGATGGGAATCATCAATATCAACCCGGCCAACTCCACCGAAACCTCCAACGAGGGCAACAACGACACCTCATCCTACGAGAAGGATATCATCACCATCATCCGTGCCGAGTATAAGGTCAATTGACGGCTCACCTATCCGAAACAATGAAAAGGATCACCGCGCCTCTCGCTTTCGACGCCATGATGCATTCCGGCATGCGATGGAAAAACGCTGTGCCACTTCCTCATGATGGCATGGCTGCGACCCTGATTTTCGGTATCGGGTTCGCTCCCATCACGGCTCTCGCCTTGTCGCTCATGGGAATTTTCACCCTTCCTTTTGCCACGCTCCTCCTGGTCATTCCGGCCCTTGGCATCGCCATGGGTTTGAGCTGTTACCAGCCCCGCTATGGCAGACTGATGCTGCATGGTTTCGTCATGGGCCTCATCGCAGTCACCTGTTACGACGGCGTGCGATTTACTTTCATCATGGCCGGATGGATGGATGATTTCATTCCCAAAATCGGCGGCATGTGGGTCGGGGATGGCAATCATCACGCGGTCCTCGGATACCTCTGGCGATACCTCGGCAATGGCGGAGGGATGGGCATGGCATTTGTTTGCGCATTTGCCCTCCTCAAGCAACTCCTCACGGAGCATCAGCAAGTCCGCATCACGCCCCGTGTGACGAAACACATCGCCCTTGGCTTTGGATGTTTTGTATGGGCCTGCCTTATCGTCACACTCAAGATATCGCCGCATGGTGAGGACAAGATGTTTGTGATCACACCCACCAGCCTGCTGCTCAGCTGGATCGGGCATCTCGTTTTCGGTTACACACTCGGGTGCCTCGTCAACCGTTTTAGACCGGAAGGAATCTGTAAGGATAACCCTTGCTAGAAAAATTCCGCACGAGCCCGGCCTTGGTGAAGACCTACCGATCCAACCGCTGAGTCGCGGCGGGATCGTCGAGGGCGATGTAATCCGCAATCTGTCCCAGATCTTCGAGAAGCTGATTCGGGCTCTACGGGGCTGCCCGTCACATCCGCTCCGGCACGTTGATGCCGAGCAGATAAAGGCCCTGCTTGAGCGTGCGGGACGTCAGGTCACAAAGCGCGAGGCGGCTGGAGCGGATCGGCTCCTCTGCTTTGAGGACGGGACAGGCTTCGAAGTAGGAGTGGAACGCGCGGGCGAGTTCCAGCACGTAGTTCGCCAGAAGGTTCGGGCGGAAGTCTTCGAGGATGGTCGGCAGGACCTCGCCGAAACGCGCAAGCAAACGCGCGAGGTGGATTTCAGCTTCTTCGTTGAGGTGGATTTCCACGCCGGCGGGATCGAACGGTGCATCGAGCTTGCGGAAAATCGAGCGGATGCGGACGTGCGAGTATTGGAGATACGGCGCGGTGTCACCTTGCAGGGCGAGCATGCGGTCCCACGAGAAAACGTAGTCGGTCAACCGGTTTTGCGAGAGCTCGGCAAATTTCACCGCGCCGATGCCGACGATTTCCGCAATCTGCGCGGCTTCCTCGCCTTGCAGATCCGGGTTTTTCTCAGCGATGGCTTTCGCGGCGCGTTCGACGGCTTCCTCAAGCACTTCGATCAGACCGACATTGTCGCCGGAGCGTGTTTTCATCAGTTTCCGGTCGTCGCCGAGAATGGAGCCGAACTGGATGTGTTGGAAATCCCCGGTCTTCCCCCAACGCGCGGCGGCGTCGAAAAGCTGGCGGAAATGGAGCTGCTGCGGCACGCCGACGACATACCAGATGTGATCCGCCTTCCACTCGTCGATGCGGAACTGGAGGGTCGCGAGATCGGTGGTGGCGTAGTTGAATCCACCGTCGGCCTTGCGGATGAGAGCGGGGTTATCCACCCAGCCCTCCTCCTTGTGAACCTTGAACGGATCCTGCAGGAGCTCTTTGGAACCATCGGAAAAGATGCAGACGGCTCCCTCGCTCTCGCGTGCGATGCCTTTTTCCAAAAACTCATCAACGAGGCCGGGAAGGCGTTCGTTGTAGTAACTTTCGCCCAGCCAGTGGTCGAACTTCACGTCGAGGCGGTCATAGATTTTCTGGAGTCCACGTTTGGAAAAATCGATGCATTGTTGCCAGATCGCGAGGTTTTCAGCGTCGCCGGCCTGGAGCCTGACGAGCTCGGCCTTGCAGGTTTCCAGCAGGGTATCGTCGGTTTTGATTTCCGCGTTCACCTCGCGGTAGATGCGGACGAGTTCGGGGATGGGATCGGCCTCCAGCGCTTCGCGGTTCAGCTTGGTTTTCCAGCCGTGGAGAATCATCCCGAACTGCGTGCCCCAGTCGCCGATGTGGTTGTCCGCAATGACGTTGAAACCGAGGAAACGGGCGATGCGGGCGAGCGAGTCGCCGATGATGGTCGAGCGGATGTGGCCGACGTGCATCGGCTTCGCCACGTTCGGCGCGGAGAAATCGACGACCACGGTTTTGCCCGCCCCCGTCGCCGGAACACCCAGGCGCTCGTCGAGGATCAGCGATTTCACATAAGCGGCGTAGGCGGCGGGGAGGATGCGGAAATTGATGAAGCCCGGACCGGCGATGTCGGCGGTCGCGACGCCTGCGAGCTCCAGCTTGTCGATGATTTCCTGGGCGAGCGCGCGGGGATTGGTTTTCCGCTGCTTGGCGAGGACCATCGCGGCATTCGCCTGATAGTCACCGAAACGGAGGTCGGCGGCCTGGGTGACCTCGGCGGTCATCGGTTCGCCGAAAGTGGCGGTCATCGGTTCGCCGAAAGTGGCGGTCAGAGCGGCGGCAAGGCGGGATTCAAGTTCCTGAAGAAGCGTCATAAAATCAAGCGGTCGGGTGGGATCTAAGCCCCCACACGGAGCGGCTTGGGATCGAGAATATCGAGAATGTGCTCACGTGATTCCGCAAGACAGAGCTGGCGGCGGACCTCGACGTTGGTGAACATTTTCGCAATCGCGGCGAGGGTCTGCAAGTGCATGTGGTAGCCCTTCCGTGGAACGATGAAGAGGATGATCAAATGGACCGGCGCGTTGTCGAGCGACTGGAAATCAATGCCCGACTTCGACCTGCCGAACACGGCGATCACTTTTTCCAGATGATCCGAAAAAGCATGCGGGATGGCAACGCCCAGGCCGATGCCGGTGCTCACCTGCTCCTCGCGGACGCGGAAGGCTTCGAGCATTTCCGCGCGCTGTTCCTCGGGAAGCTGGCCGGTCGAAACGAGCAGGTCCACGAGCTCGATGATTGAGGGCCAATGCTCCACGGCCTTCATATCAAGGATGATCTGGTCTGGTCCGAGGAGTTTCGCCAACTTCATAAAATGAAAATCAGAGTCCGCAAATCCTTGCGTGGAGGCGATTGGTTACTGAGAGAAATAGGCCTTGGCAAGCTGTTTTCCCCTAGCAGCAGCAGCGGATAAATCGGCTTGAGGCTCCCAAGGGGTTGACGCATGCCCATCTCCGATTACACCTATCCGCCATGCAAGCCGACAACGACACCATCCCACCGCATGAAACTCCGGTAGAAAACGCCGAAGCCGACGCCACCGCAGCCGCTCCGGCCGCCGAGCTTGATCCATGGGAAGAGCTCGAAGCGGACGTGGCGAAATGGAAGGAACTCTCGCTGCGCACCGCCGCCGAGATGGACAATCTCCGCAAACGCACCGCCCGCGAGCGCGAGGATGCGATCCGTTATGCGAACCAGCGCCTGCTCGAAGATCTGCTCCCCGTCATCGACAATTTCGAAATGGGAATGCAGGCTGCGTCACAGGACACCAAATCGATGATCTACATCGGCATGGACATGGTCCGCCGCCAGCTCAACGAATTCCTGACTTCGCAAGGGGTTGAGGAAATTCCGACGACCGGACAATTCGACCCGAACCTCCACGACGCCGTCTCCCAAGAGGAATGCGCCGCTGGTGAGGAAGGCCGCATCCTGCGCGTCCACCGCCGTGGTTTCAAACTGCGCGACCGCCTGCTGCGCCCTGCCAGCGTCGTCGTTTCCAAGCTTCCAACTCCGGCAGAATAAAGAAAATGGCTGATAAACGCGATTATTACGAAATTCTCGGCGTCTCCCGCGACGCCAGCGCGGAGGAGATCAAGAAGTCCTACCGCAAGCTCGCGGTGAAGTTCCACCCGGACAAGAACCCGGGCGACCACACGGCTGAGGACAAGTTCAAGGAACTCGGCGAGGCCTACGAGGCGCTCAGCGATGCCGACAAACGTGCCGCCTACGACCGCTACGGCCACGCCGCCTTCAACGGTGGCGGCGGACGTCCGAGCGGCGGCGGTTTCCACGATCCGATGGATCTTTTCTCGCAGGTCTTCGGCGGTGCCTTCGGTGGCGGCTTCGAGGAATTCTTCGGCGGTGGTGGGCGCGGTGCGCGTAGAAGCTCCGGTAAACAACGCGGCAGCGACCTGCGCTACGACTTGGAAATCTCGCTCGAAGAAGCCGCCCGCGGAGTCGAGAAGGAATTGGAAATCGAGCGCTACGTTCCTTGCGATCCGTGCGGTGCGAAAGGCACCAGAGGTTCCGGCGGCGTGAAAGCTTGCACCACGTGTGGCGGCCACGGAGTCGTTATCAAAGAATTAGGAATCTATAAACAGCAAGTTACCTGCCCGGAATGCCGTGGCGCAGGTGAGACCATTTCCGATCCGTGCACGAGTTGCAAAGGCGACGGCCGTGTCCAGCGCGACAGCCGCATCAAGCTGCGCATCCCGGCGGGGGTCGATACCGGCACCCGTCTCCGCTCGTCCACCAATGGCGACGCCGGCGTGCGCGGTGGCACAGCAGGCGATCTCTACGTGTTTCTCCACGTCCGCGATCACGATATCTTCGAACGTGATGACTCGGATCTCTTCTGCGAGGTCCCCCTCCCCTTCACGGTCGCAGCCCTCGGCGGCGAGCTGAAAGTGCCATCGCTCGACGGCCAATCCTCGATCAAAATCCCCGTCGGCACGCAAGGCGGCACCGTTTTCCGCCTCCGCGAAAAAGGCATGCCCTCGCTCTCGAACGGCCGCCGCGGCGATCTGAACGTCCGCGTGCAAGTGGAGGTCCCCACCAAGCTCAACCACGAGCAGCAGGAAAAACTGCGCGCGTTCTCCGAGTCCATCGGCGATCACAATTCTCCGATGCAGGAAGGTTTCTTCCAGAAGGCGAAGCGGTTCTTTGATCTGTAGTCTCAGAATCCAGAGGCAAGAAACAAGAATACAGAGAAGAGCCTTCTCTTCCTCTTGATTCTTGATTCTGTGCTCTTGCATCTCAAAAATCCCATGGCCCGCTTCTATTTACCGCAGGAATCCTGGCAGGAAAGTCCCGCCTTGTCCGGCGATGAGGCGCGCCATCTGTCCCAAGTGCTGCGGACGAAGGCCGGTGAAACGGTCACCGTTTTCGATGGCCTCGGCAGACGCGCCTTCGCCGAAGTGCTCAGCGTTTCGCGCGACCGGGTGCCGCTGAAAATCGGGGAAATCCTGTCTTCGAAAAGCCCGCTACCCGCCATCACGCTTGCCCAGGCGATTCCGAAGGGAAAAAACATGGACCTCATCGTCCAGAAATCCGTGGAGCTCGGTGTCGCGGCGATCCAACCCTTGGTCACCCGTTATACGGTGGTCCAGCCGGGCGAGGGAAAATCCGACAAGTGGCGGCGCAACGCACTCGAAGCCTGCAAACAATGCGGTCAGGACACGTTGCCGGAAATCGCCGATCCGCTGCCCTTCACCCGTTGGATTGCCTCCCAGTCCGGCACACCCGGGCTAAAGCTCATCGCCTCACTCGCTGCCGGAGCCCTGCCGCTGCGTGAGACGCTCCTTCAGCATCCCGGCACGGCGGAGGCCACCCTGCTCATCGGCCCTGAAGGCGATTTTTCTCCGGATGAAACGACGGCTGCGCTCTCCGCGGGTTTTGTTCCCGTGTCGCTGGGGTCGATTGTCCTGCGCGTGGAGACCGCAACATTTTTTTGTATTTCCGCGCTGCGCTATCAGTTTAATCTTGATTGATTTGAAAAAAATATCGAAAAGAGGGGTTTGAAAAACGTTCAATCTTAGTATTGATAAAAAATTCTGGAATGTTTATTATTCCGGGGTCGTGAAAATCAAGGTTCCATTTTTACCCCAGGCCACCGCAATCCTCATTGTTGGTTTCCCGGGAATATCGGGCGCATGGGAGCCTGGAACCTATCCTGAGCCGCCAGCTCGGATGGCAAGCTCCGGCTTTGCCGTGGACAATCAGAACCGCAACGACGTGATCGCGTTCTGGCACGCCGTTTACCAAGCATCGGAAGGCTACGACAGTCGCGTCGGATGGACCGGAAATTACACCGGAACGCCGGGATCAACGGCGATTCCGTTCGTCAACGACGTCGAACGCCGCCTCAATTATTTCCGCGCGATGTGCGGAGTGCCGGCTGACGCCCAGGTGAATACCGGCTCAAAGGTGGTCATCGAGCTCTTGGATTTGTTCAAACCCGCCTCCTCCACCCTCAAATCCACGGCCGCCCAGCAATCCGCACTGATGCTGATTCGGAATTTCAGTCCCGCTACGGGAACCGACCTGGCGATCACCCACGATCCGGTGAGCTCGCTGACCGGTTGGTCCCCTGCGGCGTGGAATGCCAGCGCCAAGGGCAATTTCTCTTTCGGACTTTATGGGCCCGGAGCGGTCACGGAATATATGGTGGAAGCCCTCACGACCGGCTCCGCCACCTCCGCATGGAACTCGGACGTGGGTCACCGCCGGTGGTGTATTTTCCCGCCCGCCACGGATTATGCGACAGGTGACCAGCCCGGCAGCTCAGCCCAGCGGCCGCCGTCGAACGTGCTCTACGTCATGCAGCATGCTGAGGAATATCTCACGAACGTGGGGAACGATTTCGTGAGTTATCCACCTGCCGGTTATTTCCCGGCTCCCCTCAATTCGCCATTCTGGTCGCTGAGCTGCGCGGATGCCAATTTCTCCGTTGCCACGGTGACGATGAAAACGGCGGACAACAAAACGGTCCCGGTCACCAACATCAAACGGAAAACCGGCTTTGGTGATCCGGCCATCGTCTGGCAGGTCAGCGCCGATGTGGCGACGAAATCTGTTTTCAACGACACCACCTACAAAGTCCGCGTTGACGGGATTTCGGGCGCTTCGATCCCCACATTCTACGAATATCAGGTGAACCTTATCAATCCGGACCGGCTGACATCCAGCCAATTGGTCACCGGGCCATCCAAACCCCGGTCCAATACCCCGGCGACTTATTCATTCAGCCCGCCGCCGGGCGCGGAAGCCCTGCAGGTGGTGGCATTCAAACGCAGCTCCGCCACTTGGGCAGAAAACGCCGAGAAAACAACCAAGGCACTCGTCATCGACGACACCGGAGAGAACTACGATTTGATGGCGACGGTGACCTCGTTCGCTGGCTTCAGTGGAGTGTCCGGCCCCAAGTCCTTCCATTTGACCTTCCCGAAGTCCTACGATCTGATCGCCCGGGGCGTGCCGGAGCAGTCCTTCGAACTCGACCGCAACATCATCGCAAACGCGAAGGCCAAGCTCAACTTCATGTACCGCAGAGGTTTCATGACGACCACCAGCAACCTGGTGGTGGAAATATCCTCGAACGACGGCCTCACCTGGAAGGCTCTCGGGAGTCCGATCAAAGGCAAATCCAACAGCGTTTCCGACGCCAATGCTTCCAAGGCGAGTCTTGCCCTGCCGAAATCCGCGACACCCATCCGCATCCGTTTCCGCTACTACACGACCGGCGGCGCGATCTATACTCACGAAGCCGCACCGAAGTCGCCGACGGGAATCTTCATCGACGAGATCAACACCACCAACTGCGATTGGCTGGAGCGGAAAAAGCAGAACACGGTGGCCACTTCCTCGAATCAGTTTGTTTTCAACAAAACCACCGCAGGAGCAAAGCTGGTGAAGGGCGACAAATGGCTGCTGCGCCTCGAAACCAAAGTGGGTGGCAAATGGTTCAACGGCCCTGCGAAGGCGCTTACGATCGGCCCGCCCTAGTCTGGCTCGGTGCCGAAGAGTTCGCGTGAGTCAACGTTTCGACCGGTTTCGACGACTTTCCATTGCCGGTCCACGTTGAGGCGGACGGTGGCGAGGTGTTTCTGGGACCACTCCCCGGGGGAAATCATCGAGAGCAGCCGGCGGCCGCGCATTTCATAAAGGTGGTAGGTCTGGCCGACGATCGGCTCGAACTGGATGTCCGCTTCGTAAACGAGCTTGTTCCAGTTGAAGTGGTCGATCGTCTGGAGGTAGAGTTCGCGGATTTCCTGGAGCTTCTGCTGGAGTTCCCGTTCGACTTCGGAAATCCCACGGGATTTGAAGGACGTGAGATCATTCGGAATGATCGGCGGACTCAGGGTGGAAACGGGATAGGGCAGGAAGGCCCGCGATGGCTTGGAATCTGGCTCGGTCATGAGGGGGCGGTGGACGGGGTTAACGGCGAGTCTGTCGCTCACGTTTCCAATCCGGGCAACAAAAAACCGGGAAGCCACGAATGACCTCCCGGTTGGTTTGATTTTCAGACAATCAGACCAGGATCAATTGGTCTTGGCCTTCGGATTGATGATCGTGGGAGTCACACCTGTTCCCCAGACGGTGTCGTCGCCGGTTTGCAGGAGGTTCTTGCCACCACCGAGCTGGGCCAGCTTGGTCGTCTTGAGGATCGGCACTGAAGTGACACTGTTGTCGATCTTCAGGATGACGGCCTTGGTATCGAACATATCCACATCGAACTGACCGGTTGCGAATGGATACGCCAGAGGAGCAACGACGATCGGCCGGGCAGGGTTGCCAGCGGTGCTGAATCCGGCATTCACGTTGAGGAGATAACCGAAGCCAGCTTCGCCTTCCGCAAGAGCCTTGCTATCGTCATTGAAGACGTTGTCAGGCTTTTTGGTGAATGCCGTTTTGCAATAGAACATGGCTTCAGATTGGGCGATTTCCGCTGCCATCAATTGCTTGAAGTAGTCGTTGGCGGTCGTGCCCGCGAGCGACAGTTTGGAACCGGTATTCTCCGTCACGGTAGTGGCGGTGGTGGAATCCGGGAAACTGCCGTAGGCCGTTTCAAACTCGAACAAGGCGAGTCCGATCTGGCGGGCATTGTTCACAGCTTCCGTTTGGTCAGCCTTCTTGCGCTGGCGGATCACCATGGGAGCGGTGAGACCGGCAAGTGCCGCGATGATGACGATAACAACGAGCAGCTCCACAAGGGTGAAGCCACGACGCATTCTAGGGTTCATTTTCATAGGTTTAGTTATTTTATTATTTGTATGATTGGGGCAAACGCCCCGTATTTATATAGTTCCTTCACCGTGAAGCGAAGAGACTGTTTCCAAACTACTCCCGCCGTAGATGGACGCAAGAAGGAAGTTGGGGAGATTTATTTCACCTTCGCGTGGCAATTCCAGCCGTTTTCGGAGCCAGTTTTTTGTTCGCGTTGCGCTGAAATCCCTTCAGCAGCTTGTATTCGCCCGGAGTGATCGGATACGGCCCGGCAAACTCGACCGCCTTGTGGTTTTCCGACCGCGTCCGGCAGGCGAAGGCCTGGCGGCTCTCCAGATAGTAGAGGATGAAATAGCGGCGCTCCCAATTGCCCGTTTCCGCGAGGAAATCCGGGTTTCCGTGTTTGGTCACGAACACCGCAAGATCCGGGTAACTGCCTGCCTGCGTCTGCAACCGCTGGTAGCCGAACGAGGGCGGCTCCTTTCTCACCAGCATGATCTGATCCTTCGCCAGCGCTGCCTGGCTGCCCGGGATGAGCGGGTATTCCACGACTCCGCAGGAGACCGAAATCAGGCACGCCGCCATGGATCCAAGGACTGTTCTCATCGTCACCACCGGTTTGTTTTACGGAAAATTTCCGCCACCATTGCGGGCACGGTCACTCTGGATGATCGCCTCGATCTTGCGTACGTTCGGCCGGTTGCCTTCGGAATCGACGAAAAACGCCGTTTCCATCGGCACCAGAAACTCGACCGCGGAATTGATGCCCACCAGTCCGCCATGTGCATCCACCACCGGGCCACCGCTGTCACCCGGCTGCAGCGGAAGGTCCATCTTGAATTTCCGTGTCCCGGTGAAAGTCCCCTCGGGAGCCAACGCAGTACTGAGCTTTCCTTCGCCGGATTTGAAACCGGTGGAAATCCCGCCATGGATGATCGACGTCCCGACCGGCAGCCAACGCTCCGGCGGCGTCCATTGATAGTAAAAAGGCGTCTTCGCCGGAATGTGCAGAATTGCCAGATCCGACGACTCGGACCGCCAGACGACACGCGCCTTGGCCGGAGCCAGCCGTCCGCCCTGGCCGTAGATCAGGAAAACATTCCGCCCGGCCATGCGCGACAGCACGTGGTCCGCCGTCAGGAAATAACCGTCGGAAGTGATCGGTGCCGCGGATCCGCCATCGGCATCCTCGGGGGCTTGGGACGTGACGAAATTCCGGTTCACCCAGCGGTCGAGATTCCGGCGGTCCGTCACCACCACCGCGCTCACCCGTTGGGCGACGATCTGACGCGTGGAGTGGGAAGCTGACAGTTTTTCCGGTGGAGGGGGAACCGCGCAGGATTGGCAAAAGCAGGCGATCAGCGCAAAACCCGATATCCGAAAAAGAATTTCCATCCGCGCCAACGAAAGCACAGCCAACCTCATCCGTCACACTTGATTTCAAGATTCGTCCAACAATCTCCCAATCACCCGCCGGAACGGCGACGGCATCGCCAGCGCCATCACCACGTCCGCCTCCTGCCAGACCTCGTCCTCCCCGGGGCGGAAACGCTTTTTCAAACCCGCGCCGTCATGCACCCGCAGCGTCACCCGGTAGCGGGTGATCGTGTAAAGGCTCTCGTCCAGCACCGGCAGAGCGGAAATTTCAGCCGCCTCACGCGTCGGCAGTTTCCACAAACCCTCGCGGCGCTTTCCGCCCTCGCGGTGAAGCAGCAGCCTCCCTTCCCCATCGCGGATCCACAATGCATGCTCGTCCACCGCAGTGACCGCGGTTTTCTTCTTTTTCACCGGCAGGCTATCCGGCTCGCGCGTCTTGCAGAATCCCGCCACCGGGCAGCTCAGGCAATCCGGCACACCCGGCCGACAAACCGTCTGGCCCAGCTCCATCAGCGCCGAGTTGAAAATCCGCGGCCGCTGCGGATCCGCCAGCGCCTCGGCCCATTCCCACATCTGTTTCTGCCCCGCCGTGTCATCCACCACGGCGGAAAAATCCATCACCCGCGAGAGCACCCGCGCGACGTTTCCATCCACCACCGCCGACGGCAGATCAAACGCGAACGCCCGCAGCGCACCCGCCGTGTAGCGCCCCACACCGGGCAGTTTCATCAACGGCTCCAGCTCTGTCGGAAACCTGCCGCCGTGATCCGCTATCACCGCCCGCGCCGTCTCCCGCAGCATCCTAACACGCCGGTAGTAGCCCAGCCCCTCCCACGCCTTCAGCAGCCGTTCGTCCTCCGCCGCCGCCAGCGATTCCACATCCGGGAACGTCTCCAGAAACCGCGTGTAGAATCCTGTGCCCAGCACCGTCGCGATCTGCGTCTGCTGGAGCATCACCTCCGAAATCAAAACGGCATACGCATCCTTTGTCCGCCGCCATGGATAGTCCCTGCCGTTTTTCAAAAACCAATCCGCCAACGACTCACGGAACGCCACCCGCCCCTTCAGCGCATCACTCTTCATCTTCGGCTTCAGCATCCGCCCCACAGTCGTGGATCCACCGGCTGCCGCAAACCCAAAAACAACGAAAGGCGGTCTCTTAACCGCCGCTCTTCGATGGAATCCACTCACCCCAGGAATCCCAGTGGCGGCGTGCTGCTGTTAGCGTCGAAAAAATTCCCGATGTTCGGCAGGATCAGCGGCAGGCTGGATTGCGGCACTCCGAGCCAGAGCGCGAGTTCGGCGAAGTATTGGTCGCAGCTCGTCGTGGGAATCATGCGGCCGCGGCCGGTGTCGAGCGGGTTGACTTCCGCACCGATGTCCGGGTTCACGGCGAGGCTGGGATACTGGCCGTAGATGTTCTTCCCCACCACGCTGCCGCCCATGACGAAGTGATTTCCACCCCATGCGTGGTCGGAGCCCTGGTCGTTGCTGGTGAGCGTGCGGCCGAAATCGGAGCCGGTGAAGAGCGTGACCTGATTCTCGATGCCCAACGCGACGAGCTGCGCCCAGAAGGCGCCGACCGCCTCATCCACTTCTTCCAACATGTCGAGCTGGAGCGCGAGGGTGTCGCTATGATGATCCCAGCCGCCGCGATTCACGAAAAACGTCTGGCGCACCGCACCCAGCGCGCTGCGACCCATCAGGGCTTTTGCCACCTGCCGGAGCTGGCGGCCCAGGGAGGTGTTGGGAAAGGTGATGCCGCCCGGCAGGGTGCCTGCGGTGGCTCCGTGATACAAGGCATAGGCATCCTGTGCGGTCCGGCGTTTCTGCTGATAGGTCTGCTGGAGCAGATTCCCATAGTTCTGCGCGAGCAGTCCATCGACCGCCGAGCTGGACGCATTGGAGAAACCGTTGTTCGCATCGTAGCCCGCATTATAGCCGGTGAGCGGCACCGCGCCGCCTTCGGGCTCGTTCGAGTTTCCGGGATTCACCGCATACTCCGCGCCGGTGATGCCGCTTTGGAAAACATTGCTGCCATCCATCGAGATATTCATCGAGACCACCTGGCTCGGATTGATGTCCTTGATGAGGTCCATCATTTTCCCCGCCCAGCCGATGCCCGAGCGGCTGTGGGGCACGCTTGTCTGCCATTGCTCTATCTGATCGGAATGCGAGTAAAGCCCCAGCGGCAGATGCTTCGATGCGGCGATGACCTGCGCGCGGTTCTGCACCGGCTCGATGAGCGTGCCCACGTTCGCCACGAACGCGGCATCACCCGCTTCGAAGCGTGCCGCGAGTTTCGGCATCGACGGATGCACGCCGAAGACCCGCCCCGGAGTGTTGTCAGGATGGATCTGGTGCATCTGCGCCTGCGGCAGCGCCAGATTTCCCCGGCTGGCGGCATACTCCGCATAGGAATTCCCATTCGTCGGAGAGGGGCCGCTGTAGGGAGCGAGCATGTTATAGCTGTCGTTTCCGCCGCTGAGGAAAAGGCAGACGATGGCCCGGTACTCGCCGGTGGCAGGAGGTGCGGCGTTCGCGATCGAGCTGGCGAGACGCAGGTTGAGCAGCGTGTTCAGCAAGGGAATCGAAGTGACAGCGGCACAACTGGCCTGGCCCATGAAGCGGCGGCGCGTTTGGAAAGCGGGTTTCATTTTTAAAAAGCAGTTAGTGTTGCACGGCGAACTCGGGACTGGAGACGATCAGATAGATCGCGAGTTTCAGGCGGTTCTCCGGCCATTCCCATCCGCTGCCGGGGCCGATGCGGTTCAATGCCTCGCGGATGATTTGGAAACTGCCCGGAGTGAGCGTGCCGCCCGTCAGAACGAGATCGAGGCGGCGGATCAGCGCGTCCGGATCAAGCGCCGCAAGCGAGGGCGATGGATCGTTCACCGCGGCAGCGGGCACGTTCATGAGCATTTCCTGATCGAGATTGAGCTTCACGTTTTTCGTGGCGTTCGCTCCCCAGCGGTGCAGGCCGCCGGTGATCGCGTTCCAGAAATAATTCGGCGCGGTCACTCCGGACGAAGCGTTGATGATCTGGAATTCAGGGGCCACCAGGCCGGCCTGCGCGAGCAGACCCGGTGGCGAATGGCTGGGCAGATAGAAGTTGAAAACACTCGGTGCCTTGAACGGTTCCTCCACGTGATCCAGTGAAAACGCATCCAGATAATACCAGCCGCTCGGCGCGGACGCATTGAACGCCCGTGCGACGTTCACCGCTTTCAAAAACGGCTCGCGCAGTTTTCCGAATGTCGGATCAGCCATCTTCGCCGGATCGCGTGCTTCGGCGTCCATCAGAATCGCCTTCACCGTCCGCCCGAGATCACCACGCGGCGTGGCATCGAACGCCGCAGTCACCCGCGCGATATAGGCGGGCGACGGATTCGAAGTCACCAGCCGCTGGATGAGCTGGCGGCCGATGAACGGGCCGACGTTCGGGTGGTTGAAAAGATTGTCCATCACCGCATCCACGTCCGCCATCGTCGCGGTGCCGGTGGTGCCCGGCCCGGCCACGCGCTGCGGCGTGGTGGCACCCAGCAGCAGGGACTTCGGCGCGAGATCGTGATAGAGATCCCAGCCCTTCATGGATGAATTGAAATCCCCCTCGTATTCATCGAAATTCGTGGTCGGCGTCCCGTCGTTTTTCAGCCCGAACGACAGCCCGGTGAAGACCCTCGCGAACTCGGTGATGTTGGAGTTGTTATAGGTAGGGATCGGCTGGCCATTCCCATCGAGCAGCCGTGTTCCGTCCGGGTTGAGCATCCACAGCCCGATGCTGAAAAGCTGCATCACCTCGCGGGCGTAATTCTCATCCGGGAATGTCTTCGCCACCGGGTCCGCCTTCTTGTTGCCCATGAAACTCAGATAGATCCCCATGCACGGATGCAGGGAAACATCGCGCAGCAGATCGCGGTAGTTTCCGAAACCGTTTTTCAACAGTGTGTCGTAGAAATTCGCCATCCCTTCCGGTTGCACGCCGATGCGCTCCATCCGGTCCGAGATCACGAAAATCTGGCTGAGCGCGAATCCCACCCGCTGCCGCAGCGGATCCGGCAGTTGCGTGGCCGCCGCGTCCGGCCTGAGCTTTGGCAAGCTCATTGCACGTCCCCACCAGGCGTTCTGCTTCATGTCATTGTAAATTTCCGGATCCGGGATCTGCCCATTCCGATAGGCATCCTGCCGCGCCTCCTGCCACTCCACCATCGGCTGCAGGAGTCCGACAGGCCGGCCCAATTGATCATCGATCCACGCACTGATCCCCATCGCCATCACCTCCTCCACATTCTCCGGAATCTGGTCCGCATCCGCAGGCGAGTCCTGATCCGGACCAAACGCCGCCTGGATGAGAAACCGCGCCGCCTCCTTCGCAGAGGGACCGCTGGCAGCCGTTTCATTGAGAATCGATGCACTCGCCGTGTTCGCCGCGCCCACGGTGTAGCTGGTTCCGGCAACAACCGTCAGGTTCACCGTCTCAGTCGCCTCCGCGTCATCCGCATCCGCGACGGGGGAAATCTCGATGAACGCCTCACGCTGTCCGGCCGCGAATGCCACCGAGTTTTCCGCCACCGATGCCTGATAGTCCACATCCCTTGTCGCGGTTCCTCCCAGCGTGAAATTGACCGTCAACGGCTTCAAGCCACCCGTCCGGCGCAGCACCAGCACGGCGGGATCCGGCCAACGCTCGGAGCAGGTATCGTCGTAAACCGAAGCGGTGATCGTGCTCACCGCATTGAGCATGGCTGACACCCGTTGCGAATCGGTTTGCGCATAACGGTCCGTCCGCGCCGTGTTCGGATCAAATCCAAGGGACAGCTCCTCCCAATCATTCACTCCGTCCCCATCCGTATCCACGTCCGAGATCTGCACCTTGAAAAACTCCCGCCCGTCCGGCTGTCCCACCGCCCAATCGATGTCACCACCCGTGCCCGCGACCACATCACCCATCGGCGCGAACGACGTCAGATCATCGGATGCCATCAACAAATAGCGCTTGCCCGGCAGTCCCGGGGAAACCAAATGCCCCTGCCCCGCCGTCATTTCCATTTCCGCCTGCGGATGCGAACTGGCGTCCTTCGGATTCGTCCCCGCGCTGCTCTCCGCCGAGTTTGTCCAGCCGTCCGCATCGTAGTCGCCGGAGGGCGGGAGGCCGGCGGCGTTGAAGAGCATTTCCCAAACGTCGCTCTGCTGGTTCGCATTCTGATCCAGCGCGAAACCGAATGACACGCCGCCCCAGAAGACCGCGTTGAGCCCGAAGATTTTCCCATTCATCAGGCTGGGAAACCTGAATCATCCGAGTATTAATTCAAGCAAACCTTTTCGGCGGCCGACGGGTCAGAGATTCCCCTTCCAGAACGGATTGGCGGCTCCGCCATCGGCGTCGAAGCGCTTGAGATCGCCCGGAGTGATGATTTCGAAACTACCGTCGTAGAAACCCGGTTTTTCAAGAGCTTGAAGCCCTGAGCTCACGCCCGACCGGCCAGAGCCCCACCCCATAGAACTCCTGGATACAACGAATTTACAATAATGAACGCTATACTCAGGCGCACCAGGATTTATGGATCTCGCACGCTTGTGGAGTGTTATGGAAGTGCCTTCCAAAAGGGATTGGCATCACCACCGTTTGCATCAAATTTTGCCATATCAGCCATGCTGACAAATCCGGTGCTTCCGTCGTAGTAGATGACGATGGCCTTATTATCGTGGCGATAGGCCATTTTTTGATTTGGCGATTTCCCCTCAACGGGAGAAGTCTTCCAGAGATAACGACTCGCAAAGGAAACTTGGTAGTCGGTTGCTGAAATCATAAACGCGGTCCGCGACGGGTTGGCAACTTGGCTATACTTGTAGCTCATCGGAGGATCCGTGTTTTTCTTTGGCCAAAATTGCCCCAGGCCCGTGCTATTCATACCATAACTAGCAGAAAGCTTTTGATAATCTTTTTTACGAGCGCGATTCACTACCGGATCCAACAATCCCACTGGCGCGATTTCCCTCTGTGCTTTGGTTTTTGTCAATGACTCGGGGTCACCCGTGAGATACGACAGGACCTCCGGATCGTAGAACCATTCTTGAAGCGCATTATTTTCATCCATTCTCGCAATCGGAACGAATTGACCGCCGTGGTCAGAGGAATATGAGATGTTCGCGACTACCAGCTGGCGCATCACCGAAATGGCTGCCGCGCGATCTCCGATGGCGCGCATCCGCCCGTATCCCAAAAACGCAAGTCCGGCTAGCGTAGCGATGATGACAATGACGACGAGGAGCTCTACAAGCGTGAATCCAGCGGAGCGGCGGAAAACTTGGTTTTTCATGGATTTGGTATCTAAGGTTGGGGGCTTCTAACTTAATTGAATATCAGGGTTGGGTCACCTTGAGGCGGAGGAAGCCCTTGCCGCCAAGTCCTTCCGAGGCGTCGAGCTTGAAGGTGTGGTATTCCCAGTCGGTGCCGGTCAGATCAGGCAGTCCGGTGGAGGCTGGCGCGGTGTTGGACGGGCCGGTACTGGAGACGGGCGAGGTGGGAAACGCCAGATTGAGGGAACCCTCGACCGTATAGGTGAGGCCGGAAACCGTGGCGACGCCCGCAGTGAAGACCGCGCCGTCACGCACGGCGCAGACCAATGTGAGCTCCTTGCCAGCCGGAAGACTCGCATCTTGGACGAGGGAGGCGATCAAACCGTTGGACGAGCCGCTCACCGGATTTCCGTTGAGGGCGAACTCCAGGAAATTCGGGGTTCCATCAGAATCCGGATCTGCGGTCGGCAGTTTCTGCGCTGTAGTCAGAGCCGGCGTGTTGAACGCCGGGCTGTTAATCCAGGTGGTGTAAGGATCAACGGCACCTTGGGAGAGGATTGCCTGCGTCGGAGTGTAAGTGACGGTATAGCCGGACGGCACACTGGAGAAGGTGCCGGTGAGACTGGAACCTTCCGCAATGACGTAGGACGACTGGGTGAAGCCGCCGGCCAGCAAGGTCACCGTCAAAGGACCGGAAAGGTTGAGCATACCGCTGGACACCAGCTTGTCTCCGTTCGCTCCGTCGATTTCCACGGCGAGGGTGCCGGAGAGAGTGGTGGTGCCGGCGGTGAGGGTTCCTGTCGCGCCTGTGCCGGGAGCGATGGTGCCGAGCGCGGTTACGGAGCCCAAGATCGTTCCCGTGCCGGCAAGCGTGCCGGACCCGCCGACGGTGACCGCGCTGCCCGCTGCGAGGCTGCCCGCACCGTTCACCCTGAGCGTACCTCCGTTGACGGTTGTTGGACCGGTGTAGGTATTAACTCCGGTTAGGGTTTCGGTACCCGTGCCTTCCTTGGTCAAGGCGACCGTGCCCGCTCCATTTACAATGAGGGCGTCGTAGGTTTGGAACGTGGAGTTGTTGATGGTGAGCGTGCTCGTCGTCGCCGCAACGGAGTTGGAAATCACCGTGTTGACGGGCGTTCCGGAATCCAACAATCCGGCGATGGTCTGGTTGAATCCCGCGAGATCGAAGCCCGTGGCGTCCGGCGAGTTGGCCTGATCCTTGGCCTCGATGACGGTGGTGACGGGCAGCGCGTCGTTTTTCCCGAGACGCAGGGTGCCGCGTACCAGGTTGGTCTGACCGGTGTAGGTGTTAGGCGAGGTTGGGTTCAAAACCACCACGCCGGTGCCGCTCCCGCCCGAGATGGAAATTCCGGTCGTCGTGCCTGAGGCGATGCTGCCGGTGATGGTCAGGGTGTTTCCCGCCGTGGCACCGACGCGAGCTGTAACCGCCCCCAAGGTGATGGGTCCGGCCCAGGTGCCGCCGCCCGTGCCGGCTTGCAAGGCTCCGACGTTGGTGGCGCCGGTTCCGGAAATCGTGAGAGGCTCGGTCGGGTCGGCGGTGATGCCACCGGTCAACTGAAGGCTGGCTCCGGAAGTGACGCTGGTGTTGTTCGTTACGCCCGCTGCCGCGAATCCCAGAGCATTGCCATTCGAGATGGCCAGGATGCCCGCACCAACCGTGGTGGCGCCGGCATAATCGTTGGAGGCCGAGAGAAGAAGCAGACCCGTTCCCACCTTGCTCACGCCGGACGTGGTCCCGCCCGAAAGCTGGCCGGAGAGTTCCGCGGAATCGCCACCGGCCCCCGTAGGAACGGTGAATGTCCGCTGGGCTCCGTTGAGGGCGATGGGATTCACCACGGTGACCTTGTTGTTAGCTGTGGCTGAACCGAGTGTGAAGCCGCTTCCCAACTTCGGAGTGGTGGTGACACCACTGAGGCCCACACTTGCGCCGATTCCCCCGAAGTTAACTGTGAGCGGGCCGTCCTTGGCCGAAAAGCCACCTGTCAGTCCGGCGATTTCACCATTCCCGGCCGTAGCGGTGCCGCTGAAATTACGAGTGAAAGTGCCATTGCCCTGCAGGACTCCCCCGGTGAAAAGCAGACCATTCGTCCCCAACGAATTGTTGCTGATCAACCCAACTTCGAGAGTGCCGTTGTTGATCGTGGTCGTGCCGGCATAGGTGTTGTTCAATGCCGAGAGGACAAGGCGACCTGCGCCGTTTTTGGTGAGTCCGGAAGTGGCGGATCCCGAGAGCAGGCCTGAAAATTCGGCATAGTCACCGCCGAGGCCGGAATTGACGGTGATCGACCGGCTTGCTCCGTTCAAATTGATGGGATTCTCGACGGTGACCTTGTTGTTGGCCGTGGATGATCCGAAAACGAAATTGTTTCCGAACCGGGGGGAAAGGCCACTGATGGTAAACGTCGCCGAGGACCCGCCGAAGTTGACCACCAAGGGCCCTCCGCGGGCGGCAAAACCACCCGTAAATCCGGCGATCTCGCCCGCTGCCGCCGTCAGGGTCGTGCCGGTGGTGAAATTCCGGGTGAAGGTTCCATTCCCTTGAAGCACGGCGTCCGAGCTGAAGAGCACGCCGCCGCCGCCAAGAGAGAGATTGGCGAAATCCCCGACATCGACGGCACCGCCATTGATAGTGGTAACTCCGGTGTAGGAATTGTTGATGCCCGAAAGGGTCAGCGTGCCACCGCCGACTTTGGTGAGAGCGGAATCCCCCGCGAGATTGTTTTGGATGACGCTGTTGATCGCGAGGCCATTTCCGGCCGTGTTGACCACCAGCTCCTGGTTGGAACCGATCGTCAGGTTGCCGCTATCAAGGGTCAGAATACCGGTTCCGGCGTTCATCAGGCCATTGACCGAAAACGCCGTGGCTCCGACGGACATCGTGCCGGCCGCGCCGGTATAACGAATCGTGTTGGCGGAGACGGCCGCCGGGACGGTGCCCGCGGAAGAGGCAAGGTCGTAATTGACGAGACCCGTGGTGTCGGTGAGCGCCGAGCCATCGGCGGCGGGGGTGGCGGCGGTGTAGCCAACGATGTTAGCGCCCGCAAAGGTCGCATATCGAAGTGCGGTTCCAGTGCCGACGCTCGCCCACGGGCCGACGAGACCGGCGGTGTTCGCGGTCAGATTGACCATGCTGGCGCTGATCGTGCCAACGCCGGAAAGATTGACGGTCGATCCCGTGGCGCGGTTGAAAGTTCCGGTGTTCAGGGTCAGCGTGCGGCCGGTCTGGACATTCCAGCTCTGATTGCCGATCGCGAGAGCCAGGCCGGCGCTGAACGTCAGGTCCTGGGTGGCCGCGTTCATGGCGATGCCCGAGGTGCCGAGGGTCAGCGTGTTTCCTGCCCCGATGGTCACCAGTCCGCCAGGACTGACAATGCTGATTCCCAGCCAACTCTGATCCGCTCCGAGCACGGTGCTGTTCGCAGCAAGAACCGTGGAGGTCCATTGGCCGATGTCGACCGAACCAACCGCCGTGCCACCCCAACTGGAGGCCAGACTGAGGGCGTCGGTGTTGTTCGCTTTGGTCCGGGTGACCGCGTTGGCGTATGGCATGGCAAATGCCAGGGAGATGGATGCAGCAAAGACGGAACGGCGGAGCAGTGCGGAGGCGAATGGGTTACGGATGGGTTTCATGAGCGGGAGTTTTTATCGAACAACGGGAAGATGATTGGGATTTGTGGACTGGTCTATTGGCCGTACGGCCATCGATTCAATTTACCAATACGCTTTGAGATTTTTAAGTGTGAGCGGGGGTGAATCGGATTTCGAAAGGGTTTCCCGGCCTCTGCGTCCGTGAAGCAAGTGGGTTTTCGACGGATGGGGATGCAATCTACGGATCATTCGGGAAGATGTCGATTGGCCGATCAGCCAACCAAATCATCCGCACCACATGGAACAGGGTGGGATGCCCGTGCCACGACTCCGGTCGAGCGCCTGTTGCGGCTAATATGCACCATCGCACTTCCTTCCCAAACGAAGCGGGCGAAGGATCTCAAAAACGGGTATTTTCACGGCCGGGTGATCCGAAGGCGCAGGAACAGATTGGGATCCTCCGCCACTGGTATTTCCGCCCGCTGGACACGGACGTCCGCATTTTCGGAAATGATCCCGACGGCGACGCCCACGTTGCTCCACGTTGCCAGATCGTCTGACCAAACCGGCAGCACGGTGATGTCGGTGGCGGCCTTCGACAGCGCGTAGGTCATGGAGAAAACGCCTCCCTCGCGGGCGCAGGAGATGCCCGATGGATTGCCAGACAGCGGTCCGGTGGCGAGGGCATATTCGACAAGATTCGTCAGTCCGTCGCCGTCCGGGTCCGCGTTCTCACCGGCGATTTCCGGGTCGGTGGCGTCTTCGCCGAACTGCTGCTCCTGCCAGACCAGAAACGGAGACGTCGGATCCCAAAGGACCTCGATGGTCGAGCCGACATGCCGCACCGAAAAGCCACCGAAGGCCGCTGCGGACCGGCCGCCGGAATCGGTGCTGACGCTGCCCAGCGCGAATCCACCCTCAAGCGAATCCGCGGAAAGCGCCGGCCACGAATGCGGTTGCTGCCAAAAGGCACTCCTGAAATCGACCGCGCTGCCGGGGCCGTTGAGCACGACGTCGAACACCGCACCTGCCGCGACGGTGGCGGTGTTCGCGCTCACGCCATCGAAGGCAATGCCGACGGGCGGGCCGGGGTTCTCGGGGTCGGCCGGTGCGACCAGGTCGGCGTTGTTAGCCGCGAGTTCCCACTCGAGGCGGGCGCTGCCACCGTAGCTCAGGGTGGTGGCGAACGCCTGTTGGCCGATGCCGGCACCCGGCGCATGAATCCCGTCCACGGCGGTGGCGGCGGAGATGCTGCCGGAGCCGGTAAGTTTCGCGCCGGTGGCGACAGTCACGCTGCTGGTGGCGGTGAGATTTCCCCGCAGATCGAGCGTGCCGGCAAGGATGGTAGTAGGGCCGTTGTAGGTGCTGTCAGCAGAGAGCGTGAGCGTGCCGCCGTCGGTTTTTGACAGGCTCAGGGTGCCGGTGCCGGGGGAAACCGCTCCCGCGATTTCGACGTTGCCGTCTCCGGAAACAAACAGGGTTTTCGAAGCGGTGCTGCCGAGCATGTTCACGGCGTTTCCGAGCACGAGCTTGCCGCCATCCGAGCGGATGAAATAGGCGTTTTCGCCGGTGTTGAGTGACAGCGACGAAGTCAGCGTGTTGGTGCCGGACTCGTTGAGCAGGTGATCACCCGAGGCGCGGCCGCTGAGGGAGATCGGCTCGGCGACGGAGATATTTCCACGTAACGCGAGCCGGCCGCCGCCGCTGCTGACGGTGGTGGTTCCGGCGGTGGTGCCCAGCGCGTTGTCGGCGGCGAGGACGAGCGTGCCGCCGAGGATATTCGTGACGCCACTGTAGCTGCTGTTTCCGCCTAACACCCAGGTGGAGCTGTTCGACTTCGTCAGGGAAACGATGGAGCTGCCATTGACGATCGCACCGGTGATGGCGCTGCCGGAGTGGGTGCCGGAGAGCGTGAGGGTGGTGGCATTGTTAGCCCCGGTGTAGCTGCCGACGGTCAGCGGCGCGGTGGTCGGGTTGAGCGTCTGGGTGCCGGCCGAGCCACCGGTGCTGCGGAGCTGGGCGAGGCGCAGTCCGTAGCCATTCGAGCCGGTGACGTTGAGGGTGACGGTGTTTCCCCAGCCGGTGGACACGCCGTCGAGGGAGATGAGGTTCCCG
This sequence comes from Luteolibacter sp., assembly GCA_039915545.1. Classification (GTDB taxonomy): domain Bacteria; phylum Verrucomicrobiota; class Verrucomicrobiia; order Verrucomicrobiales; family Akkermansiaceae; genus Luteolibacter. The sequence continues at coordinate 22,990 of JBDSNC010000167.1, forward strand.
CTATTTCCGCCACCATTGTTAGCAACGTCGATCGTGGTGGTGATGCTGCTGTTTCCCCCGAAGGCATTCGACATGGGAATGACGCCATCATTGCCAGCCCCGTCGATGTGGAGCTGGATGACGGGAGCGACCGCACCGGTGTTGGTTTGCAACGCGCCATTCGCACCGAGCCCGGCAGGATGGGTGACGCGCAGGGTGCCGCCCTTCATGACGGTGCTGCCGGTGTAACTGCCGGCTCCCGCGAGGACGAGCGTGGCGGTGCCGGTTTTGGAAATCCCCGCCGCACCGGAAATGCCGCCATCGAGGACGAAATCCGCTGTGCCGTTGCCATCGATGGTGAGGGTGGACGACAGGACGACCGGCATCCCGATGTGGTAACCGAGCGAAGAGCCAGGGCCGTCGCCCGCATTCGCAGCGAGATGGAGACCTGGAGCGGCACCATCCACGGCGGTTTTGAAATCCAGCGCGCCACCGGTGAGATTCACAACGGCCGCCGCACCTGCAGGACCGCTGCCGGCAAGCGTCACCGCATGCTGCGAAAAGGGTGAGGCAAGATCGTTGGTGGAAGTGATAGATCCTGCCGGGAGCACGATGCCGGATAGGAAACCCAGGGTGGTGGAATTTCCGGAAACAGGTGATACCCCGCTGAACCAATTCGCCCCGGTGCTCCAGGAACGCGGCGAGCCGGTGGCGGTCCAGAGCGCTTGATTGGCGTCCATCACGCTGAGGAAAAAAGTTTCCGTCGCGCTGCCGGTGCCATCGCCAACCGTCACTGAAATCTCGGCGGCGCCCGATTTCCCGGCAGCCGGAGTCACAGTGAACGTGCGGTTCGCGCCGCTGCCACCGAAGACAATGTTAGCCAAGGGAACTAACACCGTATCGGACGACGAGGCGGACAAGGTCAGCGATGCCGCCGCGGTCTCGGCATCGCCCACGGTGAACGCCACCGCCCCGGTGCTGCCGCCGACGGAGATCACGCGGTCGCTGATGGAGCTGATGACAGGGAGCGCGTTGACGATGAGCGTGAAGGAGTCGCTGGCCTGCCCGCCATCAGCATCGGTGACGGTCACGGTGATGATGGAGCTGCCTATCGCTCCATTCGCGGGAGTGACGGTCACGGTGCGGCTCGCCCCGCTGCCGCCGAGGACGATGTTTTCCACCGGGACAATGCCGGGAGCGCTGGAGGTCGCAGAAACTATCAAGTCCGCGACGGCGGTGTTCGCATCACCCACGGTGAACGCGATGGCCCCGGTGCTGCCGTTCTGGCTGATGGTGCGGTTCGTGATATCGGTGATGGTCGGCACGCTGCCGCGGAAACCGGACGCGACGCCGCTGAAGGGACTGGTGCCACCGTCATTCACGGCCTTGGCCCAGTAGTAATACACGGTGGCGTAGGGAACGGTGATGTCGTCGTAGGTGGTGCCGGCCACGAGACTGCCACTGATTTTCACGGCAGTGGCACTGTTGTTCACGGAGTTCCGCCAGATCTCGTAACCAGCGGCGTTCGCGACACCGGTCCAGCCGAGTTGCACGCGGCTGTTATAAGTTCCGTCCGTGGCGTAGAGGCCGGTGGGAGCAACGGGGGCGGCGGGCAGGTTCCGGAATCCGGTGTCCGGCGTGCCAAAGTTACCAGCGCCGGCATCAGTGACCGCTTTCACCCAGTAATAATAGGTCGTGCCATAAACGGTGGTCGTGTCATCGTAGGTGGTGCCGGACTGCGTGCCGGTGTTCAGCTTCACCGCGCCCGCACTATCGTTGGATCCATTCCGCCAGATTTCGTAACCGTTGACGGAGGCGACGGAACTCCAGGTGACGCGCACCTTGTCGGTGAAAGCTCCGTCTGTGGCGGCCACCCCGGCGGGAGCTGCAGGAGGATCCTGGGACACAACCGTGATCGTGCTGACGGTGGTTTTTCCCACAGCATCGAAAGCTTTCGCGACAAGGGTGTAAGTCGTCCCGGCCCCGGCGGGAACCGGCCAGAAATATTGATAGGGAGCAATGTTTTCGGTGTGCGTGAGGACACCGTTGATGGAATACTCCACCTTGTTGACGCCGGACTTGTCTGACGCGGACACCAGGATCTCAATGAGGGTGCCGGCGGCCACTTTGTTGAAGCCCGGCTTTTCGATCGAAACGAAGGGGCCCATCGTGTCGGTGGACTTGGCATCGTTCACCAGCGGCGGGATCGGGCTTTGTGTGATCGAGCCGTATTTGTTATCGCTGTAGTAGGTGAGGCCGATGCTTTCCTTGTAGGCGGCGAGCACGTCCGGAGAGGTATTGATCCGCCAGTCGTTGCCGTCCGGATTGTTGCCATTGAAATAGACCCATGCCTTGACGCGCGGCATGGAGTCCTTGAGGTAACTTTTCAAGGCGGTGCGGTACCATTGTGCCTTCGATCCCGCGGCGACGCCTGCCTTGTCATCGTCATTGTGGCAGCCGGTTTCCGCGATCATGATCGGTTTGCCCGGAGCGATGTCCATCAACTCGTCCAGCGTCGATCCGCCGCGGGCGGAGAAATTGCCCCAGTTGTTCGAGATCCGGTTGTAGACATCGGACGAGGTCCAATCGACGTAATTGTCACCCGGATAAAGAGACGCGATCGGAGTGCCTCCGGAGTAGATGGTGTTCGGGCACCAGACCCAGGTGACGTTGGTTACGCCGTTGCGGGTGAAGATGTCGTGCACATGCCGCCAAGCAGCGGCGTATTGTGAAGTTGTGTTGCCGTTGATGCCGGGGCTCCATGGATACCAATTGCCGTTCATTTCGTGGGCGAAGCGAAGGAAGAACGGATGGGCCCAGGCTTTCGCGTCGAGCGCCCAGTCCTTGATGAAACTGTCGTGGTTGCCGTTGATGATGTCGGCGAGCTGATACTCGCCGTCCCTAGCGGAATTCGCCTGCGGCTGCCAGGTGACCAGCGGGATCGAGCCGTGGTCGCGGATGCCGCTCAGCGTGGAAGTGGGGAAGCCGACGTTGGTGCTGTCGGAGTTCCCCCAGTTCCGGAAGATATTGATGATGGAAAGGCCCTTGCCGGAGTTGTTCTCAAAGGTGATGGCGTTGGCCAGCGAACCGGTGCCGCCGGAGAAGGCCCCATTGTAAACGGATTCCTGAGCGGCCGCAGGACTCGCACACAGCGCCACGCATGCCAGTATTTTCATGGCAAGGACGACCCTGCGGAAGAGGGTGGATGGATCGCGGGATTTCAAAGCTGAATGGGTTTTCACGGACAGGTCGGCACATTCGCATCGGTCTGTTATTCCAACGCGCATGGTTCAGGGTTGGGTGACCTTCATGCGGAGAAAGCCCTTGCCGGCCAAGCCTTCGGAGGAATCGAGCTTGAAGGTGTGATATTCCCACGCGGTGCCTGCCAGACTGGGCAAACCAGTAGCGGCAGGCGCGGTGTCGGACGGGCCCGTGCTGGAAACCGCCGAACCCGGGAATGACAGATCGAGCGAGCCTTCGACAACGTAGGTGATGCCATCGACGGTGGCGGTTCCGGCGGTGAACACGGCTCCGTCACGGACGGCGGCGACCAGGGTTAGCTCGTTTCCAACAGGAGCGCTGGAATCCTGGACCAGCGCGGCGGTCAGGCCGTTTTGAGATCCATTGGACGGGTTTCCGTTCAGGGCGAATTCGAGAATGTTAGGTACGCCGTCGTGGTCGGGATCGGCTGAAGGTGTGTTGTCGGGAGCCAGGATGCCCGGGTAGTTGGTGGCGATCCAACTTTCAAAGGGTGTGCTGACTCCGGCACCGACCTGGATTTTTCCAACACCGGTGATGGCTCCGCCGCTGTTGGTGGAGTCATACAATCCGTTGGGCTTGGTCAGGTTGTTGATGACCAGCGTGCCGACGATTTCCGTGCCGGCATTGGGCAGATTGACAAAAGCACCGCTGGCGATGGTGAGCGTGGAGCTGTTTTCAAGGGCAGTGGCGGTGGTGAGAACCAAGGTCCCTTCGCTGACCGTGGTGCCACCCGTGTAGGTATTGGAAGCGGAGAGTGTTAGAGTCCCGGCACCTGACTTGACGATGCCAAGGGCGGTTCCGGGCGTTGCGGTGTTCCCGATTGCTCCGGTGAATTCCACGTTGCCGGCACCCGAAACGTTCAGCGTCTTGTTGCCGAGCTGTGGATTGACCGGACCGTTGATCGTCAGTTTCCCGGCGTCCGAGCGAACCCCGTAAGCGGTTCCACCGGATGCCCACGTGAGGGTTCCCGTTAGTGCGTTGTCGTCGCTCACGTTCAACAGGTGGAGGCCCGAGTTTCTGGCGTTGATCGTGATATTCTCGGCGACCGTGATCCCACCGCTGAAGGCAAGACTACCGGCAGCGGAGGAAATGTTGGTATTCCCGGCGGTCGTGCCGAGGGCGGTGCTGTTGCTGATCTGCAGGGTGCCGGCGTTGATGGAGGTCAGGCCCGAGTAAGTATTCCCTCCGCTGAGCAGAGTGGTTCCCGCGCCGTTCTGGCGGAGGCCGCCGGTGCCGCCGATGATATTGGCGATCGTCAGCGCGTCGCTGCGGTTGAAGGCGAGAAATCCGGTGTTCACGGTGACGGCAGCGGCACTGATGTTTCCGGTGGTGCCGCCGCTGCCGATCTGGAGAATGGTGTTGGTGTTGGAAACGGCGGTGGTGCCGGTGTAGGTATTGACGCCGGTGAGGATGACGGTGCCGCCGCCGCTGGCGACGAAGTTGCTGGCCAGCGTATTGGTGCCGCCGTTGTTCTGAATGGTCCCGGTGACCAGCGTCGTGCCCGTGCTACCGGCAGCGGTGGCGCTGCCGATCGTGAAAGTGCGCGTCTGGGTGCTGCTTTCAGATAGATTCAGGGTGCCTGCCAGCGTGAGCGTGCCGCTGGCGGCGGGAATGGTGTTGGTAATGGTGCGGCTCCCGCTGCCGGTGAGGGTCCCGTTGAGGGTCAGGCTGTTCGGCCCGCTCACGGTCAGGACGCTGCTGCCGGTGCTGCTGAGGAAAAAATTGTTAGCGATCGATTGGGGGCTGTCAGCGGCGAAGATGCCGACGGGGTTTGTCACGGAGACCTGGCCGGTGCCGAGCGCGCTGCCATTTCCGATGCCGATGGTGCCGCCACTCAGCGCGGTGCCGCCGCTGTAGGTGTTGGCGGCGGAGAGGATGAGAGAGTTCGTGCCTAACTTGGCCAGACCGAGTGTATTGGCACCGGCATTCGGATTGGCAAGTATCGAGGCGTAGGTGAATGATCCGCCACTCGCTGTGGTCGTGTCGAATCCGATACTGGAGCCGGTGAGGAAACCGGTGGTGGCACCGCCGAGAGCGACAAGTGCATCGACTTCGGCCGAGGTGAATTCCCCGGTTCCACCTACGTTGAGCGCGAGAGTGGCCCCAGACAAAACGATCAGGTTGTCTGCCGTCCAATTTGCCGGAGTGTTGTTATAAAGCGAGATTTCCCTGCCGAATTGCAAGGTGCCGCCGGTGATCTTGGTGACACCGGTATAAGTGCCTGTCCCGGTGAAGATGACCCTGCCCGTATTTACTTTCTGGAGCCCTGACGTGCCGGTCACGTCGGCATTCACCGTTAGAACGGCGGACGGGCTGTTGTTGCCGAGGTAGGCCCCTGTTCCACTGAGGGTCAGGGCGAGGCCTGCACCGCCGTTGATGATGTAGGATCCGGTCTGGCCGCTGCTCATGGACACTGCGAATGCCGTGATGTTTTCAGCCAGCGTGATGGTGCCGCCGACGGCCGGATTGGTATAGTTGGTCCCGTTCGCATTGCCCAAAAACGCAGTGTTGCCGGAACCATTGACCCAGGAAATATTGGGAGTGCCGCCGGGAGTTCCCGACCAGTTTGTATTCGCGATATCGGTGGTCCAGACGCCGTCGCCATTCTGGCCGGTGGCCGTCACGATGTCAGCATCCCAGTAGAAACTGGCGGCAAAGACCGGCGTTGCCGCGGCGATGAGCCCTCCACCGACCAGTAAGGAACGAACGAATGATTTCATGACGGCCGGAGACGTTGCGTAAAATGGATGATGGATGGGTTTCATGATCTGAGTTAGAATTGATTGAATGCTGTAGGAACCGTTTCGATGATTCTGATAGGAGTTTATTGACCGATGGACTGAACGATACACCGCGAACGGCGGCTGCGCCGGAAAAGCCCTGCGGCAATCAGCAAGCCGGCCATGGCGGAGCTGGGCTCGGGAACGGCCGACCAGGAGAGGATGCTGCCGCTCATTGTGAAACTGCCGTTGGTCGGCGCGGCAAGTGTGGTGCCGTCGGTTTTGTAATACTGGAATCCCCCGCCGAAAATGGTGGTCCAATCCGTTTTCGCCGTCGTCCCGTTGGCCGCGGTGAAGATGTCCGACCACGACCGGTCGGTCGTCCAGAAAGCATTGGAAAAGTCACTGTCGCCGATGACGATGCGGAAAACCGCGTCGAAGGTCGTGTTGAGATCCGCGCCGTCCGCGCCGCCGAGTGATCCGGTCACGTTGACCCCATCGTAGCCCGTGCCCCGCGTCTGCGCTTGGGTGCGGTCCATTTCCCAAGAGAAGATAGAAGCATCCGCGTAGGTGAGGGAACTGGTGAATTTCTGGACGCCGGGACTGTTCCCCGGCCCGTGAATGCCGCCTGCGTTGATCGTCGTCGCCCCGCCGATGGTTCCGCTCCCGCCGAGGGTGGCCGTGGAATTCACGGTGACGGTGCCTGTGGAGGTGGAGCCGTCGACGACCAGCTTGCCTAAGGTGACGATGGTCGCCCCGGTGTAGGTGTTGGTACCGGATAAGGTCAGAATTCCAGCACCGGCCTTGCTAACCGAAAGCACCGACCCAGAAGTTGCGGTGTTATTAAGCGCTCCTGTAAATTCCACGGCGCCTGCTCCCGAAACATTCATGGTCTTACTGCCAAGGAGCGGCGATACAGCGCCATTGATGGTTAACTTTCCGGCATCCGAACGGACACCGTATGCCGTGCCACCGCTCTCCCAGGTCAGCGTGCCGGTCAGCGAGTTGTCACCTCCGACATTCAGGAAATGATCTCCCGTGTTCCTGGCGCTGATTGTGATGTTCTCGGCAACAGTGATCCCACCGCTGAGGGCAAGAGTGCCGGCGGAGGAGGAAATGATGGTGTTGCCGGCGGTCGTGCCGAGGGCGGTGTTGTTGCTGATCTGCAGTGTGCCCGCGTTGATGTTGGTGACGCCGCCAAAGTCATTGGAACCACTCAAAATCAACCAACCGGTTCCTGTTTTCGTAATGCCACTGGAAGAGTGGGTGATGATTCCACTGATCTCCGCAGAGTCTCCGCCGATCCCGGAGTCAACCTGAATGGTGCGCGACGCATTCAAGATAATCCCATTGGTCAGGATCGCTTTGCTGTCCGCATTGGCCGAGCCGAAGATCAGGGTAGCTGCTCCGAACTTGCTGGTTCCTGCCGTGGCGGACCAGGTGAGTTGCGCACCGCCATTGAGAGTTATGGAAAGGTCTCCACCAACCGCGGCAAATCCGCCTTTGCCGGTGACGCTAGTCCATTGCAGTTCGCCGCCGCCCGTGCCGACGTTTTTGGCAAGCGTGCCGTTCGCCTCCAAGACGCCACTGCTAAAGATCAGGTTACTGTTGGAACTGAGACCGGCTGCGTTGGTTCCCACGTTGAGCGCCCCCCCGCTGATCGTGGTCGAGCCCGAATAGGTGTTCGCGCCGGAGAGAGTGAGCGTCCCCCCTCCGAGTTTCGTAAGACCCAAGCCTGAGTTGGTCACGTTGCCAGCATAGGTCTGCGTGGTGCTTCCTGTGTCGATGGCCAGGAAAGAACCTGACGCAAAGCTGACGGTGCCGCCACTTTGACCGCCAAGCCCACTAAGAAGCCCGCCAATAGTACCATTGCCCGAGGTGCCAGTCGTAAACTCACCCGCGCCACCGGTTACGCTCAACTCCAAGCTGGCACCGCTGCTCGTTGCAACAGCGCCGATGGCCGACATGGCCGATGTTTTCGCGAACCGGAGCGTTCCGCTACTGATTGTCGTACCACCGCTGTAAGTGTTCGAACCGGCGAGCGTGACCGTGCCTGATCCGCTTTGGGTGATACCGCGACGAATCGTGGACGTGCCAAAATCATCACCAATCGCAGAAGTAGTCGCAAATATAGCAAGCCCCGTGCCTGCAAAAGTAACATTACTATTTAGTGTGATCGCACCGGTAAATTGCGTGCCTATGCCGCTGACCGCATCGTTAAAAGTAACAGTGGGTGCGTTGCTGATCGTGCCGGTCCCACTGAGCGTGATGTGCCCGTCGGTCGAGCCGGAGGTGGGAGCAAACGTGAAACCGCCATCAATGGCGAATGCATTGGCAATCACCGGAAGACCTGTCGATGAACTTCGGAGCGCACCCGAACTGAGTTGCAACGTGCCAGTGCCAAACGCAACACTTTGCGATGCGGAAACCGTCGAACCGTTGATCCTGACGCCACCCGCTCCGCTGTTTGCAGCGCCGATAAACTTGAACTCGCCAGTGCCCGCTAGAGTCAACTTGTTGTTAATCGCAAGGCCGCCATTGTCCACGCTGAACACGCCCGTTCCGTTATTCGTCCATGTTTGCACCGCGCCGAGGGTAAAAGCCCCCGAGACGGTTTTATTTAGAACGCCGCCGGCGGAGCCACTGAGCGTCACACCGCCGTTGATCGTTAAAGCGGTCCCACTTGAGACGGATTTAATGGTAACCGTCCCCTCTTCGAAGGTCATCGTGTTCGCCGTCCGCGAACTATCGATGGTAACAATATAAGCCCCGGATGCGTCGCTGCCCGCCGAGAAAACCACGTCATTGCTGCCGGTTCCGTAGAACTGAGTGGCGGATGTGCCGTTTGCATCGGTAGTCCAGTTGGCGGTCGTAGAGCCATTCCAAGCTCCCGATGGCGTGGCACCGCCCGCACCAGCAGTTGCCCCGCTAGTGGCCAAGTCCCAATAAAGTGTAGCGGAGTCCGCCAAGTTTCCGAGCAACAGGACCGCGGTGAAGACAGACGCGCCGAAAGGATTTCGAATGGGTTTCATGAGTGGGGGTTTTAAAGAATCACCCGCACCGTGGAGAGGATCCCGTGGCGCGTCTATTGGCCAATCGGCCGGATGTGCGACTCATGGCTCCGCGGCAGGTGTGACGAACTTCACGTTTTCCAAGGTAAAGGTGGATCCGTCTTCGAGCGACTTGTCGTAGAACGGCGAATACATCCGCGCGTTGATCGTTCCCGCAACCGTGTCAATGTCCAACAGCCGGAGATAGCCACCGCCCGAATCGCGGTTCTGGTAACATTGCAGAATTTGATAGATCGTATTGCCTTTCACCCCCGGATCGGTCCGATACGCGGAATCGCCGACGTGGCCGCTGAGCACGAGCAACATGTTCCCGTGTTGTTTGATCAACTGGTCAAAGACCGCCTGCGGGCTCTGTGCGCCGTAGCCGCCGTTGTTGGGTTGAATTCCTCCCTTGGCATCGAGATGGGCATGGGTAACGACGATGACGTTGTGATCGGGATGCGCGGCGACCACGGAGTTGGCCCAGGTAACCGCCTCAGGACGCGCCCATAGCTCCAGTGCGAGCACGAGCCAGTCCATGCCGCCCGCACGGAATTCATACCACGCGTTGTCGCTTTTCCCGTCCTCCTGGCGTCCGCGCTGGGCGGTGAAACGTGATACTGGGAAAAACCGGTTGAACTGCATGGTGTCGCGTACGTTTTCCTTCACCTTGCCGGGAGCCGCACTGCCACCTGCCTGGACTGCGGCCGTATCGTGATTGCCGACGGCGATGGCATACGGAACCCCGGCCCAGTCGAGCGTCTCATAACAACGGCTCGCGGTGATCCATTGGGCATGATCGGGCGTGTCCCAATCCACGACATCGCCGACGCTGATGACGAAAGGGATGTTGAGTGCGGTGCGGTTTTTCACAATCCAGTCCATCTGGCTGTTGGTCATCTCCGGTTTCGAGCGCACCGCGATCTGGGTATCCGGCAGCACCACCAGCGTGAATTTCTCCGCGAAGGCGGGAAGACTGATGGAAATCAGCAGGACCGCGATCCATGCAGGAAATTTGAAGATGAAGGAATGGTACACTCCATCAGGCTGCCCGTGACCCGGCCTCGGGTCTATTGGCCGATCGGCCACCGGTGGATCAGGGTCGCGTCACTTTGAGACGGAGAAATCCCTTTCCAGGAAGGCTCTCCGGAGCGTCCAGCGTGAAGATATGGTATTCCCACCCGGTGCCGGCGAGACCGGGCAAACCGGTGGCGGCGGGCGCGGTGTCGGATGGACCGGTGCTGGAGACGGCGGCTGAAGGAAAGGCAAGATCGGGCGAACCCTCGACGCTGTAGATGATTCCGGAAATCGTAGCGCTGCCGGCGGCGAAAGTGGCGCCGGCGCGTACGGCGAGGATGAGCATGAGCTTGTTGCTGGCGGAACTGCCGGAGTCTTGGAGCAGGGAAGCGATCAAACCGTTGTCCAAGGGATCTTCGGGATTTCCCTTGAGCGCGAATTCCAACAGATTCGAGCTCCCGTCGCCATCCGGATCATCACCCGGACCGCGACCGGCCAACGGAATGTTAGTAAAACCGCTGATCCAGGATTCATAGGAGTCCGACGCTTTTACACTGAGCACTCCGGTGGCTTCGGAGAACGTCCAGGTCCGCACTCCGTCAACCTTGGTCCATTCGTCCGCGCTTTCCGTCCAGCCGACTACTGTGAAGGTATTGCCGAAGGATTCTATCAATGTGGCGGCGTTCACCAGGATCCACGAACCGCCGGTCGCGGTCACCGCCGTGGTGTTGATGGTGAAGTCGCCGTTCAGGACGACCGTGCCGGAGCCAGTGATGGAATTGGACGATGAATCGGTGACGAGAAATTTCATTCCCGCGTTGTCGGCCAGAACGAGCGTGCCGGCGCTGACGGTGGTGTTTCCGGTATAGTCATTGGATGTTCCAGTGATGGTCCATTTTCCAGTCCCTTGCTTGACCACACCGGTTGGATTGTCAGCGCCATCGTCGTTAAGATCCATGTTGATGGTGTTCTCGCCCGGGTTGCTGCCCGCAAGCGTCAGCGTCCGCGGACCGAGCTGGCCGTTGAACCCCATGGCGAGGCTGGTGGTGAAATTGACGATGTCGGTGCTGGCGGCAGCCGACGAATCGATCGTTGCGCCATTCAAACCGGTCGCGAATTTCCGGTTGGTGGCCGCGACATTGGCGGCGTCGTGACGCAGGGTGCCGCCGTTGAGAACGAGATTGCCGCTGATATCGGACGCCGCGCCGATGCTGCTGGAGACACCCGCATTGGCAAGCGTGGCGGCGTTGATGCCACCCTCGCTGATCACCGTCGGCGTCGTATAGTCGTTGGCCGCCGTGAGTCTCACCGTTCCGGCTCCGCTCTTGTTCACCGCACCTCCCGCCGTGCCTGATATCTTTCCTGAAATCGTGAATACCTGGCCAGCGAGCGAGGATAATTCGAAATTGGACGGCGTCGTTTCACTGATCAGGATGGTTCCCGTGTAATCACCCGCAGTCGCAGTGCTCTGGAGTTTCATCATCTTCCTGTTGCCCGTGTCGCTGATCGTTAGAGCGCGGTTGACCGTGATCCCGTTCGCAATCTCAAGACATGCGTCGTTGCCGGCCAGCGCAACCGTCGCCGCCGAAATTCCCAAGGCGTTGTTATGAGCCGCGCGGATGGTGCCGGCGTTGACCGTGGTTTTCCCGGTGTTCGCATTATTTCCCGATAGAACCAGCAGTCCGCTGCCATTCTTGTTGATGCCCCAGACATCGCTGACCACCCCGGAAAATTCGGCATAGTCACCACCTGTTCCGGAATTCACCGTCACCGTGCGGTTGGCGCCGCCGAGGCTGACCGGATTGGCCACCACCACCGGACTATCAGAAGTGGCGGATCCGAAGACGAGGTTGGTGCCGAACCGGAAGCTGCCGTTGCTCAACGCAATGCCGGCAGGAACGGCGAGCCCGCCGAAATTGATCGTCAGAGTCCCGCCCTTTGCCGCGAACCCGCCGTCGATTCCCGAAATCTCACCGTTGGCGGGAGTCGCGTTTCCGCTGAAAGGACGGGTGAAAACGCCGCTACCTTGGAGGATACCGCCATTCGAGAAAAGCAGGGCACCACCGCCCAGCGAACCGTTTCCGACCGCCCCTATATCCAGAACTCCGCCACCGAGCGTGGTATTGCCGGTGTAGGTGTTCGCCCCTGTGAGCGCCAGCGTGCCGGTGCCGGACTTGCTCAGGGGCGTGGTGGTTCCGCCGATATTTCCGGAGAGCGTATAATTGTTAGCGCTGTTGTTGACCGTGATCGAGTAGGGCGATGCGTTCCCGCTGATCGAGAAATTACCAACAGCGGTGTCGTCGAAGATCACGACATCACCTGCCGCATAGCTTGAGGAGACTCCGTTTTTCAACCAATTTGCGGTGCCGGTGTCCCAGACGTTGTTCGTTGCTCCGGTCCAGATGGATTGTGGAATGAACACCGTCAACGTCACGCTGGTCACGCCGACATTGAGTGTCGCATTCGGCCACGAACCTAGCAGGGACAGAGTTCCCGGGCCGGTTCTGGCCGCATAGGTCATCAGCGTGTAGGTGCCGAGCGGTGTCTGGCCGGGTGGAAGCGAGAGTGAGATGACGCTCGCCCCGTTGAGAACAAGATCACCCGCAACGGTGATCTTGTCGGAGTTCGCGATGGTTGATAGACCATAGGCCAACGCGCTGTCATTCAGAATCAGGGAAGCGGGCCCGGCGTTCGCCAACGCGAGGGTTCCGACGGCGTTCGGCCCACCGGGAGCAACGGTGCCGCCCGCTTCGATCACGACACTCCCACTGATCGATCCGGTTCCACCGATGATTCCCCCGCTCTTGACGCTCACCGTGCTGGCTGCCGCCAATGACCCCGGGTTTTGCACGAGCAGGGTGCCGTCGTGCACCGTGGTCGGGCCGGTGTAGCTGTTGGTTCCGGACAATTTCAAAACGCTGCCGCCGCGCTTCGTCAGACTTCCCGCACCACTCAGGATACCGCTGCAGTTGAAATCCGCGTTACCTTCGCCGATGAAGGTTGTGCTGTCGTTCAGGATGATGTTGTGGGAGACGGAGTAGTTCAGCGAACTGCCGCCAGCGGGATTCTTGTTAGCATCGAGATTGACCGCAGGAAGCGCACCATCGCTGGATCTGGCAGAAAAAACCAGAGGCGAGCCGCTGAGAGTGACGCCGCTTGCCGTGCCGCTTGCACCGGTGCCGCCAAGCGTCAGTCCGTTCAGGGAAAACGTGCCGGCAATGTTGTTGCTGGCGGTCACCGTGCCTGCGGCGAGTGTCATGCCTTCGAAAAACCGCAGCCGCGTCTCGTTGAAACTGGAGGGAACTACTGCGGGCAGCCAGTTGGAGGAGGTGCTCCATGTCTGCGTACCTGTCGTCGTGCGCGTCCATTTCGGATTGTAGTCCACCTCGGTGACGTTGAGGGTGAAGGATTCCGGTGTGGTGTTGAAACCGTCGCTCACCAGCAGCAGCACGGCGGCGGTGCCGAACCGGTTGGCGGCAGGAGTGAGTGTCACGGTGCGGCTTCCCGCGCTGCCGCCGATCATGATGCTGGAAGATGGCAGAAGGGTTTCGTTGAGCGAGACGGCTTTCACCGTCAGCGCGCCCGCAGCAGTCTGCGCATCGGCGATCGTGAAACTGTAAGGCCCGGCCGTCTTGTTTTCCGCGATGGTCTTATCGCCGGTGTTGGTAACCGTCGGCGGTGTGTCACCCGGAGTCGCGACCGGCGTGATCCGGATGTAGTCGATAGTTAGATTGTGCGCTGTGGAACTCGCATTCCGACCGGCAACCGTGAAACGGAACCGCCGGTTTCCGGCATCGGAAAACGTGACATTGCCGAAATCCGCTTCCCCCGTACCGACCAGTGCGCCGTAAGCATCCACCACGCCGCCGACGTTGGTGAAACTGCCGCTCTCCGGTGCCACCGCGAGTTGGAATTTCCCCGAAGCCCCGCTTTTGCGATAGCCGACTTTCACATCCCACTGGCCGGCGAAAGGAACCGCCAGAGCCAGTGTCATGAAATCATCGGGACCACTCGCGATAAGCTGCCGCCCCGCGCCGGCGCTGAGCGTGTCCTGGCTGAAAACGCCGGTCGAATCACCGGCGGAGAAATCCAGCACCGGCATTTTCTCCGCCTGATTGGCCATCGCGTTCCAAACCGCCCAGTAGGCGGGCTTTCGCTGATAGAGTTCATCAAACAACAGCGCCGCGCCATAGCCCGGAAAGAAACCCGGAATCCACGAATCACCGTCATACAGCCCCCACGTTTGAAACCCCTTGAAATGCGGCTGCCCCAGAGCGACGCCGAGCACGTTCCAGTAGATCTCCGCCTGCGAGTCAAGGCTGGCAGGGGTCGCCTCGCCATTCGCATCCACCGGAACCCGCACATCCATTTCCGTGATGTGCAGATCCAGCCCGAGATCGTTGAAGCGTTTGAAATTCGTCCGCAGGCTGGAGTAGCTGATGCCAGCGATGTGCATTTGAAATCCGATCCCGTCCAAAGGCACTCCGCGGTTCAGGAAATCCTGCGCCATCGCATATATCGCATCGGACTTCGCGTTATCCTCCTCGGCACCGTAGTCATTGTAAAAAAGCAACGCATCCGGATCCGCAGCCGACGCGCGGATGAAAGTTTCCTCGATATAACGGGTGCCCTGCCCCGCATAACCGATGCCGGGTGCGTCGTACCAAAAGTTTCCGGTGCGCAGGGTTCCATTGTCGTTGAACGCCTCGTTGACCACATCCCAAACCAAGCAGTCGCCGCGGTAATGCGCACCTACCTGATCGATGTGATCATACAAAACAGCCTGCAATTGCGGGGCTGTGAATCCTCCACCCGTCAGCCAGGTGGGAAGCGACGACGATTTATACCACTGGAACGTGTGCCCCCGCATCTGCTGGCCGGCGGCGCGGTTGAAGTTGGCAATGGCATCGGCGTTGGCCCACGCGAACGACGATTGTGTCGGCCGCAGGGTTCCCCACTTGAGGTCGTTTTCCGGGGAGGCGGCGTTGAATTCGTAGCGGACCGTGTTTGCATAGGCCGCTGTTCCGCCGGTGAGTGAGCTGGACTTGATGGCGGCGCTTACCCGCAGGCCGGGGAAACCTGCGGCAGCCTCCCGCAACGACTCGGCGTGCGCTGCCACAGTTAGAAAAACCACTCCACAGACACGGACAAGCAGCGACGTGGCTCGACGCAGCAGGGCATTCGGGTCAATGGGGGCGGATTTCACCGGCAAGGATGGGTTCAGTGACTCCTTGAACGATGAAAATGGGCCTTCATCGCTTCAGGTGCTTTTACCCGTCCCAGTCTGGCGAAGATGCGGAGGTGCGTCTATTGGCCGATCAGCCATTCCCGTTTCAAGGCTTCAGGAGCCCCCGCTCGAAGCCCCGTGCCACGGCCTCGGCACGATCGGATGCCTGGAGTTTTACCAACAGCGACGCCACGTGGGCCTTCGCCGTGCGTTCGGAAATCCCCAGCAGGCGACCGACCTCCGCATTGGTGAAACCCTGACGTACCAGGCCGAGCACCTCCATTTCACGGCGCGAGATCACCCCTTGCTCGCTGCCGGCGGCGAGCAACCGGGCGACGTGCTCGCCGATCGCCTGACCGCCCGCATGGATCTCGCGGATCGCCTGGAACAGCTCAGCGCGGCGGACGTTTTTCGTCACGTAGCCGGAAGCACCCGCCTCCATCGCGTGGCGGATGTCCTCCTCCGCCTCCGACGAGGACAACATGAGCACGCGGGCATCAGGAAAATCCGCACGCAGTTTCCGCACGGTTTCGATGCCGTCCATGCCGCCGAGGCTGATGTCCAGCAGCATGACGTCCGGCCGGTGCTCGCTCCACAGGCTGAGAGCGGATTCACCGTCGTCCGCCACGGCGACGACCTTCAGGCCGGGTTCGCCGTTCAACAGATTCGCCAGACCGGCGCGGAGAATGGCGTGGTCGTCAACCAGCATGAGACGGATGGATGCGGGAGTGGACATGATCTTTGTTAGTTGTTGGGTTTCATGCTGACGCCGGTTGCTCGGCCATTTCATCGTCGTAGTTCCTGAGCGGCACCTCGGCGTGCAAAGTGGTGCCCTTGCCCGGCGCACTGCGGATCCGCAGGCTGCCATCGAGCCGTTCGATACGCTCGCGCATCCCTTGAAGACCGAAGTGGCCTTGGGCGACTCCGACCTGCTCGCCCTGGGTGAAACCGGAACCGTCGTCGAGAACCGTTAGTTCGATCCGGTCGGGGTCTTCCAACATCCGGAGTTCCACCGTGACGGAATGCGGATCCGCATGCTTGAGGGCGTTATGGATGCCTTCCTGAACAAAAAGCAGCAGGTTGCCCGCGATGAAATCCGGAATCCGTGAGAGATCGCCATCAGTCGTCACAGCGATGCGCGTCTGGTGTCCGGCGCCGAGGCGTTTGGCGATGGCATCAAGTGCTTCGGTCAGTTGCAATCCATTGAGCGGAAGCGACCGCAGGGCCCACACGGAATTCCGAAGCTCCGACGCGGCATGGTCCACCATCCGTCTTGCGACTTCGAGATGCCCCGGCGGCTCGTCCTCGCCTCGCGGTGGATCGTCGCTCTCACAGGCATCGATCTGGAAACCAAGACCGCTGATTGTCTGGAGCAGGGTGTCGTGCAGATTGGCGGCCAGCCGAGTGCGCTCGCGGAGGGTCGCTTGGAACTCGATCGAGGCATCACGGCGGGCATGCATTTCGCGGGCGAGCAGGCGGGTCTTTTTCTTCACCTGGCGTTTCAACTGGAGGTTCCACGCCAGCGCGCCACCGAGGGCGACGAACATCGCCGCCAGCACCGCCGTCAGATGCTCCGACGTCCACCAGGACGGCTTGCTCAGCACCACCACGTCCTCCGGGCCGCGCAGGATGAGGTCGAGGTTCACCGGCACGGTCCTTGCGATGCGGGACGGAAGATTGTTAGGACCGTAGTCCAGTTGAACGAGACCCGTTAGCTCCAGCTCGCTGCCAGGTGCCAGCAACTCCAGCGCCTTCATCCTCTCCTCATCGAACAGCGCCCGGAAAACCAGAGTCCCCTTCCCCAGCGTGTTGGCCCGCTCCAAAGTCAGCGCGCGCGGCCCCTTCCCGTCCGACTCCGACTGCACCGCCAGCAGCCGGGCGCGGCAACGGATGAGATGGCCGTCATAATCATGCGGCAGCGCCATCTGACCGGCTTTGACGGCTACACCATTGAGGGCGAAAATTTCCTCAGGACTGATCCTCACCGGCTCCGGCAGGCCGGCGGCACCCGTCTTGCGGACGGTGGCGTCTGATAGAGTGCCTATCAACCGCGACATGTCCACGAAGCCCGCCGCCTCGACGCGATCGCCCGGCTTCAGGGCGATGGGCGAGTTCGTCTCCACCCGCACCGCGCTCGCGCCCTCCTGGAGATAGAAGAATTTTCCAGACAGCGAGTAGGTCACCGTTCCCTCCACCCGCACCCGGTGGGGCCCTGTTGGCTCGGCCCGGAACGGCAGCAGGCGGTCGAGTGTCACCTTCGGCACCGCGTCTGGCGGCGGCGGCGGTTTTTCGACTACCAGATCGCTTCCGGCGTTGGAAAGGACGCGGATCCCCGTGACCTCACCGCGGGTGTTGAACAGTGTGGCGGCAATCCCGTCCAGCCTCACTTCGGCATCGACCAACGCGGCGGGATCCGGTGCGCCCGATTTCGGAACCGTGGCGCTGAACCTCCCGGGATTGGAGTCCATCACGAGCGTCACCCCGTATGGCAACTGATAGAATCCCTGCACCACCCCCCTCACTTCGACGCGCTGGCAGTCCTCGGCACCGCTGAAAAAGCGCGCCGCGTCCATCGGCTTGGCCGGTGGCACGGGCTTCCTGCCCACGATGCGGATGGAGGTTGGAAAAATCATCGGGGCATAGCCGCCCGGATCGGTCCGTCCTTCGATCTCCACTTCCACGCCTCCACGTAATTTCCCGAAGACCGAGTCATCACCCTGCCACACGCCGCTCTCCCGGGCCTCCACCACGCTGACCCAGATACCCGTCCCATCATCCTGAATGGTCAGACTATCAGAACCATTCCGCCACGTCACCACACCCCGCACCTTGACCGGCAGCGAAAGGGCCGCCTGCTCGCGCGGCAGCGACCGCACGTCGGCCGCCCGCGTCAGCGGTTCGGCAGCCGGCAAGTCCCCCGCAGCCACTAACAAGATGGAAAGCCACACGGCCCGAGGGAAGCGCTGTTCCGGAAGCAGGAATCCGGCGGGTTTGCGGGTCGTCATGAAAGCATGGGCTGAGGGTCACCATCGAAAATGAAACCCGCGAAGTAAACGGGAAAAAGTACTAAATCACCGGCACCCCTGCGATTGGTCCGTAGATGGATGCGTGGGCCGATCGGCCAATAGACGCACCGCCGAATCCACCCCACCCTTGGCATACCGAACCTTGAAAAGCCCGCCCCCACTTCGCCAGACCCAGCTCGTTCCGGGCCGGCGGAGAAAGTGGAGTCACGTCATGAAATGCCATTTCCATCACCCGTTTCTCGTCCTCACGACCCGCGCTCCTGCGGCAGGAACAGGACTCCGCCCCATCGACACAAACCCGGCGGGTGAGCCCGGAACCAGCTCCGCATGCTCTCACAGCCGGTCCTTTGTAATACGCTAAACAGCACCCCGATGATTTTCCCACACCCAGCCCGAATTCTTCTCGCAGCTTCCATAGCCGCCCTATCAGCCAATACGTTCGCCGCGTCACCGGCCTGGCTAACCGCCCATGACAAGGAGATCAAGGAGCTCGTGGGCCGCATGACGCTGGAGGAAAAGGTCGGTCAGATGACCCAACCGGATCTCAAAGCGCTGAAGGATCATGGCGACATCGAGAAACTCTTTCTCGGCTCCGTGCTCAGCGGCGGCAGCAGCGATCCGAAAACCGGCAACGGCGTCGCCGATTGGGCGGAGATGACTTCGGAATGCCAGAGCCACGCACTCAAGACTCGGCTCGCGATTCCCCTGCTCTACGGCATCGATGCGGTTCACGGTCACAACAACGTGCTCGGTGCGGTGGTGTTTCCCCACAACATCGGCCTTGGCGGCATGCGCAATCCCGCACTCGTCGAAAAGATCGCCCGCGTGACCGCCGAGGAAGTCCGTGCGTCCGGCATCCAATGGGCGTTCGCTCCCTGCGTTGCCGTGCCGCAGGACATCCGTTGGGGCCGGACCTACGAGGGCTTTTCGGAAGATCCCGCCATCGTCGCCGAGCTGGGAGCAGCGGTGGTCCGCGGATTGCAGGGCGCCGATCTAACCGGCCCCGCGGCGGTTCTCGCCTGTGCGAAGCATTTTGTCGGCGACGGAGGCACCAACTACGGCACGTCGAAAGGCGGTGCCCTGCTCGACCAGGGCGACGCGCGGCTGGACGAGGCGACCCTGCGCGCGGTCCACATGGCCGGCTACCCGGAGGCGATCGCCGCTGGTGTCGGAACGATCATGCCGTCCTACAGCAGTTGGAACGGCGAGAAATGCTCCGGCAGCAGGTTCCTTCTGACAGATGTTCTGAAAAAAGAGCTCGGCTTCGAAGGGTTCGTCGTTTCCGACTACAACGCCATCGACCAGCTCATGCCACCCGTCGCCAAGGACAGCATCGTGGTGAGCAACAACGCGGCTGGGCAGGTGAAAACGAGCAATTACAAACAATGCATCGAGATTTCCATCAACGCCGGCATGGATATGGTCATGGTGACGAACCGTTATAAGGAATTCATCACTCTTCTGATGGAACTCACGCGCGAAGGCAAAGTGCCGATGTCGCGCATTGATGATGCCGTCACACGGATCCTGCGGGTGAAATACGCCCAAGGCCTGATGGATGGAAACTACAATCCGAAGATCGATCCAAAACTCCGGCAGGCGTTCGGTTCGGCGGCGCACCGCGAGGTGGCGCGCGAGGCCGTCCGGCAATCGGTGGTACTGCTGAAAAACGAAGGCGGCATCCTCCCGCTGACAAACGGCGGAGGCAGAATCCACATCGCCGGCCGCGGCGCGGACGATATCGGCATGCAATGCGGTGGCTGGACCGTCGACTGGCAGGGCAGGATGGGCGATGTGACTCCGGGCGGAACGACCATTCTATCAGCCCTGCGCGGGCATGTGGGCAGCGGTGGCGAAGTGACCGTTTCAGCAGACGGATCGGGAGCCGCCGGAGCCAGGGTCGCCGTGGTGGTCATTGGCGAAAATCCTTATGCCGAATCAAAGGGCGACCGCGCCGACCTCGCTCTATCAAAAGAAGACGCGGCGGTGGTTTCCACGGTGAAAGCCGCGGGAGTCCCTGTCGTGCTGGTGGTCCTGTCAGGAAGACCGGTGATCCTCGGCGAGGTGGCGGATCAAGCGGATGCGATTGTCGCCGCATGGCTGCCGGGAACGGAAGGCGGTGGAGTGACGGACGTCCTGTTCGGCGATGCTGCTCCGAAGGGACGACTTTCCTACACATGGCCGCGATCCATGGCGCAGATCCCTCTGGCCAGCGGTGCAGGTTCCGGGCCGGTCCTGTTTCCACGCGGTTTCGGCCTCGATTACTAGCTTTCTGCCGGAACGATTTTCCACCAAGGTTTTCCAAAGCCCTATGAAAAAGACCCACTGTTTCCGTTTCCGTTCGGCCGCGAAATTCCAGCACCGAAACGCATGAAAATCCGGATTTTCGCCCTCATTTCTGCCCTTCCGCTCCACGCTTGTGCGGAGGGTGGCATGCCGTTCGGTGACGCCGCCCACCCCGCAGCGCCCCAGCAGATTCCAGGCCCGGTGTTCTGCGCCTACTACGACCAAGGCGGAGAAGGGACCGCCTATCATGACACGGAGGGAACCAATCTTGGCAGTGGAACACTCAACCCCGCCGACGGCAGCTACCTTCATGAGTTCCGAAAGAACGAAGGACCCGACATCTCATACACAAAGCAGGTTCCCGATCTCGAATCCCCCTGCAACAAGGTGCTGCCGCCTCCCGATCTGCTCTACGTCGGCTGGAACAACGCCGGCGAATGGTTCAACCTAACGGTCGAAACGGCGGAGGCCGGCGCCTACGTCGCGGACATCCTCTACACCGCCCATAACGACGCGGGCATTTCCTTTTCCGCTGATACCGCCGCCGCGGTTCCATGCGTCATCACCTCCACCTTCGACGCTGCCGATCCGATTGAGTGGCGTCAGTGGCACCATTGGAACGTGGCTCGTGATGCGGTCAAGCTCACTCTACCCAAAGGCGTCAGTGTCATCAAGGTGCGCATTGCCGATGGAGGGAACATCAATCTCGCCACCCTCGCCTTCCGCCCGGCGGGCTCCGAGCGAAAAGGTCCCGACATCACCACGTTCAAGACCCCGCTGCCCACCAACCAAACCCCACAATGATCAGATCCATTTCACTCCTCATCGCCCTCACCAGCGCGGCAGTAGCCGCCGGGCCCACCGTGACCAGCGCGGCGAAAACCAAACCGAGCAACGCCTGGCGCGACTATCCGACGCGCCTCGTCGAAAACCTGCCTGACTACAAGCCCACCACCGACGGGGCGCTCTCCACTTACGGCGGCATCAAGTCCAACCAACAGACCGCCACCGGGTTCTTTCATGCGGTGAAAACCGGCAACCGCTGGTGGCTTATCGATCCGGAAGGATGGCCGTTCATCCACGTCGGCGTCGTGGCGGTCGCTCCGCCCGGAAACAAATCCGCTCCGCCGGAAGGCTGGGCAGAAGCCACCACAAACCTCCTCCACGCCAACGGATTCAACGGTGCGGGCGCATGGTCCAACACCGATTCCCTGCGCGCCAGCAAACACCCCGTAGTTTTCACGATGATCTGGAACTTCATGAGCGCCTACGGCTCCAAACGCGGCGGCATGTATCAGCAAGCCGGCCACATGGGCTATCCGAAGGACTGCATCTTCGTCTTCGATCCGCAATTCGCCACCTTCTGTGACGAGTATGCGAAACGTCTAGCCGCCACCAAGGACGACCCATGGCTGCTAGGTCACTTCTCAGACAATGAGCTGCCGTTCTATATCAAAACCTTGGATAATTTCCTCTCACTCCCGGCCGACGAACCGGGCCGCAAGGCGGTGGACCAATGGCTGGCCGATCGTCAGGCGAAACATCCCGGAGACACCTCCATCACCGATGAGAAACGCCAGGAGTTCCTCGGCTTCGTCACCGACCGCTACCTGAAGATCACCTCCGCGGCGATCCGGAAATACGATCCCAACCACCTCTGCCTGGGACCTCGTTTCACCGGCCAGTCCCTGAAATCGAAATCCCTGTTCGAAGCAGCCGGCCGCCATCTCGACGTGATCGCGGTGAACTACTACAACGCATGGTCGCCCGATCCCGAGCAGACGGCGAACTGGGTCAAATGGTCGGGCAAACCGTTCATCGTCACCGAGTGGTATGCGAAGGGCATGGACTCCGGATTCAAGAATACCACCGGCGCAGGCTTCGTCGTGAAAACTCAGGCGGACCGCGGCCGGTTCTACCAGAATTACACCATCGGCCTGCTGGAAACACGTGGCTGCGTCGGCTGGCACTGGTTCAAATACCGTGACAACGACCCGAACGCGAAAGGCGCCGACCCTTCGAACCTCGATTCGAACAAGGGCATCGTGAACCTCAATCTGGAGCCCTATCCGCCGCTCATGCAGGCGATGTCCGAGCTCAACCACCAGGTCTATTCGCTCGCGGATTACTTCGATCACCGCTGAGCCGGAACTGCTGCGCCCTGGCACAGCACTCTGAAAAAGAAGCGGCCCTACGTCATCGCGTGATGGCCTTACCGATGAAATCGGGATAGCGTGGCATCGGTAGTTTTTCGTTTTTCATCTTTGTTTGTAGTATTCGATAGTTCGTCTGATTGGTAAATTGATGCTTGATCAGCCCCTCCGGTTCGCGAGAGCCGGAGGGGTTTTCCATTTCAGACAGGACGAAAGAACAGGCTAAAAAACGCCTGTGCCACACTCAACGCTTGGCGGCGTCCGCCTCGATCCAGCTCCAGAGGTTGGCGAGGCCGGTTTTGACGGACTCTTTCATGGCTGATAGATCACCGCCTGGGGCGTGTTTGCCGAAGAGGTAGAACTTGATCTTCGGCTCGGTGCCGGACGGGCGGACGGCGAAGGAGCGGCCGTCTTCGAGATCGACGAAAAGCATTTTTTCCTTGGGCAGCAGATCGCCTTCCTGATCGAAGAGATCCTGCTTCGCGAAATCGCGGACGCGGAGGACGGCGGAGCCATCGACTTCGGTGGGCGGTTTTTCGGCATAGGAATTGGCAAGCGCCTGGATTTTGGCAGCACCGTCGGCGCCTTCCATGACGAGGGATTTGCCGATTTCAAGATAGTAGCCGTATTCGGTGTAAATGTCGTCGAGCAGCTCCGTCAGCGTCTTGCCAACGGACTTCGCGTACGCGGCAACTTCGGCGAACATGAGGGTCGCACCGTTGGCGTCCTTGTCGCGGATGGCGTCGGAGCCGAGGTAACCGTAGCTTTCTTCACCGCCGAAGACGAAGAACCGCGAGTATTCGAGACGCAGCGCGCGTGTCTGGGCTTCCGTTAGCGAGCGGTAGTCGCCCTTCTTGTCGGCAGGGATGGCCTCCTCGTATTTGCGGAGCTTGCCGGCGATGTATTTGAAACCGGTGAGCGTGTCGACCACG
This sequence comes from Luteolibacter sp., assembly GCA_039915545.1. Taxonomy (GTDB): domain Bacteria; phylum Verrucomicrobiota; class Verrucomicrobiia; order Verrucomicrobiales; family Akkermansiaceae; genus Luteolibacter. The sequence continues at coordinate 46,641 of JBDSNC010000167.1, forward strand.
CCGATACCGAAGCCATCGGCGATGGCATGCTGGAGCTCGGTGGTGACGAAGGTTTTCACCAGCACGGCGCGGCTGCGGTTCGCGTTGGTGAGCCAGCCGAGTTCGAAGCAGGTTTTCAGGCGATACCATGCCATCAGCGAGCCGATCTGATTTCCCGTTAGCAAGGTCATCCTGCCGGCGGTGTCACGGACGGCGACGCCCATGCGGTCGGCGTCGGGATCGGTGCCGATGACGATTTCAGCACCGGATTTCTCGGCGAGGTCGATGCCCATTTGCAACGCTGGGCCGTTCTCCGGATTCGGCGATTCCACGGTGGGGAAACGGCCGTCCTGGATGTCCTGCTCGGGGACGGTGAGCACTTCGAAACCGAGGCCGCGGAGCATCGGGACGTTGATGTGGCCGCCGGTGCCGTGGAGGTTGGTAAAGACGATCTTGGTCTTCGCGCCTTCGAGGAGCTTGGGCTGGAGCAGCAGGGTTTTCAGGCGGCTGATGTAGCGCTCGTCCATTTCCGCACCGAGGATGGTGACGGTGCCGCGCTCGGATTCGGGGACGGATTCGTAGCGCTCGCTGGTGATCGCATTGACCTCGTTGACGATCGCCGTGGCATGCGGATCGACGATTTGTGCGCCGTCGTTGAAGTAGGCCTTGAAGCCGTTGTCGTGGGACGGGTTGTGGGAGGCAGTTAGAACCACGCCCCCATCGGCGCGGAGTTCACGCACGGCGAAGGAAAGCTGGGGAGTGGCGCGGGGGCCATCGAAGAGATAGGCATCGCAGCCGAGGTCGGCGCAGGTTTTCGCGCAGAATTCGGCGAAGTCGCGGGAGAAATGGCGGGTGTCATGGGCAAAGACGAGCACCGGCTTGCGGCTCGACCCGGCGAACTGCTTCGCGTAGGCGATCAGCCCGCGGACGGCGCGGCTGACGTTGTAGAAATTCATCGTCGCGGTGCCGACGCAGGGATGTTCGGGGCGATCATTCGGGCCGCCTTTTCCCTGTTCCGCGGCGGTCACCACCTTGCCGATCGTCCGTCCGCGCAAACCGCCGGTGCCAAAGGCGAGGGTTTTGAAAAAGCGGTCGTTGAGCTCTTCCCACGCTCCGGCGCTCACCAACTCGTCAACTGCCTTCGGAGCGACCTCGCTTGTCGTGCCGCTCAAGAGCGCCTGAATGTTGCTTTTTGCGGATTCGAGAAGTTTGCCATCGGCAACTGCGGCGGAGAGGGAATCGTTGAGTGCGCTCATTTCGAGCCTGATGTAACGGGAAATCCGAGTCATGGCAATCACGTCCATCCATGATTTTCCGATGCTGGCTGATCCAATATGGCATCGCACGACGGATCATCCGGCAAGGTGCCAAGCGGGTTCTTCCGCTTGACTTCCGGAACCTGAAATTCAAAGAAACTCCCATGAAAACGCTCCTTTCCGCCCTCGTGATGCTGTTCTGCCTGTCGAGGATGGACGCCGCGATCCTCAATCTCAACGGCGACCTGACTTGGGAGGTCACCGAGCCGCGCCTCACGTTCAAGATGGACGGCGGCCTTCAGAACACCAGTCCCGCGGGCACCGTCTCCGGCACCATCAAGCTGGTGCTGTGGGCGAACAAAATCTCCTCGCCGTCCGGTTACCTTGTCGGGGAATACACGCTCGGCCAGATCAGCGGCGGTTACCAGTTTTCCGACTTCACCGTGAGCACCCCGTCCAAAGTGCCCACCGTCACCGGCGACTACTATTTCACCATCGCCGTTCTGGAATACACCACCGTCGGCTGGCAGAACCGTCTGTTGGTGAACACCGGGACGAAAAAACTCTCGTCCGGCAATTTCGTCACGCAGTTGAAATGGCCGCTCCCCACCGCCAAGATCCTTGCGCCGCTGCCGGTTCTGCTCACCGGCCAGCAGGTGAAACTGACCCTCAAGGGATCGGAATTCCTCAACCTGTTCCCCGCCGACTCGCAAAAGGTCACCAACGTCCTGATCGATACCCCCACCAAGGCGACGGTAAAACATCACCCGGGCAAAAACGCCGCAAAATACACCTACAAGGTGACCACCGCCAAATACGACGGCAAGAAAGTCCAGGCGGCCAACCTCTATCTCGACTACAGCAACGCCCCCGACTACGCCACCGTCACTCTCTTTTTCCAAGGCGTGACATCGGGCACCTACAAGAGCGTGGCGAAGATCTATCCGGCCGGCAATCCGTCCTACACGGAAACCACCTGGGGCAAATTCAGCATCAAGTGAGGCCCGGCGCAGCGAATAACAGGCTCGCCGGAAGCGCCGGACCGACTTAGTTTTCCGGCCGCTTCATGCATCCTTCATTTCAAAACGCCGTCTCGAAACGCGCCAGCCTGCTCACACCGGAAACCGACGCCGTGCGCCTCATCGACGGCCGCGGCGACGGCCTGCCCGGAGTGATCCTCGAAACCTTCGCCGGCCGCTGGCTCATCTCCACACCAGGCGATCACATCGATCCAAAACTCCGCGAGTGGATCCGCGACCGCGGTGTTTCCTGTTATTGGAAACGGCTCGACCAGCATCAGAAGGAATCGCCAAGCCACCTCTCCGGCCCGGAAAGCACCGAGCCCTTTCTCATGCTGGAAAACGGCATCCGCCTGGAAATCTCGTTCCAGTCCGGCTACTCGCAGGGCATCTTCCTCGACCAGCGCGACAACCGCGCCGAAGTCCGCCAGCGGATGGCTCCGGGAAAACGCCTGCTCAACACCTTCTCCTACACGGGAGCCTTCTCCGTGTCCGCCGCCATGGCCGGTGCGGAAACCACCACGCTCGATCTATCACAACCGTATCTCGACTGGGCGAAGCGGAACTTCTCTCACAACGGCCTTGATCCCGCCGCCCATCATTTCTGCAAGGGTGACACCTTCCACTGGCTCAAACGTTTCGCCAAACAAGGCCGCAGCTTCGACGGCATCGTGCTCGATCCGCCGACTTTCTCACGGGATGAAAAGGGCAAAGTCTTCCGCGTGGAGGAGAACTTCGGCGAGCTCGCCGCTCTCGCCGCCAAGGTCCTCGCGCCGGGCGGCTGGCTGCTCTGCTGCACGAACTTCCGCCGGATGACGCCCATCGAGTTCGAGCGCCAGCTCCTCACCGCCATCCCCCGACGCATGAAGGCCCGCCACGCCGCGATGCCGGAGGATTTCACGGACGAGTCCTATCTGAAATCGGTCTGGCTGGAGTGAATGAGGGCCCTCATCTACACCATCGGCAGCGCGGGGGACGTGCATCCGTTCGTCCGGCTCGGACTGACCTTGCAGGCGCGGGGACATGAGGTGTTTTTGATCACCAGCGGTCATTTCCAAAATTTGGTCGAGCGGGCGGGCCTCGGATTTCGCGAGCTGGGATCGGCGGAACGGTTTCAAACGGTGCAGGATGATCCGAACCTGTGGCATCCGGTAAAGGCGCTGCCAACCGTGGTGAAACACGCGGTGGACCCGAGCTACGAGCCGATTCTGGATTACGCCCGCGAACTGAACCTGCCGGGAAATACGGTCATGGTCTGTAGCTCGCTGGCGTTCGGCGCGCGCAACGCACGGGACTTGCTAGACATTCCGATGGTCACGGTGCATGTGGCGCCCTCGCTTTTTCCAAGCTGCTATCGCCAGCCAGTCCTGCATGGCATGGTGTTCGGCCAATCGGCACCGCGCTTTCTGAAAGCGCTGCAATGGAAGATCGCGGGCAAGGTGCTCGACGCGCTGGTGTGCCCCGGGCTGAACCAATTTCGTCGCGCCCACGGCCTGCCGCCGGTGCGGAACATGCTGGCGGAATGGTGGCACTCGCCGGACCGCGTGATCGGGCTCTTTCCGGAATGGTTCGCCGCGCCGCAGCCGGATTGGCCGCAGCAGACGCGGTTGACGGGGTTTCCGTTGTTCGATGAAAAGGGCATGCGCGAGCTGCCCGCGGAGCTGGAGGAATTTCTATCAGCAGGCGACGCGCCGGTGGTTTTCACTCCCGGCAGCGCGATGAAACACGGCCACGCCTTTTTCGCGGACGCGGTCGGGGCGCTGAAACTGATGGGTCGCAGGGGCATCCTGCTCACGCCGTTTCACGAGACGATCCCCGCACACCTCCCGCCGGAGATCCGGCATTTTTCCTACGTCCCGTTCAGCGACGTGCTGCCCCGGGCGGCGGCATTGGTCTATCATGGCGGCATCGGCACCTGCGCGCAGACCCTGCAAGCTGGCATCCCTCATCTGGTCCAACCGATGGCGCACGACCAGCTCGACACGCTCAGCCGCGTGAGGGATCTCGGTGTGGGCGATGGCATTCATCCCAAACACTTCAAAGCGAAGCGCATAGCGGAGGTGTTGGATTCGCTGCTGGAGAGTGAAATGGTGAGGGCCCGCGCAAAGGAAATCGCCGGGCGATTCGGGGAGACGGATTGGATGGACAAATCGTGCGAGCTGATCGAGGAAACGCTGGGAAAATAAGGAGTCACCACACTCCTGTGGTGCTGCGATTGGGATGAAAAAGCAATAGCCTTTCATGTCATATCTTTTGCATCTCAATCACATCCACGACAAGAGTGTCGTGGCTACTTATTTCAAATTCATCCGATAGATCAATTCACACCTCGCCGCATCGGCGAAGTCCATGACGATGATCCCAGCACAGCCGGTCTTATGCTCCGTGAAATGGCGGGTGAGCCGGGCGTTGATGTCGTTGGAAACATCCGGAATGTTGGGCATACCGAAGACCGATCCCACCCCGCTGGAGAAATTGAGACGGAGCAAACCGTTGTTCGGAGCCTCATCGAAGAGAGCGGTGAACGTCGTCCATTTCGCATCGTTGCTGGCGACCTGATAACAATCCTGCACGCGGATTTTCCCGGATGTGAAAGTGGACGAGTCCGGCCAATGCGAGGCGTCGATCCCCAGCTTCGACGATGAGCGGAAGCGACGGAACAGGACGATTTTCCCGCGGCCTTGGGCTAACGTCGGGATGTCCTCCCCCAACGACCACAGCGCGGGATTTTTCGCGGTGTAAGTGGCGAAGGTTTCCTCAAACGTCCGGGCGTTTCCCGCAGCGGCACCCTCCTCATTCACGGACATGATCACGCATTCGGCAGGGTTCGCCTTGAGAAAAACCTCCACGGCTCCGATCACTTCGGCGAAGGTCAGCTTCTGATCGGCGATGCCATGATAGATGGCGAACGAATCGTCCAGGTGCCGGCAGCGGATGTCGAGAAAGCGGACGCCTGCGGCGAGTTGCTCCGCGATGGAAAGGCTCTGGCAGCGCGCGGTTCCGGGGATGGGTTCGAGCCGCGCGCCCGCATCGTGAGTGCCGGGGATGGAAAGTTCCGACAGGCGGAGCTTGCCGTCGAGACCGCGCATCCAGTCGTTCCCAGCCGCCTGCGCGTTGGCGGCGAGGAGGAGGAGGAGGACGAGGGAACTCAACGAGGTCATGGTTGGCATGACTAAAGGTCCAACGCTTGCAGAGGGATAGTCCGAATTATTTTGACGTCTTGTTCCCATTCCACCGCAATGCTGTTTCCTCCTCCATTCGCCACGCTTCATTTGGATTGGCGGCCACTACCATTGGAAGGGCTGCATCAAATGCACGCAGAGCTTCTCCACCACAGGTTTTTCAGAACTCCGTTTGACCTATTTCGGACTCCGGCAACGCTATTTCGTGCTCGGGAGGTCATGTTTCGGCCTCCGGATGCTTAAGTCGATGACGTCATCGACGTTTGGCAGCGGTGCGCCCGGAGTGGGTCCGCCCGTTTTCCAACAACAGCGACGCACCGTCCGCATCGAGCCCTTGGGAAACGACGCGGGCATGGCGGATCAAGGTTTTCATCGCATTCCCAGCAAAAATCCGGCTGACTATTTGTCACACGATGGTCGCTGACAAGCGGCTTCGTTTCCGGTTCCTTTTCCCGCGATGACTCCTCCGATCCAGTCCAACGCCCGATTCGCCCGCGACCAACTGGCTGCCGGCTGCGAGAACATGGAAAACCTGCTCAACGGGTTGCTCGATTCCAAGGGCAGGGTCGCCGAGGAGGTGCACGCCATCCGCAAGCTCGGAAAAACGCTGCGCGGCGGATTCGCGTTGTTCCGGCTGAAAGGTGCCGCGAAGGAAATCCAAGCGATCGGCCGCCTGTTGTCAGGCCCGCGCGATGCGGTTTCACGGTTGAAAACATGGAATCTTTACGCCCCGGACGAGCTTGAGAAAGTCGCCGCCGCGATCGCCGGACTGCTGGACCAGCAAACGCATTCCGCCGCCCGCCGGCCACCGCCGGAGACGATTTCCTGGTGCATCGGGCGCGTCAACGAAGCCCGCAAGGCGTTGGCCGAGCTGGTCGAGGAGAACCTCGACGAAACGGTGGCCGTCAGCCTGAAAAAACTCGGCAAGCAGGTCCGCAAACGCTGCCTGCACCTGGATCACCGCGCCGAGGAGGATTTCCACGATGCCCGCAAGGCGCTCAAGGCCTACCTCGGAGCGGTCGGATTTCTGCCGGCGGACACGGTTCACATCGATCCCAGAATGGCGGAAATCGCCGAGCTGCTAGGCGACGAGAACGACATCGCGACCCTCTCCGCTTGGTTGGAAAACCATGGATTCACAGTGAATTTCGCGCCATCGCTGTGGAAACTGCTCAGGGACAAGCGCCGGAAGTTGCAAAAGCGCGTGATCGCCGATGCCGCCAGCCTGTTTTCCGCAGAAAGTGTCTGAGGGAAGTTTTCACGAACGAGAGTTGCGCGGGGGGCATTTTCCACTATTGGAGAGGGCGTCCGCGAGACCATGCGGATTTTCCGATCCCTTCTGGCCCTCAACTCTTGTCAAAAATGTCCGCCCGCACCGATTTCCGCAGCCGTCACCTAGGTCCCGTTGATTCCGAACGCGAGGAGATGCTTCGCGATACCGGTTACCCGTCGCTCAGCGCCCTCATCGACGCCGCGGTGCCCGCAGGAATCCGCATGGAAGGCGCTCTCAGCCTGCCGGAAGCCCGCTCGGAACACGAGGCACTCGCCTGGCTGAAGTCGGTCATGGGGAAAAACAAGGTGCTCAAGTCCTTCATCGGTCAAGGCTACTCCGGCACCCACACGCCCGGCGTCATCCAGCGCAACATTCTGGAAAATCCCGGCTGGTACACCGCCTACACGCCCTATCAGGCGGAGATCGCGCAGGGCCGTCTGGAAGCGCTGCTCAATTTTCAAACGATGATTACAGACCTCACCGGTCTGGATGTTTCGAACGCATCGCTGCTCGACGAGGGAACCGCCGCCGCCGAAGCGATGAGCCTCGCGCTCGCCGGCAAGCCGAAGGGGAAAGCGATCTTCGTTTCGGACCGCTGCCACCCGCAGACGATCGACGTGGTGGTAACACGCGCGGAGCCGCTGGGGATCGAAGTGGTGATCGGGGATTGGGAGAAATTTGATTCCGCCTCCTGCGAAGGATTGTTCGCGGTGCTCGTCCAGTATCCGGACACCCGCGGCCGCATCGACGACTTCACGGAATTTTTCGCGAAAGCCAAAGCAGCGGGCGCGGTGACCATCGCTGCGGCTGACATTCTCGCACTAACGGTTTTGAAGGCCCCCGGTGAGTTCGGTGCGGACATCTGCGTCGGTTCGTCACAACGTTTCGGCGTGCCGCTTGGTTTCGGCGGTCCTCATGCGGGATTCATGGCTTGTGCGGATGCGTTGAAACGCAAGATGCCCGGCCGTTTGATCGGCGTGTCCGTGGACTCCCGCGGCAAACCCGGCTACCGTCTTTCCCTGCAAACCCGCGAGCAACACATCCGCCGCGACAAGGCGACTTCCAACATCTGCACCGCGCAGGTGCTGCTCGCCGTGATGGCCTCGATGTATGCGGTCTATCATGGGCCGGAAGGACTGAAGCACATTGCGAACACGATCCACTCGCTCACCGGAGCGCTCAAGACGGCGCTCGCCGACGGAGGAGTTGTCGTCGAGATCGGTCCGTTTTTCGATACCATCGTCGCAAAGGTTCCGGGCAAGGCGGCCACGATTCTATCAACCGCAGCGGCGTCGGGCATCAATCTCCGCCGCATCGATGCGGATCATGTCGGGATTTCGCTCGATGAAACAGCGACGCCCGATGACGTGGGAACGATTGCAGCGGCATTTGGCGTCAAGGCGGCGGCGAAGGAAGTTTCCGGTGTGGTGTGGCATGGTGGACACGCGCGCGGCACGGACTTCCTCACGCAGAAGGTTTTCAACAGCTACCATTCGGAAACGGAAATGCTCCGCTATCTGAAGCGTTTGGAATCGAAGGATCTCGCGCTGAACGAATCGATGATCGCGCTCGGCTCCTGCACGATGAAGCTGAACGCCACGTCGGAAATGATGCCGCTGAGCTGGCCGGAAGTTTCCTCGCTGCATCCTTTCGTCCCCGCCGACCAGAGCCAGGGTTACCGCGAAATGCTCGCCACCCTCGAAGGTTGGCTGGCGGAAGTCACCGGCTTTGCGGGAGTTTCCCTCCAACCGAATGCGGGTTCGCAGGGCGAATATGCCGGGCTGTTAGCCATCCGCCGCTACCATCTCGCGCGTGGCGATTCCCACCGGAACATCTGCCTCATCCCCGTTTCCGCCCACGGCACCAATCCGGCTTCCGCAGTGATGGCCGGCATGAAAGTAATCGGCGTGAAATGCGATGACAAAGGCAACATCGACGTCGCCGATCTCACCGCCCGCGCCGAGGAGCACCGCGAAAATCTTGCCGCGCTGATGGTCACCTATCCATCCACTCACGGTGTGTTCGAGGAAACCATCCGCGCCATCTGCAACATCATCCATGACGCCGGTGGCCAGGTTTATATGGACGGCGCGAACATGAACGCCCAGGTCGGCCTTACTTCACCGGGCCTCATCGGCGCGGATGTCTGCCACCTGAATCTCCACAAAACCTTCTGCATCCCGCACGGCGGCGGCGGGCCGGGTGTGGGTCCGATCGGCGTGGCAAAGCAACTTCTTCCCTATCTCCCGGGTCACAGCGAACTCGATTCAAAAGAAGGCGCCGTGTGCTCCGCGCCGTGGGGAAGCGCCTCGATCAACACGATTTCGTTGATGTATATCGCGATGATGGGTCCGGACGGACTTCAGGAAGCCACCGAAGTCGCCATCCTCAATGCGAACTACATCGCCAAAAAGCTCTCGCCGTATTTCCCGGTGCTCTACACCGGCCACGACGGCCTCGTCGCCCACGAATGCATCATCGACGTCCGCCCTCTATCCGATGCCAGCGGCATCACGGTGGAGGATGTGGCGAAGCGCCTGATGGACTACGGTTTCCACGCACCAACCATGAGCTGGCCCGTCGGCGGCACGCTGATGATCGAACCGACCGAGTCCGAATCGAAGGCCGAGCTCGACCGATTTTGCGATGCGATGATCTCCATCCACGGTGAAATTTCCGCCGTCATCAGCGGCGAATCAGATGCGAACGACAACCCGCTCAAACACGCGCCGCATCCCTGCGAGACGGTTTGTGGCAACGACTGGACGCACGCCTACACCCGCGAGCAGGCCGCGTTTCCGCTGCCCTATCTGCGCCAGCACAAGTTCTGGCCGTCGGTTGGCCGCATCGACAACGTGCACGGCGACCGCAACCTGATCTGCACCTGCGACAGCGTGGAAGCCTACGCGGCCGCAGGAAACTGACCCTCATGCAAGCCCCTTCACCCATCGACTGGACCTCCTGGCAGGGAGAAATCCACGCCACCCTCATGTTCATCATCAAGGACGGGCGGATCCTCCTCATCGAGAAAAAGCGCGGGTTGGGCGAAGGGAAAATCAACGGCCCCGGCGGCAAGATCGATCCGGGCGAAACAGCGCTCGAAGCCGTCATCCGCGAGACGCAGGAGGAACTCATCATCACACCACACGCTCCGCGGAAACTCGGCGAGCTGTGGTTTTCCATGTCGGACTATGCGGACATCCTGTGCCATGTCTATCGATCGGATGACTTCACCGGCACGCCGACCGAGACCGACGAAGCCGCGCCCGTGTGGACGGACCTGGACAAGATTCCCTATCAGCGAATGTGGGAGGACGACCGCCACTGGCTGCCGCTGCTGATCAACGAGCAATCCTTCCTCGGACGCTTCGTGTTCGATGGCGAGACGATGCTCTGGAAGGACATGGACACGACTGTTTCCTGGTAACAAAAAAGCCGCCCCCCTTGCGGGAGACGGCCTGTTTTTTGGGTTTTGGGAGAGATTGATCAGAGGGAAGCCTTGAGCGAGCTGAACTTCGCCTTGAGTAGGGTGAGATCGGATTGCGCCTTGGTGAAGACCGATTGGGCCTTGGTGACAGCAGCTTCAGCCTTCTGGAGCTGCTTGTTCAGGGCGACGAGCGAATTGAGCTTGGCACCGAAACCTGCGTCGGAAGCCTTGGCGGTTTTAGCGACCTTCGGAGCTTTCACAGCCTTGGCCGTCTTGCCTTTTTTCGCGGCCTTCGGTGCGCCGGCTCCCTTGAGCCATGCCATCACCGTGAGAGGAGAAACACCGAACTTCGCGGCTGCCGTGCTCTGGCCACCGCGGCCGTTGGCGGTGTTGTAGGTGGCGACGAAATCGACAACTTCCTTCTTCTGCTCGGGAGTGTAGCGCGAACCGGCTTTCGACTTCTTCGCTTTCGGTGCTTTCGCAGCTTTAGGTGCCTTGGCGGCCTTTGGTGCTTTTGCAGCCTTCGCTGCCTTCGGCGCTTTTGCAGCCGTGGCGGCCTTCACAACGATCTTCTTGCCAGGAGCGGCAGCACCCGCGCCCTTCAGCCAGGCTGCGACGGTGATCTGTGAAATGCCGAACTTCTCGGCAGCCTTGCTCTGGCCACCGCGACCGTTGGCCGTGTTGAAAGTGGTGACGAAGTCGATGACTTCCTTCTTCTGTGCGTCGGTATAGCGAACGCCTCTCACGGCTGGTTTCTTTGCAGTAGTACTCATGTCGACCGCACCCTATGTTTGCGGGACCCGCTAGCAAGCTAAATCTGTATCCTCTATATCAATGCGAACTATGCCATCGCATCACCTATCTCATCACCGGAAATGATACTCATCAATCCGCCGCGGTCATTCATGTCGGTGAGCCAGTAATCACAACCTTGCTCAACCCGGGAACGCGCGACCACGCCACCGAATCCGACGAACAGATCGACATCAGGTTTGGTTTCCAGATCGGAAACGCCATCGCCTATCATCACGACGCGTTCGGGCAGAAGTGCTTCCTTCCATTCACGAATGACCTCGTTCTTACCGAGGTTGCGGGTGGTGGGATAGTCCCTGCCATAGTCCGAATAGTTGCCATCTTCATCAAAATACAAGGGCACCGCCTCCACATGATCGATGCCGAGCACCTTCGCCAGCGGCATGATCAACGGTGCGAATCCACCGGAAAGAATCACCGGCAGCCAGCCGTCGTTTTTCAAATCCCGGATGAACTCATCGACACCCGGAACCATGGTTTCCACATAGAGCGCGGCGACCTGGTCACACAGCGCGCGGTCAGGACGGATCATCTCCATCCTTCGCGAAAAGACCTCATTGATCGGAACCTCGCCGTTCATCGCGGCATGGGTGAGTGCAACGACCTGGGCGAAAACCTCATCACCCTTCGCGCGTCCGAGCTCGTCGATGCCTTCGATGGTCGAAAGTGTGGAGTCACAATCGATGAACAACAGTTTGCCGCGTTTCCGAGTCATGGGGAAAATTTCAACTTCCATACCTTCATTTGTCATATCAAACAATTCGATCATCTCCGCATTGCCCAGACGGACGCAGCCGTGGCTCGCGGGACCGCCGAGCATGTCCTCGCGGTTGGTGCCGTGGATGTAGATATTCCGCTGCAAGGTGTTGGCATTCATGGCATCCAGTCCTTCGAGACGCAGAATGCGGGTGAGCACCAGATCGACATCGATGGTTTCACCCGGCGACCATTTCCCGACCGGGACGCGGCTTTTGAAAATGGTTCCGCCGGCCTCTCCATCGCCGATCCTTTCCGAAATCCGGAAACGGCCCGTCGGCGTGCGATAGGTGCCTTCGACAAATCCCATGCCCTTGGCGGAGGTGGAAATGCTGAACTCGCGGAGACATTCATCTCCCTGAATCACCTTCAGGGTCTGATCATCCATGGAAACTTCGAGGCGGGGCGGCGGGTTCATGAGGGCGAAAGAACTAACAAAGCGTTGTGACCTCCCATGCCGTGGGAGAGTTTGTAAACCGGTCCGCTGGCGGCGAGCACCTCGGAGGGTAGTGAAAATCCGGCGGGCTGGTGGCGGTTCGGGAGATTCGGCGGCAACTGACGATCCCTGAGGAAGCGAGAAAGGATCACGCTCTCCAGCATGCCGCTCGCACCGATGGTGTGACCGGTGAAGGGTTTGAGAAGATGGAGCGTCGGCTCGAAGCCGGCGAAGGCACGCGACAACGAAGCGGGATCGGCGACTCCCTGCACGGCCGTGCCCGTGGCGTGAGGACAGACCGCGACGGGCGAACCGCAAAGCTGCACGGCTTTTTCCAACAACTCCGGAGTGCGTCCGCCGTCGGCGGGGATGCCGACGGGATCGCAGGCGTCCGAGTTGCAGCCGTAGTGCACGAGTTTCGGAAAATCACCGGAAGTCATTTCAATGGCCATCGCAGCAGCTCCCTCGGCGGGGATGAAGCCGGAGGTTTCCGGATGATAGGGATCGAGGTCCGGATGCATGGAGAGGATTCCGGATGAGGCGTAGTTGTCCAACAGGATCGGGACCAGCGGCAGATCGACCGCCACTGCGAGGGCGCGGGTGGCGAGTCCGGAGCGGAGCATCATCATCGCGATGCCGATGGCGTCGAGGCCCGCCGCGCAGCCGCTGGCGAGCACGTGATTCGGCCCGGTGATGCCGAACTCGATGGTGATGGCGGATGCCGGTTCGCTGTGGATCGTGTTGCTCGCCGCCATCAGCTTGAACGGCCGGCGCCCGGGCCAAGGTCCGAGCCAGCCCGCCGCATTGCCACGGCTGGTGCCGACGACGAGAGCAGCGTCCTTGAGATCTTCGGCAGTCCATCCGGCATCGGCGATGGCCTGGCGGGCGACGTGCAGCGCGGCCATCGTCGCCGGGCTCCACTTGCGGTGGATGAGCAGCTTGCGCGGCTCGATCCAAGCGCCGGGCCGCAGCGCGTGCGGGCTTTCATCGCCTAGTAAAACGCCAAGCTTTTGAAACGGAACGCGCCGCGCGAGGACCGCCTCGTGATGAGCGGCAACGTCAGCGCCGAGAGCCGACAAGGCCCCGAGACCGGTGATGGAAAGTTCGGATGGATTGGCCACGTTTCGCGATGCGGGAATGGCTGCCTGCGATTACAAGGTGATCTGCGCGCCGAGTTCGACCACGCGGCCGGGAGGAAGCTGGAAATAAGCCGTCGCCGCCGAGGCATTGCGGGCCATCACGGCGAAGAGCTGCATCCGCATGCGGTCCATGAAGGTTGCCTTTTTGCCGACACCATACGTTTCGCGGCCGAGGAAATAGGTGGCTTTTCCAGGCTGGAAACGCGCGTGTTCCGGCATGCGGTTTTTGAGAGCGGTTGGCACGTCGGGAGTTTCCGCAAAGCCGAAACGCAGGGTCGCGCGGTGGACGCCGTCGCCGAGATCCTCGTAGTCGAGGATGTCATCCGGGTTCGCGCGCGGCTGGTCGAGTGTCATCACGTGGAGCAGGATAACGCGCTCGTGGAGGACCTGGTTGTGCTTCAGGTTGTGAAGCAGCGCGGTGGGCACCTGCAGGCCTTTTCCGCTCATATAGATCGCCGTGCCGGAAACGCGGTGGATTTTTCCTTTGTGCAAATCCTTGAGCAGCACATCGATCGGTAGCGAATCCTGCATGATCCGGATGTAGAGACGCTCGCGACCCCAGATCCAGATGAGCATGATGCCCATCACGCCACCGGCGACGACGAGCGGCAGCCAGCCCCATGGATAGATTTTCAACGCGTTGGCAGCGAGGAACGCGCCGTCAAGCGCCAGGAACAAGCCAGTCACCACGCAGGTCTTCAGCAACGACCACCCCCACGCAGCACGCGCGGCCGAGAAGAAGAGCACCGAGGTGATGGTCATCGTCAGCGAGATCGCAATGCCATAAGCGCCCGCCAGTTTCGCCGAAGTTTCAAACGTGACCACCAGCAGGATGCAGGCGGCCGCGAGAATGTGATTGATCACCGGCACATAGACCTGACCCATCGAATGTTCGGAGGTATATAAAATCCGGACGCGGGACAGACAGCCGAGTTGTACCGCCTGGGTGGTGAGGGAAAACGCGCCTGAAATGAGCGCCTGACTGGCGATGATCGCCGCCCCCGTCGCGAGGATCGTCAGCGGGAGCTGCAGGAAATCCGGAGCGAGCAGGAAAAACGGACTGCGGATCGCGTCCTTGTCTGCTGTTAGCAGCGCCGCCTGGCCGAGGTAGTTCAACACCAGCGCGGGCAGCACCACCGAGAACCATCCGACACGGATCGGCTTGGTGCCGAAGTGGCCGAGGTCCGCATACAGCGCCTCGCCACCGGTCACCGCGAGAAACACTGCGGCAAGCAGCGGAAACGCGTGTTTCCATTCGCGGACGAGGAACGAAATTCCTTCGTAAGGACTCAGCGCCCATAGCACCTCGGGATGAAGTAAAATTCCGCGAGCCCCTAATACCGCCAGCGCGCCGAACCACAGCAGAACGACAGGTCCGAACAATTTACCCACCTGACCGGTGCCGAACTTCTGGATCGAGAAAAGCCCTAACAAAATCAGCACCGCTAGCGGCACCGTCCAGCGCTCCAGCGCCGGGGCGCTCACTGACAATCCTTCCACGGCACTCAGCACGGAGATTGCCGGGGTCAGCATGCCGTCGGCATAAATCAACGCCGCGCCCGCCAGGCCGAAGAGCAGGATTTTTTTCGGATCCTCCCCGCCGAGCCGCCGCACCGCGCCGCGGATCAGGGTGGAAAGCGCGAGGATCCCACCCTCGCCCTTGTTGTCGAGCTTGAGGATGATGAACAGGTATTTCACCGAGACCACCAGCAGCAGCGACCAAACGACCAGTGACGCCGCACCCACCAGATTCGCCGGATTGATCGGTGCCCCGTGATGGCCCGAGAAACACTCTCGAAACGCGTAGAGCGGACTGGTTCCAATGTCGCCAAAAACGATACCCAGAGCGGCCAAGGTGGTCACCGCCAACGGAGGATTGTGGCCGTGGTGGCCAGCTTGTGAGTCATTCATCGTAACGAGACAGGTTGCCCGCGCGGCCTTCAAAACATTTCCCCGACCGCCTGACCAGCGGAAATGCACCCCTCGCCCGCCCCTCCGAAAGCCGCCGAAAACCCGCTCCCGCCGCCCATCTGATAAATTGCGCTGACATCCCGCACGCCAATTGCTTGGGTAGCGCCTGTTTCCCCCCCTCCATGCCGTGCCTCCCGCTCATCGTCACCGTCGGATTCTCCGGTTCACGCCGGTGGTTCGACACGTCACTTCATCCCACCGTCGATCCCGCGGATTTCTCCTCCCGCGTCGGGGACTGGCTCGCCGAAAAACTCAGACAACTCCCCAAGGATCTCGGCCTCACCGATCACCACCACCTCTGCGGCCTCTCGCAAATCGCGATCGGCGCGGACATGGCATTCACCCGCGCGTGCCGCGAGCTCGACTTGCCGCAATGGATTTTCCTCCCCCAGCATCGCGACGCGTATCTCGATGCGGCCAGCTCGAAGGGCGTTCCCGATTTCACCAGCAGGGAAAAACAGGAGGCCCTTGAACTACTGAAAAGCCCGCACATCATCCACGAGCTGACCGTCGGCGAGGCGCACGACCGCCAGTCGCGGTTTGAGGAAACGAACATCGAACTTGTCCGCAAGAGCGACGTGCTGATCTGCATCGTCAGCGAGGGCACGTTAGGAAAACCCGGCGGCACTGGCGATGTCGTGAAACGTGCCGCCAACTGGCACAAACCCCTGCTGCTCGTCACCATCGGAGTCGAAGACGGCCGGCCCCTCATCACCGCCGAATGGCAGTGGAACCAACCCCACGGCTCCGGCAAAACCTTCGCCCCGTCCGAGCTCCCGCCCGGTCTGGCGGAAATCGAGCTGTCGGAAAAAACTCCGGGAACCATTCCGTCTGTCGAAAGCTGTCTGGTCGCCGTCCAGCGCGAAACCAGCAAGCGGGCGAAGGACCACAGCGCGCTCTTCAAAACCGCCGCGCTCGTCATCGTCGGCACCCATTTCCTCGCCACCGTCTTTGCCGTGACCGTGCTGATCCTCAATCCCCACGAGGTGAAAAACTACGCCATTTACTGGCTGCCCGCCGCGCTGTTGCTTATTGAACTGGGTTTCCTCGGCTGGGGATTCATCACCCACCAGCGGCTGCACAAGGAAGCCGCTGCATCGCAATGGGCCTTCCAACGGCTCGCCGCCGAGGTTGCCCGCTCTGTGCGGGCTTTCGGAAAAAACCACCTGATTCCCGCCCATCTGAACGCACTGCCGTTTCCGCCATCGCTCAATCAGTTCCTTCGCACCATCGGCATCCTCCACCTCCGCGACACCCGGGCGGGCGATCCCGGTGATTGGAAACACCGCCGCGATACCTATGTTGAAACCCGGCTGAAAGGCACCGACGGGCAGATCCATTTCTATCACCGGGAAGCGCGCAAAGCCGCGCATCTCCAGCACTGGGCACATCGCGCGTTCATGACGGGCTCGCTGCTGGCCATCGCCGCCACCGCGCTGAAACTCGTCATTGTCGTGATTCTCGCCACCGATCACCACCTGATCCATCAACTCCCTTACCATGAGGTGAAAAGCGTGCTTGGTTTCCTCGCGGTCGTGCTGCCGGTCGTCGCCGTCGCAGCCCTCTCGCTGGCAGCAGCTAACGATCTTGAAGCCCGCCATCACACCTTCGCCGAAATGCACGATTTCCTTAAATCCCAGACCATCCGCATCGGAAAATGCGGCAGCGAACGCGAGTTTTCCCGCCTTCTGCTGGAAACCGAATCCCGCCTCCTCGGCGAGACGCTCAACTGGTTCTCCCGCCGCTCATTCACTGCGGTGGCGTGATCTGGAATTGCCTCCGAAAAACAGGATCGCGCTGCCGGAGGATAAATTTTCAGCCTCCCTTACTCGGCTGTCGCCCTTCCCTTCAGGGCTTTTTCCTCCGTGCAGCGCGACATGCACCTTGCTATGAGAACAAGGGTCAATATTGAGTAGTTGATATCGCACGAATATCGAATAGATCAAATAATTTTTCCCGTTACACTTTCACTCCGCATTTTTTGCCACGTAGTCGATGACGAGCACCTTGTCGACCAACCCTTTGAGGCTGGCACCGAACTTCTTATGCTCGGGATTTGGCAGGTAGGCGTCGAGGTCGGCCTTCGACTTGAAGGTGACAAAAAAGCAATGTGTGTAGCCGTCGGCCTTTCCTTCAGGGCTGACGTTGGTGCCCCACTCCATTTCCTGAATCAGTGGAATGCCTGCCTTGAGCGCAACGAAGGCTTTTTCGATCTTTTCCACCTCGGCGGCCGGCGCGTCGTCCTTGAATTTGAAAAGAACGATGTGTCGATACGGAGCGTCAGCAGCGATCACACTGACGGCGGAAACCAGGAACAACCAAATGGCGGCAAAGGCGTTTTTCATCCCGCAGCCTTACTGCTCCATTTCATGAGGACAAGCCGCGTTTTCCGGCACCCGTCCGGGCAACACCCCTGAAAAGGGAAGCGGCCCGACTGATCATCCCCTCGGAAAACCCATTAACCTCGGAGCATCTCAGTCGGACCGCCTGTTGTGTCGCAACGATTTAATATAAAGCAACCACCGTGCCAATTTTCCCTACCGTTTCTGAAAAATGAATCAGAAGAAGCGGCCGCGGTCCGGATGCCCTAGCTAACAAGAAAGCGTTGCCAGTCGGGAATCCCGTGGAGATTGCGGATCAGCGCCGAGGCAGGCACCGCCAGGGGGACCACAGGGCTGCGGAGCAAACGCAGCCCCGCCTCCTGCGGCAGGCGGTCCCCTTTGCGCGAGTTGATCTCGCGGTGCGAAAGCACACAGTTGTGCCACGACGAGGCGCCTCCACGCGAACGCGGAACTACGTGATCGATGTTGCCGTCGCCGGGTGTTAGTTTCCTTCCGGTGTATTGGCAAACGCCGCCGTCGCGCTCCCAGATGCCACGAGCGCCGAAGCGCGGACGGCACAGGGGAACCTTGGCATAGTTCGCCGACACAATAACCGTCGGCACCCGGACAGGTCCGCGCGGCGTGTTGACCGCGTTGTCCTCGTCACGGAACGGAAGTTTCAGCCAATCGTCCCAGCGCACCGGCTGAATGTGATCATCCCCAAGCACGTCGAGTCCGGTGGCGGCACCGGTGGACATCATGCAGAAGGCGTCCGCCGGAGTCTTGACGTGGATCGCCTGCCAGTTGCGGTTCAATAACAGGACAGTGGTCTTATGGAGGATATCTTTCATGGTATGGGATAGGAGATTATGGATAGGAGATCGGGGATGACGAAGAATTCATTCCATCTCCGATCCCTGATCTCCTATCTCTTCAGTCTTCGGCTCTCTCGCCGGGTGGACACATTTTCACGAGTTTCGGATCAAATCGGCCGAGCACCTCGACTAGGTCGGATTGCGCCGCCATGACAGTGTGGATGTCCTTGTAAACGCCCGGCACCTCGTCGAGGCCGGCGGACATGAGTTCGACACCGCGCTCGGCCAGCAGTTTTTTCGTCCCGCTCCAGGTGAACGACTGCAGCGCCTTCGTCCGGCTCATCACGCGGCCGGCGCCATGCGACGCGCTGTTCAACGACTCGGGTTGCCCCTTGCCGCGGACGACGAATCCGGGCGATGCCATCGATCCGGGGATGATTCCTAACACGTCTTTTCCGGCAGGAGTCGCGCCCTTGCGGTGAACGATGAGCTCGCGCTCCCGGCCGTTCACGACATGGCGTTCCTTCCAGGCGAAGTTGTGGTGGTTTTCGATGTCGAGGATGACGCTTGCGCCGAGCTTTTTCGCGATGTGCTTGTGGATGAGCTCATGGTTCGCGGCGGCATAACGTCCCATCAGGTTCATGGCGTTCCAGTATTCCTGCCCATCCTCCTCATCGAGCGTGAGCCATGCCAAGTGCTTGAGTTCCTTCGGCAAATTCGAATGACGGGCCATCGCGCGCTTGCTGTAGGTATCGCAAACCTGCGCTCCGGTCCCGCGCGAACCCGAATGACTGAGCAACGCGAGGTATTCACCGTAGGGCAAACCAAGATCATCGTTCGTCACGGTGAACGCGCCGAACTCCACGAAATGATTTCCACTGCCGCTGGTCCCGAGTTGCGACCACGCCTTGTCACGGAGATGCCGGGTCACGGGGGAAACCGTCCAGTCATCGTCCATCACATCATGGTCGCGACGATCCTTGAAGCTGCATCCGATTCCGAAACGCGTTTCGCTCTCGATGATGTTCGCCAAACGGTCGCGCTGACCGGCGATGATGTTCGCCTTGCGATCATAAACGGTGAGCTTCATCCGGCAGGCAATATCGACACCGACAGCGTAGGGAATCACGGCATTTTCGGTGGCAAGAACGCCACCGATCGGCAGGCCGTAGCCCGGATGGGCATCCGGCATCAATGCGCCCGCCACCGCGACGGGCAGCGCGCAGGCATTCGCCATCTGCCGCAAGGCATCAGCTTCCAGGTCATCGCCCCATTGCCGCCAAGGCGCGGGTTCCGCCCGCGGCGTGAACGCCGGACGGTAGATCGCACGCGCCAGCGGAGCACGCAGCGGATCTTCGAAAAACGTCAATGGCTCGGCGACGATCCGGACGATCTCTTCGCCGAGACGTGCGCCTTCGTTTCCATCCGCGATGTAGTGTCGGATGAATTCGTGCGCGTGTTGGATCGGCTCACCCGCAGGCACGCCGAGGAAAATCAGTTCTTTGTTTTTCATGAAATAGTTAGATTAATGGAAAATGGGGTCCTGGGACCGGAAGCGGTGTTTGTTTTCATGAAACTGGTGAACCCGCAGGGATTTGCGCCCTGCTCGTCCGGTTAAAAGCCGGATGCTTCGCTGCCTAAGCTTCGGGTCCGAAGGTGGTGATCACGGCTGGACTTGAACCAGCACTTGCGGCGTTCTCGACGCCGTGCCTCTGCCAATTGGGCTACGCGATCTGATGGGAAAAGTCCCGGCGGCAGGACTTGCACCTGCACTGGACGAGGTCTGAGCTCGTTGCCTCTGCATTGGGCTACGCCGGGATGATGTGGAGAAATCCGCCGGAGGCTGGTCGGGCTGCGCCGCACGGACGCAGCCGGATCAACCTCCGGAAAAATCATTGAAAATGGCGGCCCCGGACGGACTTGCACCGTCAACCTTCCGATTCAAAGTCGGGAGCTCTGCTGATTGAGCTACAGGGCTAACTGAAATGGACGCGCACCCCGGACTTGCACCGGGTCAATCGGTTTTGCAGACCGACGGTTCGTCTCTTCACCGTGTGCGCGGTGGGAAGTTGGGTTGATCAACGGGACTTGCACCCGCACTGCGGCCTTCACAGGGCCGGATGCTACTGTTACATTATGATCAACATTGGAAATGGTGCTCCCGCGAGGACTTGCACCTCGAGCCTCCGCCTTCGCACGGCGGCGTGCAAAACTCTTACACTTCGGGAGCTGGGATAAATTGGCTCTCCATGCCGGTGCTGCCCCGGCTTCTGCGGCGTGAAAGGCCGCTATGCTAGCTGATACATCAATGGAGCTTTCTGGAAAATGGCGGCTGCGTCCGGGATCGCACCGGACTCTTCTCGTCTTCAGCGAGACGCTAATCTGTCTCAGCTACACAGCCGTGGCTCCCCGGCGTGGACTTGCACCACGACGACCCGTTTAACAGACGGGCATGCTGCTTTGACATCACAGGGGAATGGTTCCTCCGCGCGGTTTCGCGCCGCGGTCTTCCGCTTATCGGGCGTAGGCTCTGCTATTGAGCTACGGAGGATGGTGAAAATGGTCGCGCGCCCCGGTGCCGCCCCGGGTCTCTCCTCGTCCCAAGCGAGGCGGATTCCTGTCTTCCTC